>CAZHEH010000020.1:47173-59444 GCA_964531695.1 uncultured Planctomycetaceae bacterium | reverse complement strand
CTTGAATGCGCAACCCATTTGGGTGCCCCGAGATGTTACGCACGTATCGGCCACGTCAATGACGTCCTTCGCGTCCCCCACCTTACGGCTCGGCATGCTTCAATGGGACAGGAAACCGGAGGAGTTCACCTTGGGATACCGAGCGGTACTGGAGGACTCAGCCGATGACTACGCTGACGGAGACACATACACAGAATGCGCCTTCGCCGCGGTTGTTCGGGCCTTGGGCGAGTGCGGCCTGTCCCGGCTGGAGGCCGAGGAGCTCTTGGGCGATGTGTGCACGTCGCTGCTGTCACTCAATGATGAGGAGTTCTTCCTGCGCATTATGGCCGACGACCGCGATGCCCTTGCTGAGCAGGAGGACGTGAAGGCGGCGGCGGAGCAGGCGGTCTTGCAGATATGCCGGTACTCCGTGTGGGACGGTGTCCGCGGCGAGGCGTGGCGGTTTCGGCGCGTGTCGGGGAGTCGACTCTATGTGGTTCTGACGCCGTCTGGAATGGGGCGGGGGCTACGCAACTACGCGGTGTACGAGTTCGGGCACAAGGGCGAGATAATCTCGGAAGGGTTCCTGTCCCTCAAAACCGAGGAGGTTCAGGACGATCCGCAGCGTGCGATGGTTGCGGTCTTGGGGGTTCCCGAGGACCTTGAGGAGGTTGAGGAGGTCGAGGACGAGGAGACGGGCGAGGACGAAAGCGCGGACGAAGCGCCCGAGGAGAAGGCACCGGCCCCGACGCCGGAGGACAGCGAGGGCTGACAAGGCGATGGTAGCGGGAAAAGGGGACAGGCAGCTTTTCCCTGCCTCCCGTCGTGACGGTTGGTGGGATGCGGTTACGGAAAAGCTGCCTGTCCCCTTTGTCCCTGCCTGTCCCCTTTTTCCCCCTATTACCATGTAAGGGTATATATTGAGGCCACAAAAGCACCGGGCAAGGTACCTTATGATACGCCGGAGGCGGGACGATGGTGATGACATTGACGAGGAACTGTTACGCCATGAATTGTTCTATTGTGTTTATTATGGCGACCATGCTGATTGGATGCGACACTGGGCCGGTTGAGCCAAACGAGAGCTGCTCATCTCCACAGGCGTTAATGTCGGCGCTGGATTACAAATTCGAGTCAGAGGAATACCCCCATCTTGATTCCCTGATTCATCCCCGACTACGTGGGCAGTGGAAGGAGTTTGTCTATTGGGACAGCCGAATCAGACGCGAATTCCCTAAGGCTCTCGGCACAGAATACACAAGCCCGATAGATAACCTTCGAGAAGAAGTACGCCATGGGAAAGGGAATTGGAAGATCGAAGCACGGAGGGATCTGGCACGTGTCAGGATCGGAGAGTCAGGCACTTCACTGGTTCTCAGAAAACATTACGGGCAATGGTACATCGTTCTATATGAAGACTGGGAAGACGCTGAGTACATGTCGCGATTGAGGAAGGAAATCGCCAAGGTAGAATATCAACGCCTAAGCGACATGAATCGCAGGGACTAACAACTTGTCCAGTCCGGGAGGGAAAGGGGGACAGGCAACTTTTCCGAGCCTCCCGTCGTGACGGTTGGTGGGATGCGGTTACGGAAAAGCTGCCTGTCCTGCTCTGTAGAAAACTCTAATTATTTTCCATAAATAGACTTGCGCGATCGGAAGCCAGGGGCTACACGATGGATCATGAGCACAACCAGCAAGTCGCCACGGAAGGTCGCGCTGGTGGCGTTGGCCGTCGGGCAGGACGCGCTGCCTGCCTACAGCCATCGTTGCAGCCCGAAGGTCTACACCCAGCCCCAACTGTTCGCCTGTCTGGTCCTCAAGGAGTTCTTCGGAACCGACTATCGTGGGATCACCGCGATGCTGGCCGAGATGCCCACGCTGTGCGAGGCCCTCGCCCTGCCGAAGGTCCCGCACTACACCACGCTGCAGAAGGCATGCCGACGCCTGCTGCGCAACGCCCCCGTGCAACGGTTGCTGGAGTCCACGCTGCTCCGCGCCCGGCCGCGTGCCAAACGGCGCCCCCGGGTGAAGCAGGCGGCCCTCGACTCCAGCGGCTTCGAGACGCACTCCACCAGCCACTACTTCATCCGGCGTCGCGAAAAGGGCGGAAAACGTTGGCAATCGACAACCTACAGCCGGTTCCCCAAGCTGGCGCTGCTGTGCGACTGTGCCAATCACCTCATCCTGGCCGCCATGCCGATGCGCGGGCCGGGGCCGGACATCACGCACTTCGAGCCGATGCTGTGCCAGGCTTGGCCCCGGGCGAAGATCGACACCTTGCTGGCCGACGCCGGCTACGACGCCGAGTGGGCTCACTGCGTGGCGCGAGAGGATCTGGGCATTCGCACGCTGATCCCGGCGGCGATCGGCCGGCCCACGGCCAAGCCGCCCACGGGGTACTACCGACGCCTGATGCATTCCCGGCTGCACCTGACCGGGTATGGGCAGCGCTGGCAGGCCGAAACCACCGTCAGCATGATCAAGCGGCGGCTGGGTCCGGCCGTCAATGCACGAGGCTACTGGTCGCAGTGCCGGGCCCTGATGCTCAAGGTCATCACCCACAACATCCTCGTCCTTTGGTGTCCGTTGAGAGGTTTTCTACAGAGCAGCCTGTCCCCTTTTTTGCGGGATGCGAGAAAGCTTACGGGTGACATGATGAGCCAATCTTCGAAGCAGGATACGCGGGTTCGAGGCCCCAAGCGGAAGGCATGCGTCGCGGCGGGGCTGGTCGCCTTGGTGGCGGTTCTCGCCAGTGTGGCCCGATGCGGGCTGCCCCCGCGGCCCGCCAGCACGGCCAGCAGCACCGCCAGCGCGAAGCGGCGGTGCGGCCCGCGTTCCAGCGTGCGTCCGGCCGTGTGTGGCGATGCCTCCGGCACAGCGGCGTTCTCCCGCGTGGAAGCCCGCTTGCGCGTCCGACTAGACGAGGCGCCATCGCGAGTCAGGAACCCGGCGCGCCCGACGAAACCGGCGACCACCCAGGCCAGCCGCCCGGGACACAACCGGGCGCGTTCAACTACGCCGGCGCAATCGATTCGTCCAGGTAGACGTCCTGGATCAGGTTGAGCAGCTTGACGCCCTCTTCCATGGGACGTTGAAATGCCTTTCGGCCGCTGATCAACCCGAGTCCGCCGGCTCGCTTATTGATGACCGCTGTGCGGACCGCCTGGGCGAAATCATCCTTTCCCGACGCTCCGCCGGAGTTGATCAGGGGCACCCGTCCCATGTAGCAGCCGACGACCTGATATCGCGTCAGCTCAATCGGGTGGTCTCCCGGCGTAAGCTGTTCGTATACTTCCGGTCGGGTCTTGCCGAACTTCAGTGCCTCAAAGCCGCGATTCGCCTCGGGCAACTTCTGCTTCACGATGTCCGCCTGAAGCGTCACGCCGAGGTGGTTGGCCTGATTGGTCAGGTCGGCAGCGAGGTGATAATCAGCCTGCTGCGTCTTGAAGTCCTGATTGCGAAGGTAGCACCAGAGCACGGTAACCAGGCCAAGCTCATGGGCCTGTGCGAAGGCGTCCGCGACCTCCCGCATCTGGCGAGAGGATTCCTCTGAGCCGAAGTAGATCGTCGCTCCGACCGCGACAGCGCCCAAGTCGAACGCCTGCTGAACCGATCCGAAGAAGATCTGATCATACGTGTTTGGAAAGGTCAGCAGCTCGTTGTGGTTCAGCTTCACGATGAACGGGATACGGTGCGCGTATCTTCTGCTGACGGCACCGAGGACGCCCAGCGTTGAGGCGACCGCGTTACAGCCGCCCTCGATGGCCAGCTTGACGATGTTCTCCGGATCGAAGTAGATGGGATTCGGCGCGAAGCTTGCCCCCGCCGAATGCTCGATCCCTTGATCGACCGGCAGGATGGACACGTGGCCCGTGCCAGCCAGTCGCCCGTGGTCCAGAATGGCCTGGAAGTTGCGCAGGACCGCATTGGGACGGTCGCTTGCCGTCATCACGCGAGCGACGAAGTCCGGACCGGGCAGGTGCAGCGAATCGGAAGGGAACCCCTTGGCCTGATACTCCAGTAGCTGCTGCGCCTCTTTTCCCAGGAGCTCGATGATCCGTTCGTTCGCCATTTCCTATACCATCCTTCCCGTATAGAGCGTCACGTTTCGATCCCAGCCATCAGGGCGTGCGTCAGACACACCATGAGTCCGACAACCCCAAACAGACCCCAAGTGGCGAAATGCCTCGTGACGCCCAAGACCGACAGCCCGAGCACAGCTCCGTTGACTGCCGCCTGCAATGGCCGACCCGTCGGCAGCAGCGCAACCGGCGGACAGACAAACGCCCAGGCAATTCGGAGGCCTTCCAGCCGGGACGGCCCCGATGCGATCCGGCCGTCGATCGCCGTCGACCTCTCAGGGGATTCTACCGAAGCTCGCGAGATCGGCAAAAAGTACTTCTGAATATCGGGATATCCGGGGGCACACAACCGATTTCAGGATCGAGCGCGCAGGTTGCGATGTCCGGCCTGCGGCGGGCGGGCCGGGACGAGCCGAAGGGCGGCGAGGGAAGAAGCCCGTGGTCGGCCCGGCCGCGCGACGGAGCCCGCCTGCGGGCGGGCGAAGGCCCGTGAACGGGCCCATTCCACCCAGCCGGGGCCGGGCCCTCGGCTGCGTGTGCAGTCCCGACGGATCGGGTCTCGTCCTACTTGGCTCGGCATCACGGCGGAATACCGCCTTCCCGCCGTCAACGCAGGCGCGGAGCGGGGGAGCGTCCCCTACTGTTGACCGCGCAGCTCGCGGGCGACGGCATCCAGCACGCCGTTGATGAACCTCGGGCTCTCGGCCGTGGAGAACTCCCGCGCCAGGGCGATGGCCTCGGTGATGACGACCCGGCCCGGCGCGCGGTCCGCTCGCATCTCGGCCGTGGCGAGGCGGAGGATGTTCCGGTCGACCAGCGCCAGTCGCGTCAGGTCCCAGTGCCGGGCGTGGCGGGCGAGGACCTCGTCGCACGCCGGGCGGTCGCGTAAGGCCAGCTCGAGCAGTTCGCGGGCGAGGTCGAGCGTGTCGGGTTCTTCCTTGCTCTCGGAGATGAATTGCCCGACGGAGGGGCGCGCATCCTCGCCCTGCACGTCGAGGCAGCAGAGCGCCTGAAGCGCGAGTCGTCGTCCGCGGCGGCGTTTGGAGGGCATGTGCTACGTCTCGGCGCCGCCCGGCAGCCGGGTCAGCAGGTTGGCCATTTCCAGCGCCGCGTTGGCGGCGTCGGCCCCCTTGTTGCCCGCCTTCGTGCCGGCACGCTCGACGGCCTGCTCGATCGTGTCGCAGGTCAGCACGCCGAACACGCACGGCACGCCCGAGGCCATCGCCGCCTGGGCCACGCCCTTGGCGACCTCCGCGGCGATGTACTGGTGGTGGTCCGTCCCGCCGCGGATGACCGCGCCGAGGCACACCACGGCCGCGTAGCGCCCGGAGGCGGCGAGCTTCTGCGTCAGCAGCGGGATCTCCCAGCTTCCCGGCGACCAGACGACCTCGACGTCGTCGCTCGACACGCCGTGCCGCGTCAGGGCGTCCATGGCCCCGTCGCGCAGCTTGCTCGTGATGAACTCGTTGAACCGGCTGACGACGAGGGCGAACTTCGCCTTCGCCGGCGCGACCAGATCGCCGTGGTATTCCTTCATGGTCCTGTCTCCCATGCGGACCCCAAGAGTATACGCCATGCGGCCGGTCACCGCGACCCCGGGCGGCCCTTCGCCCTCAGGTCGGCAGATCGTACAGCCCGTGCCCGAGGTAGCGGAGCTTGCCCTGGTGGACGAGGGCCTGCCAGACCTCCTCCGGCCATTCGACGGGCGGGCTGATCGCCCGGTCCTCCCGCGACACGGCCCCCTTGCTCAGGGGCCCGCGGCCGAGCTTGGACTCCTCGTCCAACACCGTCAGCTTCAGCCGCTTGCGGAACGCGTGCAGGGCCTTGCGGAGCGTCTCGGGGTCGATCTGGTGCGCCGGCCCGGCGTCGCCGCCGCGGAGCCGCTCGAGCAGCTCGACCAGCCCGGGCACGTCCCGCATGCCCACCACGGCCGTGACGCGACCGGACGGCAACTCCGTCTTGCCGAGCAGACGGTAGACCTGCTTCCACTCGCTCGCGGCCCGGCGCGGGTCGTCGTACCCGCGAATCGCCTCGAGCAACTCATCCAGCTTGGCCAGATCGGTCGGATCGCTCATGGACGCATCATACCCGCCCCGGTGCGTCCTGGGTAGCGGCCGAAGAGGAAACGGGGCAAGCAGAGGCGATGGCGAACCGGTAGCACGCTTCCGCCTGGGGGCGCCATGCGTCCGCTTGCGGAACCATGCCTCGGCCCACGGGCCGGTGGCTTCACGAGCATGCTTCCCCAGACGACGGGGAATCCATGGCGCCATGCGTCGGGACGCATGCCCCCTCCCCCCGCGAGTCGCAACTGCGCGGAGGGGCTCGTCCTGGCACGCATCAAGGATTGCCGGAGGATCGACCGATGTATAGGATGGAGGGAAAGACCACCGCGAGGCGTCGAATGCTGAACCGGCAAAAATGCCTGCTGTACATGATCGAACGAGCCGGCCGGGCTGTGGGCCACTTGGAGCTGACCAAGTGGGCCTTCTTGGTTGCGCGAGAGACTCAGAGCGGCGGCGGCACGACGTTTTACGACTTCGTCCCGTACCTCTATGGACCGTTCTCTTTCACTCTCTTCCGCGAGGCCGATGGTCTCGTGCGCGATGGGTATCTGCGAGAAGCCGCTGATGGGAAGGCGTGGGAGCGGATCGATGATGCGTGCGGGGACACGGGCGGCCTGCCCTGCGGTATTCGATCCGATGCCGCTCGTGTTGTTGAAAGATTTGGCGGGCACCGTCCAGAAGAATTGGTTGACTACGTCTACACCGAGTTCCCGTGGTACACGACGAACAGCAGGATCAGGAGACTGGCTGAGCGCAAGCAGGCGAAATTGGCCGTCTATACGGTTGGGTATGAGCGATGGTCAGTCGACCGCCTGCTCGACGAGTTGATGCTTGCGGGGATTAGCAGAATCATCGACGTTCGTAGCAACCCGGTTGCGCGCCGCTACGGCTTCCATAAGGGCACCCTGGGGCGCGTCGCCAACAAGGTCGGAGTCGAATACATCCACGTTCCAGAAGTGGGCATCCCCGCCCAACTGCGTCGGAACCTCCAGAACAAGAAAGACTACGACAGGCTCTTCGACCACTATGCCAAGGTTCTGCTGCCATCGCAGCCGAAGGCGGTACGGCAGGTGTCCGATCTCGTAACGCAGAAGGCCAGCGTGTTACTTTGCATGGAGGCGGATCCTGCGCTCTGCCATCGAACGCGCCTGGCACAGACCATCGCGTCAATCACGCATCTTCCGGTGCGCGATATTCGGGGGACTGAATGCGAGCCGGTTTTCAGCTGACCAAAGCGCTGGTTGTCGTCAAGACCTATCCGAACCCGTCGGTGAGGCATGACGAAACGGTCTGCACGGCAGCCATCTCGGAATCGAGGGAATGGCTCCGCATCTATCCGGTCCCATACCGATACCTCCCAAAGAAGCAGCAGTATAAGAAGTGGCAATGGATCGAAGTTGGTCTTGCCCTACGCGGGTATCAGAATGACCCCAGGCCGGAAAGTCGTGAACCCGACATCAGGTCCATCCGGCTACTCGGAGAACCTCTCACGAGCGCCCATGGCTGGCGTCGCCGCCGTGAAATTGTGGATGCCATGCCGCACCATACGCTCCGTGAGCTTGAACGGAAATGGGAGGAGAACCGAGCATCTCTGGGGATCATCAAGCCTAGCCACGTGCTGGACCTGAAGATCAGCAAGGGCCAAGACAAGTGGTCACCGAAGCACGAGGCAAGTCTGAATGAGCCCCTTCTGTTCGGCAAAAAGAAAGAGCTCAAGCGCATCCCGTACCGCTTCCATTACGTCTTCAAGTGTGACGACAGTGACGAGCCACATCGCCTGATGTTCGAGGACTGGGAGCTCGGCGCATTGTTCCTGCGAGAACGCAAGTCCAAGGGCGAGGAGGAAGCACTGCGGAGTGTTCGGGACAAATTCCTTGGCGAAATATGCAGCCCCGACAAGGATGTTAGTTTCTTCGTCGGGTCACGGCATCCCCTGAATCAATGGCTCGTCATCGGCCTCTTCTACCCACCGAAGCCTCCGGCACGGTCGCCGTCTCTCTTTGGCTGATCCCAAACAGCCACGTGGCACGCTTCCGCTTGGCAGTGCCATGCCTTCCCTTGCGGAAGCGTGCCTCGGCCCACGGGCCGGTGGCTTCCGGAGCATGCTTCGCCAGACAACGGGGAAGCATGGCACCACGCGTGGGGACGCATGCCACCTGCCCGAGATCGACTCCGGCGCGACCATCGCACTCAACGGCGGCGAACTCGCACAGATCCCCGAGCCGGCGACGATGTCGCTGCTGGCCTTGGGCGGTGTGGCGCTTCTGCGACGGAGGCGGCGCCGGTAGCGCCCGTCACCCCAGCAGGTCGGCGACCCACTCCTCGAAGTGTGCGGGGTAGGTGTGGACGCGGAGGGTCTCGCCGGCGACGGCGCAGCCCTGCTTGCTCATGGCCGCCTGGAGGTCGATGCCGCGGTCGGGCCGGGCGTGCTCGTAGCGGCCGAGGAAGGAATCGGCCAGCTTGTCCCAGCGTTTTCGCTTCACGCGGCGGCGGCGCTCGGCCGCCACGCCCGCGGCCCGCAGGTGGGCCCGCAGCGAGCTGACCGTCACCGGCCGGTCGGGGAACAGCCCGGCCACCTCGTCGGGCAGGGCGTCGGGCAGGCCGGCAGCGGACGCGCGCCCGAGCGTGCGGCGCTGCTCGCGGCCGTAGTGGATGCACGGGTCGAAGAAGAACGCGGCCGGGCTGTAGTCCACGCGGAACTTCGCCAGCAGCCGCCGGAACTCCTCGACGCCGGCGTCGGTGTCCGGGAAGCTCGCGGGCCCGTCGCCGATGAGGATGCTGTGGCAGCGGCGGTTGAGGTCCGCCCGGTTGTAGCCGACGACGCGGTTGTACACGCCCTGGAGCTTCGGCAGCGTCCAGCTCCGCACGTCGAGGATCAGCACGCGCGCGGTCGTCGTCGCGCGGGCGAGACGCGTCAGGCCCTGTACGGTCGGCGCTCCCTTGGCGGACGGGGGCAGGACGACCTCCGCATCCCGCAGGCGGGGTTCATCGCCGAGCCGGTCCTGCACGTCGCGGGCGAGGACCGGATCGAGTGTCAGCACGCAGATGCGCGCCACGCGTCGGCTCTGGCTCAACAGCACTGCATTCGCTCCTGTGTCGGGTATTCCATCCTAGGTACGCGGCGCGGGCATTTCCGGTTCCGGCCCGGCCGACATGGCATGTCACCCCGGCGGCTCGCCCCATTCCCCGGCCGCGAAGTGCTGGAGCCGGGCGTGATTGGTCATGTCCACGTGCAGCGGGGTCAGCGTGATGTAGCCCTCCGCCAGGCACGTCACGTCGTCGTTCTCGTGCCCGATGAAGCGGTAGTCCTCCCCGAGCGAGAACCGCCGCAGGCCGCCCTCGTCCGAGTCGAGGGTATAGATGTCCTCGATCTCCGCGGTGGACTGCCGCACGACGCGGAGCCCCTTCGGCGGGCCCTGCCCGGCCGGGATGTTCACGTTCAGCAGCTCGCCGGGGCTCAGGCCCACGCGGAGCAGGCGGTCGAGCACCCAGCGGCTCAGCCGGGCGGCGCGGGGGAAGTCCACGGCCCCGTCCGCCACCTGCGCCGAGAAGGCGACCGCGGGAATGCCGAGCATGGCCCCCTCGGCCGCGGCCGCGACCGTCCCGCTGTAAAACACGTTGATTCCGACATTTGCGCCGGCGTTGACGCCGCTTAGGACCAGCTCCGGCATCTCGGGCATCAGGTTGCGGGCCGCCAGCCGCACGCAATCCGCCGGCCGGCCGTCCACGCTCACGCCCGTCAGACCGTCGCCCCCGAGGCGGACCTGCTGGGCCGTCAGCGCCCGGTGCACCGTGATGCCGTGCCCCGCGGCCGACTGGGGCGAGTCCGGCGCGACGACCGTCACCTCGCCGAGATCCGCCACCGCCTCCCGCAACGCCGCGATGCCCGGAGCGAGAATGCCGTCGTCGTTGCTCAGCAGAATCCGCATCCGGACAGTGTAGCGATTCGGGAGCCCGCCGTCACCCGCCGCGGGAATCCAGGAGCCGCCACACGCGTTCGGCGGCCGGGGCGTCGTAGTCGCCGGATGGGCTGCCCGCGACCGCCTCGGCGATCGTCCCGTCGTCCGTGGCGCTTCCGACGCTGCCGTCGCCGTGGAGGGCGTTGAACTGCCGGCCGTGGCACCAGTCGGCCCGGCGGCGATAGCCGGCCACGCCGGCCCGGTCCGGCGCGGGCTGGTCCACGCCGCGATGCCAGAACGTGTCGGCCAGTAGCACGTCGGCCGCGGGGTCGTACTCCCCGCCGACCTCCGGCAGCAGCGAGTACACGCGGTCCAGACGCACGACGGGCACGCGCTCCCCGCGAATCGCCGGCGGGGCGGTGATCACCGGCGAGTCCTGCCCGCCCGCCTGGAGCACGTAGATGCCCATCCCGTAGCGGCTCCAGGTGATCGGTGCGGCCGCGAAGAGCCCCTCGCTCGGCGGGTATCGCAGGCAGTAGGTGCTGAACCGCCGCGTGTGCGGGAAGTAGCTCGACTCGCCGCCCGCCACCTCGGCCGGGGCGCCGGGGCAGACGAACGTGCCCGCGTCGGTGAACTCCCCCGGCGTCAGGGCCCACAGGTTCACGTAGTCCATGCCGGCGTTCCCCCGGCCGAACACGGCCGGGTCCGCGACCTGGTCCGCACCGCCCCAATGGCCCGAAACCGGCAAAGACGGAGAAAGCATGCTTGAGAAGGCGAACGGCGGGAGCCGACGCTCGTGAACGGCCGCGTAGCTCTCCACGGCCGTGCCGATGTCTCGCAGCCGCGCGGCGCAGCTCGCCAGCCGGGCCAAATCCCGCGCCCGCCCCAACGACGGCAACAGCACCGCCAACAGCAGCGCAACGACCGCGATGACGATCAGAAGCTCGACCAGAGAAAACCCGCGCCGGTACATGCCGACCCCTCGCCCCCCCGGCTGACGGGCGGCATTCTCACCCGCGTCCGGCCTGGGGTCAAGGGCGCGGCGGCCTACCTCGCGGCTTCGAGTTGTCGCTTCAGCGCGGCCAGGTAGACGTCCGTCGCCTCGTGGGCGAGGTGTTGGCGGGCCTCGGGGCTCGCCTCGGGCGCGCGGAGGGGGGCGTCGGCGAACAGCTCGTGGTGCGAGTTGAGCAGGAAGCTGAAGGCGTTGCGGCCGTGGGCGTCGAGGAGGTAGCCCTGGATGCCGCCGACGGCCTGCCCGCCGCCGCGCACGTCGTAGACGAGCACCTCCACGACCAGCGCGTAGTCCGTTGCCACGGGATGTGCCGCCAGGTGCGCGCCGACGAGGTGCAGCCCCCGCTGGAACAGGTCCCACTGCCCGCCGTCTTCGGCGAGGTCGAGGAGGACGCGGTCGTCGCGCATCATGGCCGTGGCGGATTCATGCTCGCGGAGGAACCGCGCGATGCGCGCGGCCGAGGCGGCGTTGTATTCGCTGCCGTCGATGTGTCGCACGACGGTCGGGAACACCATGACGGTCGAGCCGCCGACACGCCGGGGGAAGGTCGGCTCGACCTCCGCGGTGGGCCGCAAGCCGGCGTCCTCGAGGGCGACGTGCTCTTGGGGTCCGCAGCCGGTCATCCCGGCCAGGGAGGCCAGGCAGATGACGCGGGCGATCGCCGGCTTGCTCATGGGGGCTCCTTTCCCGGCCGGGCCGGTCTTCATCCGCGGGTACTCTCGGCCGCACGGGCGGAAAAGTCAAGCTGGCGTTGCCGGGCGCGTACAATTACCCTGAGTGTGTCGCCCCGTGCGGGGCGAAAGGGCCGGAGCATTTTTCCCCTTGCAGGAAAGGAATGAGCCATGAGCAAGCAGGCGCTGGCAGTGTTTATGGTCGCGTTGTTGACGTTGGGGCTGGTTGCCGTCGGCTGCGGCGGCGACGAGGACGAATACGGAACGGCGGATAGGGGCGAGCCGGAGCGCCAGGCGGCCGACGACAACGGCCATGACCACGGCGACGACAACGGCCATGACCACGGCGACGACAACGGCCATGACCACGGCGACGACAACGGCCACGACCAAGGCGACGAACTGAGTGACGACGCCGGAGAAGCCATGGACGAAGCGGCGCACGACGGGCACGAAGCCATGGACGAGGCCCACGACGCCATGGAAGAGGCCGGGCACGACGCCCACGAAGCCATGGACGAGGCCCACGACGCCATGGAAGAGGCCGGGCACGACGCCC
>CAZHEH010000020.1:40747-47073 GCA_964531695.1 uncultured Planctomycetaceae bacterium | reverse complement strand
CACGAAGCCATGGACGAGGCCCACGACGCCATGGAAGAGGCCGGGCACGACGCCCACGAGGCCATGGACGAAGCCCACGACGCCATGGAAGAGGCCGGGCACGACGCCCACGAAGCCATGGACGAAGCGGCGCACGGCGCGCACGAGGCCGGCGGCGGCAAACACGAGACGCCGTGGGGCAAGGCCACGGTCGGCGACATGGTGAAATACGAGATGATGGGCGGCACGATGGCGACCTGGACCGTCAAGGAGGTCGGCGAGGAAGAGGTCGAGATCGAGATGGTCATGGAGGTCGGCGGCAGTGAGATGCCCCCGCAGATGCAGACCATGCCTCGCTTCGTCACGGGCGACGACTCGGCCGGGACGCCGCCCGGCACGGAGGTCAAGGACCTCGGCACCGAGACGGTGACGATCGACGGCAAGGAGGTCGAGTGCAAGGTCACCGAGACGAAGGTCAAGATGGGCGACAAGACCGTGACCTCGAAGGTCTGGACCTCGGACGACGTCCCCGGCGGCACGGTCAAGGCCATGAGCGACGCCATGGGCGAAATGAAGGTGATGCAGAAGGTCGTCGCCTTCGAGGACAAGTAGCGACGACGGCCTGACTCCGGAACGGCGACCGGCCCCCGGGCTCGACCGACGAGTTCCGGGGGTCGGCTTCGCGCCGGGAACCTCGCGGGTGCGTGTTGTCAGCGACCCGCCGCCCGGGCCATCTCGCTCAGCGTGCCGACCTGCGTGGCGAGCCACTCGTCGCGGCCCATCTCGGATGCGTGACCGGCGCCGATCAGCGGGATGAACCGCTTCGGGCCCGGCGCCGCGTCGTGCACGGCCGCACTGTGGTCGAACGGCACGATGAAGTCCCAGATGCCGTGCACGACCATCAGCGGGCAATCCAGTTCCGCCGCGGCCGCGACGGTATCCGCCTCGTCCGGGTCGAAGTCGGCCAGCGTGCTCGCCCGTCGCAGCGCTTCGTCGAAGTCCGCCTCGCTCTCGAGCAGCAGGATGCGGCGGCAGATCTCCCGCGCATCGCGCGGCGGGGCGACCGCCAACACGCCGCGGCAACGCGGCTCGACGGCCGCGTACTGAACCGCGACCATGCCGCCCATCGACGCCCCGCAGACGAACAGGCGATCCGAGACCGCTCCCTCGGCCAGCAGCTCATCCAAGACGGCCCGCACGTCGTGCTTCTCCTTGGCGCCCCACGTGATGTACTCACCGCCGCTGCGGCCGTGGGCCCGCAGGTCCGGTAGGACCACGTCCCAGCCGCGGTCGGCCAGGGCCTCGCCGAAGTCGAGGAACCACGCCTTGCTCGTCAACAGTGGATGCAGCGCCACGACCGTGCCGCGCGTGATCCGGCGGTCCGGGTCCTCCGCGTCGATCAGCCGACTCTTGAGAACCCACACGTCGATCTCGACGCCGTCCCCCGCCTCGACGCGCCGATGCGCCTGGATCCGCCCGTGCCCGATCAGCTCCTCCTCCGTACCGGCCACGGCCAGCAGGAACTGCCCCGGCAGGTCGGCGGGGACGACAAGCTGCTTCGCCAGTGCGTCGTAGTCCGGGCCGCCACACCCGGCCACCAAGCCGACAAGCGTAGAGCAAGCCACGATGCAGATGGCCGAGGCCCGCCCGAACAAGCGAGATGCCGCTTCGCGAAGCATGCGGACAGTATCCCATCGGCCGTCCAGCGCCGCAAGGAAGGGCCGCTTGCCGGCCCCGGCCCCGAGCCATAAGCTGGACCCATGCGTCAGGGCTCGGCCAAGCAGTTGCACCGCGGCGGAAAGTGGGACTCGCGCGGCATCGTCGTCGATGTCGGCGGCGAGGGCCCCATCGCGCCGGCCGCGCTGTTCGGCCGCCAACGGCCGGTCGAGGTGGAGGTCGGCTGCGGCAAGGGCACGTTCGTTCTGGCCCGGGCCGCCGCCCGGCCGGAGGTGAACCTGCTCGGCATCGAATACGCCGGCAGCTATTGCCACTACACGGCCGACCGCGTCCGCCGTGCCGGCCTGAGCAATGTCCGCATGCTCCATGCCGACGCCGGCGAGGTGTTCGCCCGATTGCCCGCCGCCTCCCTCGCCCGCGTGCATATCTACTTCCCCGATCCCTGGCCGAAACGACGGCATCATCGCCGGCGGCTTCTTCAGGTTCGCTTCCTGCCCCGGCTCCTTCGCACTCTCGCCCCCGGCGGCGAGCTGCTGATCGTGACCGACCACGTCGGCTACTTCGAGCAGATCCGGCGCATCCTCACGGACGTGCCCGGCTTCGCCCGGATGCCCTTCCCCCGGATGACCGACACCGGCGGCCGGATCGTGGGTACGAACTTCGAGCGCAAGTACATTGCACAGGGACGGGCCTTCTACTCGCTGGCCCGGCTCCGGTACGCCTGAGCCCATCGGTCCGAGCGAGTGGCTGTGTTATGTACTCAAAGGAATCTTCATAGCCGTATCGTTAGACCCTGTGGGTTCTGCGAGTTGTGTCGTGACGTACCGACCTAAGTCTTATTCCCGTAGCCGCTTGCGAGCTGAAACCGCACGCGAAGCGCTTGTGGATAACCTGTCGGGCGGCCGGGAACCGGTCTGTTGAGGAGCGGGGACGGATCCGACAGCCCTCGGGCCCTGGGCAGGGGGCCTGGCGGCAGGCGTTGGCTCCGGGCGGCACGGGCAACAATCGCGCGACAGGTTATCCACGGCCGGATGTTGGACAGCGAGGGGGCGTTTCCGGGTGGATTAGACGTTGGCGCGGGCCTCGTGGGCGAGTCGGTCGATGGAGGCCTGGAACTGCGGATCGTTGCGGCAGGCGGTCTCGATGGTCCGCTTGGCGTGGAGCACGGTGGTATGGTCGCGCCCGCCGAAGTAGCCGCCGATCTCCTCCAAGCTGTGGCGGGTCAGGGAGCGGGCCAGGTACATGCACACTTGGCGCGGCAGGGCGATCGAGCGGCTGCGCTTCTTGGATTGCAGGTCCGCCAGGCGGACGCCGTAGTGGCCGGTGACGACCTTGAGGATGTCCTCGATCGTCACGTCCCGCTGGGAGGGGGCCGGCTCGGCGCCGAGGGCTTCCTCGGCCAGGGCGAGATCGATGGATCGGTCCGCGACCTGGGCGAGCATGGCGACCTTGGCGATGGCGCCCTCCAACTCGCGCGTGTTCGAGTCGATCGTCCCGGCAATGAGGCAGGCGACCTCGTCGGGCAGGTCGATGCCTCGCATGCGGGCCTTCTTGTGCACGATGGCGACGCGCGTCTCGTAGCACGGGCGACCGATGCGGGCGACCAGGCCCCAGTTGAACCGGCTGACCAGCCGCTCCTCGAGCCCGGAGATCTCCGCCGGCGAGCGGTCGCTCGACAGCACGATCTGCTTCTGTGTCTGGTAGAGCGTGTTGAACGTGTGGAAGAACTCCTCCTGGGTCTGCTCGTGATCCGAGAGGAACTGCACGTCGTCGATCATCAGCACGTCGGCGTGGCGGTAGCGGTAGCGAAAGCCCGACAGGTCGCCTCGCTCGACCGACTGGATGAAGTGGTTCACGAACGTCTCGCAGGAGAGGAAGACGATCTGAGGGTCGTTGCGGCCCTGGTGGACCTTCATGGCCGTGGCCTGAAGCAGGTGCGTCTTGCCCAGCCCGACGCTGCCGTGGATGAACAGCGGGTTGTAGGTCTTGCCGGCCGAGTCGCTGACCGCCATACAGGCGGCATGCGCCAAGCGATTGCACGGGCCGATTACGAACGATTCGAAGGTGCAATCCGGGTCGAGGTCCTGGGTTTCCGGTGCGGCCGTGAGGACGTCGTCCGACGCGTATTGCCCGTTGGCCGCGTCTGCCTGAGTCAGGAAGCACACGCCGACGAGGCGGCCGGTGGCGGCCTGGGCGGCCTGGGTGAACAGCTCCGTGGCGTGGTCCCGGCAGTATTGCAGCTCACCGGGGCCGGGCACGGCGATCTCGAGCAGCCCGTGCTCCAGCGCGATCGGCTCGATCTGCGTGAACCACGGACGGATGATGTTGCCTCCCGACGCGATCACCTGCTGGATGATCTTCTGCCACAACGTGTGATCCACCTTCCCCATGAGCCGGGCCCTTTTCAGCGCATAACGACCACGATGAGCCAACCATGTCCTGAATGAATCCGTCCGAATCAGGACGGGACGGCGTCTTCCGTGACGCAGACTTGCCGGGAGCGCGTTCCGCCTTGCCGTAACGTCCTTGCCGGCCTCATCCTCGCTCGGCCCGATCCGCCACGGGCGAGCGGCACGCGCTTCCATCCCTCGGCCGCACGTCCTGTGCAGCGTGCAAGAGTCTACGGCCGGGACGCGCGCAAGTCAAAACCAAAACAGGATTCGAGGACGAAGTCCCGCGCCCGCGCGCCCGTGCGCACCGGGAAGTAGCCGCTTGTGGCCGGCTCCGCGGCCTCCGAGTTGCTCCTTCACGGCCGTCGCGGCGCGGGCGCTCTGGTCGAGGCGCAGCTCCCATGGTAGGGTGGACGGGTGCGCCGGGGCGGAGCCGGCCTGTCCGGCCGTGTTCCGGGATTGCGGGCATCTCGGACAATGCACGGAGCGCACAGGAGAAACCATGACGTCAATGCGCATATCCATGGCGGGTCTGGCGATGTTGGCGGTGCTGGCCGCGCCGCTGGCCGCGGAGGAAGTCGGCGAGTTCTCGATTCCGTCCGTGCTGCCGCTGTCGGCGGCCGAGCGGGAGCGGCTGCACGCGCGGGTCGAGCAGGACGACGAGGCCGCGGCCCTGGCCGAGCGGGCCAAGGCGGAGGCCGCACCGCTGCTGGACGACGAACCCCGGCCGCTGGAGGTGATCCACTACGAGGGTCTGGTCAACACGAACCCCAAGCGGATCGCGACGGTCGAGAAGCTCCGCGACATGGCCAAGGTCGCGCGAATCCTCCGCTACTGGCAGGTCAGCGGGGATGACGCCGCGGCCGGGGCGCTCCGGCGGTTCACGCTCGCCTGGACGAGCGCCTACAAGCTCACCGGCAACGACGTGAACGAGAACAAGTTCTTCCCGATGCTCGTGGCGTACCACGCGCTGCGGGACACGTTCGAGCCGGAGCAGCGGGAGCGCGTCGACGCGTGGGTCCGTGGGCTGGGCGAGCTGCACCGCGCGGCCGTGGCGGAATCGGAGCGCTTCACGAATCGTTACGGCAAGAGCGTGCGGCTGCTGGCGATCACGGGCATGATTCTCGACGAGCCGGAGTGGATCGACGAGGCGCGCGAGGGCGTCAAGCGGTTCGTCACGGAGAGCTTGTACGCCGACGGCACGAGCCGCGACCTCAGGCGGCGCGACACGTTGACCTACCACGGCAGCTCGCTCAAGAAACCCATCGACCTGGCCGTCATGCTCGGGCCGGACGGGCTGGACCTGTACGACTGGACCTCGCCCGAGGGCGGCTCGCTGGCCAAGAGCGTCGAGTACGTCGTGCCGTACGCCATGGGCGAGAAGACCCACCGTGAGTGGGTCCACTCGAAGGTGGAGCTGGACCATCGACGCCACGAGGCCGGTCTGGAGAAGTACCGCAAGGGCCGCCTGTACGAGCCCGCCAATGCCCTGGAGCTCATGGAGAAGGCCGCCTGCTTCGACCCGGAGCTGATGCGCGTCGTACTGCACCTGACCGACAGCGGCGCCGAGCGCTTCCCGACCTGGCGGACGCTGATGAACGCGGTCAAACGGCCGGCGGACGACGAGGCGCCCTCACCGGACGAGGCGCTCGACGACGGCTGTGCGGAATGACGAATGACGAAGCCGGAAGGGCGAGACAAGCCCGAAGCCCCAATGACGACGGGCGCGTGGCCTGTCAGCTATGTGGCGGGTGGCCCGTCCCGTGAGTTCCCTGCCCCCCCAGGCGGGCATGCACGCACGCGGCCGCCACTCTGCCACGCCACCCGCCTCTCGCGCTGCCGGTGGTCGCCATCGGCATTCGGAGTCTCCGTGCTTTACTTCGCGGGCTTCGGGGCGTGCATCGCATCCAGGTTGCGGAGCACCTCGTAGACCAGCCGCGTGACCTGCGCGCCGCCCCTGTTGTTGAGAGAGTCCGGCGTATCCTGCATGGTGTGGTATGTCTTCATGTTCCCGTCGTAGAAGAACAGCGTGCGAATGCCGGCCTTGGCGAAGGGCGCCTGGTCCGACCAGTGCTCCTTGCTGGTCAGAGGAACGTGGACGATCTTCAGCCCGGGGTCGCGCTTCGCGGCGGCCCGGACGGCCTCCATCTCGCGGCTCATCACGCCCAGGCCCATCATCAGAACGCGGTTGTGGCCGACGCGCCCGATCTGGTCGAGATTGATCATCGCGGCGATCACGTGCCTCGGGCCGGGCAGGTTCGCCACGAAGTGGCGCGATCC
>CAZHEH010000020.1:0-40647 GCA_964531695.1 uncultured Planctomycetaceae bacterium | reverse complement strand
AGCAGTTCGTCCAGCTCTTCGGCGGGCAGGACGCGGCGTTCGAGGCAGACCTCGCGGATGGTCCTGCCGGATTCGTGGGCGGTTTTGGCGATTCCGGCGGCCGCGTCGTAGCCGATGCGTGGCGTCAGGGCGGTGACCATGGCCAGCGATCGCTCTATGAGTTCGCGGCAGCGGGGCTCGTCGGCCTTGAGCCCGCGGACGCACCGGGCGTCGAACGTCTCGGCCGCGCGGGTAAGCAGGTCGATCTCCGTCAGCAGGTTCCAGGCCATCATGGGCATGGCGACGTTCAGCTCGAGCAGGCCGCCGACTCCGCCCGCGCACCCGGCCGCGATGGCCGCGTCGCACCCGGCCACCTGGCAGGCGACCTGGATGACGGATTCGCAGATCACCGGGTTGACCTTGCCGGGCATGATGGAGCTTCCCGGCTGCACGGCCGGGAGGATCAGCTCGCCGAACCCGCATCGCGGCCCGGAGCCGAGCAGGCGGACGTCGGAGGCGATTTTGCCGAGGGTCGTCGCCACGCCGCGGAGCGCCCCGGAGGCGAACAGCGCCGCCTCGCGGTTGCCCTGTGCGGCGAAGCGGTCCTTGGGCTCGCGCAGCGGCAGGCCGGTGCGCTGGGCGAGGATGCGGCAGACTTCCGCGGCGAATCCCTCCGGCGCGTTGAGCCCCGTGCCGACGGCCGTGCCGCCGATCGGAAGCTCGCAGAGCCCGTCCACCGCGTGACTCAGCCGGGCGATGCCGGCGTCGACGCCGGCGGCGTAGCCGGCGAACTCCTGCCCGAGCCGCACGGGCACGGCGTCCATCAGGTGGGTCCGGCCGATTTTGACGACGGCGTCGAACTCGCGGGCCTTGGCCGCCAGGGCGTCCCGCAGGCCGGCCAGCGCGGGCACGAGCCGCCCGCTGATCGCCACGCCGGCGGCGACGTGCATGGCCGTGGGAATCACGTCGTTGGACGATTGGCCCTTGTTCACGTCGTCGTTGGGGTGGACGGGCCCGGCGTCGGCGCCGCGCTCGGCGAGGAGCTGCTCGGCGCGGCGGGCGATGACCTCGTTGGCGTTCATGTGGGTGCTGGTGCCGCTGCCGGTCTGGAAGACATCGACGGGGAAGTGGGCGTCGAGCGTTCCGTTGGTGACCTCCTCGGCGGCGGCGATGATGGCGTCGGCCTTGGCGGCGTCGAGCCGTCCCGCGCGTCGGTGCGCCTCGGCCGCGGCGCGCTTGACCAGCGCCAGCGCGGCGATGAAGTCGCTCGGCATCGTCCAGCCGGAGATCGGGAAGTTCGCCACGGCGCGGGCGGTCTGCGGGCCGTAGAGCGCCTTGGCCGGCACGTCGACGGTTCCCATGGAGTCCTGTTCGGTGCGGGTGTCGGTCATGTGCAGTCCTTTCGGCATGGGCCGGCGGCCCGGAGCGGATTATAGGCCGCGGCGGACCGGGCGGACAGGCCCGAGCGCGAACGCGCCCGGCCGTGCGCTTGCCGGGCGCGCGACGCCGGACGTACACTACACGGCATGGGACGGTTCCTTCGCTTCCTGCGGGATCATCCGTGGTATCGGCGGCTTCTGACGGCGTCGCTGGCGATGGCCGTGGCGGCCGGGGCGGCCGTTCTGGCCTACCCGTGGGCCAAGCAGCGGTGGCTCATCCACCAGCTCCGCACCGGGGACGCGGCGACCGCGCGGACGGCCGTGCGGTTCGTCCGGGCGCTGGAGGCGCCCTCGCCGGAGCTCCAGGACGCCGCGGCCGAGGCGATGGTCCGTTGGCTGGGCGCGGGGGACGAGTCGATGCGCCGCTTCGCGGCGCGGGAGGCGGTGGCATTGGGGCAGGAGCATCCGCGCGTGACCGGGCGCTACGAGCGGGCGTTGTCGGGTGCGGGGGATGCGCACTTCCTGGCGATCGTGGACGTGTTGCGCGAGCTGGGCGCGTTCGATCCGTCTCGGCAGCCGGGGGAGCGCATCGACCGACTGCGCGCGATCGAGGCCGAGACGGCCCAAGAGCGGATCGGCCCGCACCGGGCATCCCTCTTCCGGCAGCAACTCGTGGCGGAGGCCGTGCTGGACGGACGGGACAACGAGCACGTCCGGCGGCTGCTGAACTTCGCCGCGACGGGCGAGAGCTGGCGTCTGCGGGAGTCGGCGGCGCTGCTGGCGGCGGGGCTCGGCGCGGACGACGTGCTGGCGGAGCTTCTGGCGGACGAAGAGCCGATGGTGGTGACGGCCGCGGCGCTGGCGGCCGGAGCCGCTCGGCGGGAGGCGCTGTTCGACGGCGTGGCCGAGCGGATCGGCCACGTGTCGCCGGAGGCGTCGGCGTCGGCGTGCTGGGCGGCGGTTCGGTTGCGTCCGGAGGCGGCGGCGCCCTTGCTGGGCGGGGCCCTGACGGCCGCGGACGAGCCCGGCCGGGAGCGGCTCCTGCACGTGGCGGGCCTGCTGGGCACCGGCGCGCCGCGGGACCAGGTTCTCCGCCGCCTGGAGGGCGCGCGCGAGGCGAACGCCTACCCCGAGCCGATGGCACTGCTGGCCGCCGGGGGGTGCGAGCTGACCGACCGGCAGCGGGCGGACGTGGCCGGGGACGTGAGCGACGTTCTGACGGCCGCGCGAGACGGCACGTGCAGCGAACTGCAGATGCTCGCCGCGCTGTCGGCCTCGCGGCGGCTGGAGCTGGATGTTCTGGCGGACGTGATCGACCTGCTGGATCGCGTGCGGTCCCCGGAGAGGGTTCCGCTGTTGATCCGCGACGCGGTGGCCCGCGTGGGCGAGCAGGTCGGGGCGCGTCCGCCCGAGGACGCGTTGCGGCGCGAGGGCGTCGCCCGGCTGGCGTACTGGGCGAGGTACTACGACCCGGCGGAGCCGACGGGCACGGACTTCCTCACCATGCCGCGCGTGTCGGCCGTGGCGGCGGCGGAGTTGTGGCGGCTGAATGCGCCCGGCTCGGCCGGGCTGCTGCGGGCGGTGGCGGGGGAGGAATCGCCCGTGGCCGGGGACATCGCGGCCTGGCGGGCGGCGCGGGCGCATCCGGCTCGGGCCGTCGAGCTGGGCCTGGAGATGCTCCCGTCCCCCGATGCGCCGCCGCTGAAGCGTGTGCACAATTCCGGCGAGCGCGCGATCGGCGCCGTGCTGCTCGGGCTCGGGCCCGCCCTGGCGCCGCCGGCGGAGCGGCAGCGGCTGCGCGACCGGGCGGCCGGACGGCTGCGGGGTCTGCTCGAGGCGGGGCGCATCGAGGGCGAGGGCGACCCGGAGGTGCTCCGGGCGATCCGCGGCTCACTCGCCGCGCTCGGCGAGGAGGACATGCTGGCCCCCGCGCGGCGGCAGCTCGCCCGACGGCCGAGCCGGCGGACGCTCACGACGCTGCTGGCGGCCGACCCGCGATGGCTGCTGGATGAGTTGCTGGTCGAGCACGGCTGGACGGCCGGGCAAATCGACACGATCCTCATCGGGCAAGCCGCCGGCGAGGTCCTGGCGGCCGCGGCGCCGCACCTGCCGCGCGTGGAGCCGGCCGCGCCGGAACTCGTCCGGCTTTGGCAGATCCGCATCCTGCGGACCGTCTACGTGCTGTCCGGGCGAGACGAGGAGGCGGGGCTCTGATGCCGGGTTGGGCGATCGCCTCGGCGGCCCGCGCGTGCGTTCGCGGCCTGGGGGGCCTGGTGCTGCCGGGCGTCTGCGCCGGGTGCGGCGCGGCCGAGCCGACGGCCGGAGGGCTCTGCGACGCCTGCGGGCTCGAGCTGCTCTCGCTGGCGTCGCTGCGGTACTGCCCGCGGTGCGGCTCGACACTCGGGCCGGGCATCCCCGAGCGCGACGACGGCTGCGGCGCCTGCCCCGCGCCGCTGCCGCGGTTCGCGCGCGTGGTGCGGCTGGGCCCGTACGCCGGCCCGCTCCGCACGGCCGTGCGCGACCTGAAGTACCACCGCATGGAGGCCCTGCGCCGCCGCCTGGGCCGCCTGCTGGCCGAGGCGGTCGCCGCCCGGCTGGACGCGCCGGCCGACCGGGTCGCCCCCGTGCCGATGCACTGGCGGCGGCGGATGCTCCGCGGCTACGACCACGCCCGCACGCTCGGGCGGGAGGTCGCCCGCGGGCTCGGGCTCCCGCTGGAGGACGTGCTGGCGCGGGCCCGGCACACGGCCCCGCAGGTGCGGCTCTCGCGGACGCAACGGCTGGCGAACGTTCGCGGGGCGTTCAAGCCGCGCCGGGGTGCGGACGTCGCCGGCCTGCGGATCGTGCTCGTCGACGACGTCACCACGACCGGGGCGACGGCCTCCGAGGCCGCCCGCACGCTGCTGCGGGCCGGGGCGTCGAGCGTGACGCTGGCGGTGGTGGCCAAGTCCGAGCCGCCCACGGCCTACGCCAACCGCTGACGAACAGCGCTCACCACGGAGGGCACGGAGAACGCCGAGAGGAAGTGGAGCTTGGGGGCTACGGCTGCCGTCCGGAGGAGCACACAACAGGCGCATGCCGCCGATCCGGCGCCGCCGACCCCCGCGTTCTCTGTGGCCTTGTGGTGCAGGCGCGCGTCAGCCGCACCACTTCCGCCAGTCGGCGGGCATGTCGTAGTGCTCGACGTTCTGGGCCATCGTCCGGGCGCAGTCGCAGCCCGGCCCGGCCTCGTCGAGCGTTTCGGCCACGGCCGCGACGACGTCGCCCATGCGCCGGGTCGTCTCCGCGACGCGCTCGGCGTCGGACGGCCCGGCCAGGCCGCCGAACAGCCCGCCGGCCGCGAATGGGCGGTGACGGCTGCCCGTCTCGGCGTAGTTCACCACATACGCCACGGCCGCGTAGCAGAGCTGAAGCTCCCGCGCCAGGAACGCTTCCGGCACGAACAGGTGCGTGACCAGCTCGGCCCCGAGCCCGGCGAGCATGCGGACCTCGGCCGGGGTCTCCAGCCGCGGGCCCTCGCGCACGGCCGCGATGCCGTTGTCCCGATGCGCCAGATCGAGGTCATGGGCCGCGGCCGCCGTCGCGCGGGTCAGCTCCGGGCAGAACACGGGAAACTGCCGCAGGTATCCGAGCGGCGAGTTCTCGAAGAACGTCTGCGGGCGCAGGTAGGTCTGGTCGATCACGTCGCCGAGCAGGACGAGGTCGCCGACGGCGATGTCGTGGGTGATCGCCCCGCAGGAGCCCCAGGCGACGATGCCGCGGACGCCGAGGTCCTTGAGGGCGTAGATGTCGGCGCGGGAGTTGACGCGGCACGGAGCGATCTTGTCGGCGCCCTGCCCGTAGCGGGCGAGGGCGTAGAACGGCCGGTCGTGGTTCGTCACGCGGTACAGCTCGCCGCTGGGGCCGAAGGGCGTCTCCCGGCGGCCGAGGGCGTCCCCGGCCAGCGTGCCGTCGTGCCATTGGCGTGCGACTTCCTCACCGGCGATGCAGGCGATCATCGGGTCCATGGGCGGTCCTTCGCTTCGGCGGTGCGGCAGCGCCCCGCCGGAGGTGTCCGCGGCATTATGGCGCGCGGGTTCCGAGGACACAACACGGGCATGGAATCTGTGGGGATGCGGAGGATCGGCTAGGCCAGGAGATATTGTCAGAAGCTGTGGATGACGGGCGCAAAAGCGCGGCGTATCCTTGGTGCTGAGAAGGTCAGAACTTCCAGCAGAAAGGAATACGCCACATGGAACAGGCTACCGTCTCCGACAGCGTTTTGACAATGGATTCTTCCGGCCGGCAGGCGCGGGACGTGCTGGGCGAGATTCTCCGCCAGGGCGCCCAGCAGATGCTGGCGACGGCCATCGAGAACGAGGTGGCCGAGTACATCGCGGCTTACGCCGACCAGCGAGACGCCGAGGGCCACCGGCTGGTGGTTCGTAACGGGCATATGCCGCCGCGGGCCATCCAGACCGGCGTGGGGCCGGTGGAGGCCGCACGCCCGCGTGTCAACGACAAGCGGGTCGACGAACAAGGCAACCTGCCTGCCGGCAGGCAGGCCGGATGCGGTTCACCAGCAAGATCCTGCCGCCGTATCTGCGGCGAACGAAGGCCATCGACGAGCTGGTCCCCTGGTTGTACCTGAAGGGGATCAGCACGAGCGACTTCCCCGAGGCCCTGCAGGCCTTGCTGGGTCCCTCGGCCGAGGGGCTCAGCGCGACGAACATCTGCCGGCTCAAGCGGAAGTGGGAAGACCAATGGAAGGACTGGTCCCGGCGGGACCTGTCGGCCAAGCGATACGTCTACGTCTGGGCGGACGGCATCCACTTCAACGTCCGTCTGGGGGACGCGGGGGACAAAAAGCAGTGCATTCTGGTGCTGATGGGCGCGACGGAAGACGGCAAGAAGGAGCTAATCGGCCTGGCCGACGGCTACAGGGAGTCCGAGCAGTCGTGGCTGGAGCTGCTGCGGAACCTGCAGGCCCGTGGCTTGCGAATCGACCCGGAGCTGGCGGTGGCCGACGGGGCGTTGGGCTTCTGGGCGGCGTGCCGGAAGACGTGGCCGACCACACGGGAGCAGCGTTGCTGGGTGCACAAGACGGCCAACGTGCTGGACAAGATGCCCAAAGGCGTGCAGCCGAAGGCCAAGGCCATGCTGCACGAGATCTGGCAGGCGGAGACGAAGGCCGAGGCCGAGAAGGCCTTCGACCTGTTCGCCGCGACGTTCGAGGCGAAGTACCCCAAGGCGGTGGCCTGCCTGCGGAAGGACCGGGACGTGCTGCTTACCTTCTATGACTTCCCGGCCGAGCACTGGGTGCACATTCGTACGACGAATCCGATCGAGAGCACGTTCGCGACGGTGCGGCTGCGACATCGTCGGACGAAGGGCTCGGGCAGCCGGACGGCATGCCTGACGATGGTGTTCAAGCTGACCTGTGCGGCCGAGAAACGATGGCGACGACTGAACGGCAGCCGACTGCTGCCGGAGGTGATTCGCGGAGTACGATTCGTGGATGGCATCAAGGCAATGGCCGCGTGAACGTGATCCCGTCATCCACAGCTATTGACAATATCTCCTAGGCCAGCTCGATGGCGTCGAAGTGTCCGGGCACGAGCTTGATCTTGTTCAGCGCGCCGGAAAAGCGGGACTGGATCTGCCGTTGGAGCCCGCCGTCGAGCATCATGCGGAGCTGGAAGCGGTGGGCGGCCGAGTCCACCAGCACGCGGAGCACGCCGCGGGAGAAGCCCTCGATGGCGGTGTGGTCGCGGACGGGTTGCGGCACGACCTCGTCCCAAATCTCGGCGAGCTGCCCGAAGTTGCGGACGCGGCGGGCCAGGTCCCGCTTCATCAGGACCGTCAGGGGCCGGGCCAGCGGCACGGCCGGCTCGCGGAGCTGCCGTTGCTGCCAGATCGTGCGGAGCTGTGCATCATCCATGACTGCCTCTCGATCCGTCCCGGCCGGGGACCATGATACCTCTTCGCCCGGCGCGCGGTGCAAGCTTCAATGATTCCAATGTAGCGCCCCGCGGCGGAATCGCCGCGCGTCAGCCGAGATCGACCGGCATCAGGACGTAGAGGAAGTCCGTGCCGGAGCGGATCATCGCCGGTTTGTTCGAAGCGGACAACTCGAACGACACGTCGTCGGTGTCGATCACGCGGAGGGCGTCGGTCAGGAAGGCCGGGTTGAAGCCGATCTCGATCGGCTCGCCCTCCAGCTCGACCGGGCAGGCGACCTCCGCCTCGCCCGCCTCGGGCGTCCGGCTGGTCAGCGTGACCTGGTCCGCGGCGAAGGCCAGCCGCACGCCGCGCGATTCCTCGTTCGTCAGAAGGGCCGCCTGACGGATGCGGTGCTCGAACTGGTTTGTGTTGATCTTGGCCGTGTGCGTCACGTCCTTCGGCACGACCTCCGAGTACTTCGGGAAGTTGCCCTGCACGAGCGAGCTGATCAGCACGGCCCGAGCAGTGCGGACCAGGACCTGGTTCTCCTCGACCCGGACCTCGAGGACCTCCTCGCCCTCCGTCGCGACGCGCTGCACCAAGCTCATCAGCTTCGAGGGGATGATCGCGGTGACGTCCTTGGCCGCGGCGTCGGCGAGCTGCCCCTTGGCCTGGGCCAGCCGGTGCCCGTCCGTCGCCACGAGCTGGAGCTTCTTGCCGGAGGCCTCGCACAGCACGCCCGAGATGGCGTAGTGGCTGTGGGCCTTCGCCGTGGCGAAGAGCGTCTTGCCCACCATCTCCGCGAAGCGACCCGCGTCCATGCGGAAGTCCGGGTCGCCCTCGAAGTCCGCCACGGCCGGGTACTCCGCCGGGTCGTACCCGAAGATCTTGAAGTGGCTGCCCGCCCCGCGGACGTGGCAGGCGTCCTTGTCCGTCTCGATGGACAAGCTCTCCTCGTCGCCGGACTCGCGGACGATGCCCGCCAGCCGGGCCGCGGGGATCAGCGCCTCGCCCTCTTCCTCGACCTGCACGGCCGTGACCTGGTACCGCACGCCCGCTTCGAGGTCCGTGGCCAGGACCGTCAGCACGTCCCCCTCGGCGACGAGCTTGACGCACTGCAAAACCGGCTTAGGCGTCCGCGTGGCCACGATGCTGCCCGTCAGCGTCAACGCGTCCTGCAATGCCGCCGTCTGCGCGATTACCTTCATGGCTTCTTCCTCATGATCAATTGGCTGGATAGTCCTTATACGAGTGCGGGGGGAGGCATGCAAGGGGGGAGGCGGGCCTCAGCCAGCAGCCGTCAGTCCTCAGCCGGCGCTGCCGCGCCGAGGGATCGAGCTGCGCTCTTGGCACCGACTGCCCGTCGGCCGGGCCGAGCAAGCGGCGCCTACGTCCTCGGCTCTCGACCCTCAGTTCTCGCTCTGCGAAGTGCGGAGCCGCTCGGCAAGCGCTCTCGCTGATAACTGACTGATAACCGCCTCCACGCTTGACTTCCCGCGCTCGGCGAGTAGAATACTGCCATCGTCGTTCCTCCGTGAGCAGACCCCCAGCACGAAAGGGCGTTGATGACTGCCGTCACCGGTCAACTCGTTGCGTCGTCGCGCCCTGAGTGGGTCCGCGCATAGGAACGCCGGCATCTTGCTGACTTCCCGCGGTCGCCCCATCGGGCGGCCGTTTTCGTAGGGGCCGCATCTCAGCCGCGACGTGGCCGATCCCCATCCCGCGACAGCGAACGCCGCTGCCTGCCAGCAGGAAGCCCCGAACCCCAGTTTTCAGCGGTCCGGGCTCAGTGGGCGCGGCGGGCGAACGTCGACACGCGGCTCAGGCGAGGGCCGAGGCCTGAGAGCGGAAAGACCACGCGACCCGCGTCGGCGTTCCATCGCGGCGCTCGCTTGCGTTCGGACAACTGACCCCTGACGGCCGGGGCCGATGGCTGACAGCCCCGAGGAGCACCGCTTGACACGGAGACCGAAGAACCGCGCGCCGGATGCCGGCACCGAGTCGGCGTTCGTGTGCGATCATTGCGGGCGCGTTGTGCCGCCGCCCGACGCGGCCGGCACGCGCCACCGTAACCACTGCCCGCACTGCCTTTGGAGCGTACATGTGGACCTGCGGACCGGCGACCGCCGCTGCGGCTGCCGAGGCCCGATGGAGCCCATCGCCGTCTGCGTCCGCCGCGACGACGAATGGGCCCTCGTCCACCGGTGCTCCAAGTGCGGGGCCGTGAGAGTGAACCGGATCGCCGGCGACGACAGCGCCCTGCTGCTGATGTCGCTGGCCACGAGACCGCTGGCCCGTCCGCCGTTCCCGTTGGACCGGCTGGCCGAGGAATTGAGCACGCGGAGATGAGGCCCGCGGCGTTCTACGCTCGGCGTTCGGCGTTCGGGGCGCCACCCGCGTGGACGGACCGGCCGGCATTCCGGCCGGGAAAAAAGCTGGAACCCGCCATCGCGCCGAGCGTCTGAATTCCGGGAAGCTTGATCGGCCCAGTTCCCATGCAGAACCATGGGCCCGAAAGGATCCGAAAAATGACCACCGCATCGCGAGCCATTGCCGTCATGGCGCTGTGTCTTGTCCCCTGCTACCAAGCTGGGTCCGCCCCGCCGGAAGCGGAAAGGCCCGCACTCCGTCTGGAGATGATGGACGGGAGCATCGTGACGGCCACGGAATTCGGCGACATTCCGGTCTCCACCGAATACGGAGACCTGGTCATTCCTGAGCGAGAGGTCGTCGGGCTGGCCATCGGGCTCAACGCCCATCCCGAGCTGGCGAAGCGAGTCAAGACGCTCATCGCCCATCTGGGGTCGCCGGACGGGGAGCGGAGCAAAGCCGCCGAGAAAGAGCTGTGCGAGCTCGGCCCCATCGCAACGGCTCGGGTCGAGGCGGCTGCCGACTCCCCGAACGAAGAACGCAAGGCCGCCGCCGCGCGCATCCTCAAGGCGTACGCGAAGGTCAAGGGCGCCGCGGCCATGGGAGACCTGGACCGCATCGTCACGGGCGACGCGGAGTTGACCGGCCGAATCCGCCGGAAGCGGTTCACCGTGACCACCATCTACGGTGAGCTGGCCGTCCGGCTCGACCAACTCCGCACCGCCCGCCGCACGCGGGCGCCCAAGCCCCTGCCGGCCGCGGCGGGCGACGTGAAACTGGTGGCGAAGCTGGCGGACGGGTCGAAGCTGACCGGCGTCTCGGACTGGTCGGGACTTCGCCTGAAGACCGAATACGGCAGCGTGGTCCTGCGCCCCAAGGTGCTGCGGCGCGTAACGGTCACGGAAGACGGAAAGCTGACCTGTGAGTTGATCCGCGGGGACATCCTGCGGGCGGAGATCCCCCTGCGGGCGAAGATCAGCATACGGAGCGAGTTCGGCGACCTGTCGTGCAGCTTCGCAAACCTGCGCAGTCTCGAGGTGTGTCCCAAGGGGCTGGAGCGGCTCGGGGAGGGGCTGATCCTGCATTTCACCTTCGAAGGGAAGGCGCGCAAGATCGAGGACCTGAGCGGCACGGGCAACGACGGCACGGCGTTCGGCGATGTGCGTACGGACGACGGCCGGTTCGGCGCCGGCTGTCGCCTGGACGGCACCGGCGACCACGTCACGGTCCCCAACAGCGAGAGCGTCGAGATGCGCGAGGCGGTGACCGTGGCCGCCTGGATGAAGCTGGACAATCTCAAGCTTCCCGGCGGCGGCGGCAATGAGCACGGCTACATCGTCAACAAGGGCAGCGACCTCTGGTGGAACCCGACGTTCTGCCTCGGCTACGTCAAGACCCGCCCGGCCTGGGCGAAGCACGCCCGTCGGCTCCATTTCAACGTCTGCCGGGAAGGCGCGCCGCAGAAGGGCGGCGGCTGCCGCGTTATCGGCGAGTCCATCCTCGAGACCGGCCGTTGGTATCACGTCGTGGGCACATACGACGGAAGTGAGGCGGCCGTGTACCTCGACGGCCGGCTGGAAGCCACAAAGGAATACGAAGGCCTCTTGCGCGCCGACAAGGCGCCGATTCATCTCGGCGGCGGCAGCTTGGGCGGCACCGGCTTCAGCCGCAAGTTCATGCCGTTCGGCACCATCGACGAGGTCATGATCTGGAACCGCGCGCTGTCGGCGGAGGAGGTCCAACTGCTCCATAGCCGGTAGACGTTCCTCCCGGCCGCGGCGCCCACCCACGGCGCCCCGGCAGCGGCGGCAGAAGGTAGTCCTGGCCGTGAGACCGGGGGTCGAGAGCCGCCTGCCCGAGTTGGGAGCCCCGGCAGGGGCGACGGAAGCGCCGAGCAACTTGACGTTGCCGGGGCGGAGCGATAGACTCGGGGTTCGCGTGGATGGGTTGCAGCGCGCGGGTGTTTGCAGGCATTTCGCACAGATCGGCTGGACGAGCGGGAGAGGTGGCCGAGCGGCTTAAGGCGACGGTTTGCTAAACCGTTGTACCGGTTCATACCGGTACCGCGGGTTCGAATCCCGCCCTCTCCGTCGAGCAAGGGCCGTCTCCGCGGGAGGCGGCTCTTGGTCGTTTGAAAGGATGAGAACACGCCGCGGACGCGAGCGAAGCGAGCGGACGCTCCGCGGGTTCGACGCCGGAGGCGCCCGCAAGCGGCGAACGCAGTGAGACGCGCAGCGGAATCCCGCCCTCTCCGTCGAGCAAGGGCCGTCTCCGCGGGAGGCGGCCCTTGGTCGTTTGGAAGGATGAGAACACGCCGCGGACGCGAGCGAAGCGAGCGGACGCTCCGCGGGTTCGACGCCGGAGGCGCCCGCAAGCGGCGAACGCAGTGAGACGCGCAGCGGAATCTTGCCCTCTCCGTCGAGCAAGGGCCGTCTCCGCGGGAGGCGGCCCTTGGTCGTTGATTCGTCATTCCGGTGTCGCTCTTCGTCCTGCAAGCGAGGGTCCCCTACAATTGTGCGGCCGGCCGCGGTCGGCGATGGCCCTCGGGACGGCCGGGCGTTCGTTCAGGTCCGGCCGCCAGTTCTAAGGATCCCCTGATGAGAGAAGAAACCTCGATCAGCCGCCTGGAACGCCTGGAACAGGAAGGGCTCGCCATCTACCTCCGGCCGGGCGCGCCGGACTGGTTCGTGCCGGACGAGCGAGGCGACTTCATTCTTTGCCGCTACTTGGCGACGGAAGACGCCACGGCCGCGGCGGCGGATTACGCAGCCCGGTTCGGCGTCGAGGCGTCGCGGGCGCGGCGGCAGGTGGAGCAGTTTCTGGTTCGCCTGGCGGAGCCCCCCGTCGCGCCCTACGCCGGCCGGGCGGAGCACCTGACGCTCGATCGGCTGGGGGAGTGCTGGCTGCACGTGACCAACCGCTGCAACGCGAGTTGCGGCCATTGCATGTTCGCCTGCTCGCCGGAGACGGGGGAGCAGCTCGACGTCGCGGCCGCCCGCGACGTGTTGGACGAGGCGCTCGGGCTCGGCTGCCGGCTGTTCTACTTCACCGGCGGCGAGCCGACGCTGTACGAGCCGCTGCCGACGTTGTGCGAGCGGATTCTGCACGAGCCGGAGGCGCACGTGGTGGTGCTGACCAACGGCCGGGGGGCGGCCGAGCTGACCCGGTGCATGGGCGACTGGCCGCGGGACCGCGTGCACTTCCAGGTCAGCGCCGAGGGCGGCGAGCGCAGCCACGACGCCCTGCGCGGCGCCGGCTCCCACGCCCGCATGAAGCGGGACGTGCGTGGTCTGCGCGCGGCGGGCTTCGCGGTCACGCTGGCGATGACCGTCTGCCGCGGCAACGTGGACGAGATGCCGTCGCTGGTCCGCCTGGCCGAGGAGCTGGACGCGCGGAACGTGCACTACATGTGGCTCTTCCGCCGGGGCAAGGCGGGGGCCGATCAGTTCGCCCCGCACGAGCGGATCTGGCCGCGGCTGCGGGAGGCGGCGGAGGCGGCCGCGGAGCGTAACGTGGAGATCGACAACGTCGAGATCCTGCGCTCGCAGGTCTTCTCGTTGCCCGGGACGCGGTTCGACCTGAGCAACGCGGGCTGGCAGTCGCTGGCGATCGGTCCGGACGGGCGGGTCTATCCCTCGCCGGCGCTGATCGGCGACGACGAGGCCGCCTGCGGGCATGCGGCGGACGGGCTCGAGCGCGTCCGGCGGACGAGCCCGCGCCTCGCGGAGCTGCGCCGCGCCTCGCTCGTGGACTCGCCGGCCTACCTCGCCAACCCCTTGCGGTTCCTCGTCGGCGGGGGAGACGTGGACCACAGCTTCGCGGCCGGGCGCGAGTTCACCGGCCATGACCCGTACGTCGAGCTCCAGAACCGCCTGGCGCTGTGGCTGATCGCGCGGGAGGCGGGGCGGTTCGCGGGCGGCGAAGCGCCGCACCTGCGCCTGCGGATGGGCGAGTCGCTGCATGAATGCGGCGACGGCGGCGATGGCGTGATGTTCACCCACTCGAACTGCGTGCTGTCCCTGCCGGGGCGCGACGGGCACTCGCTGGTGCGGGAGTTCTATCGCACGGCCGCCGAGGAGGTGCAGGAGGACATCGTTAACCCGGTCCACTACGTCGACACGGATATCTCGTTCGTTCCCGAGGCGGCGCGGGTCCGCAGCTACGGCTGCGGCAGCCCCGTGGCGGACGCGGGCCTCGCCCCCGGTGAAACCGTGGTGGACCTCGGCTGCGGGGCCGGGCTCGAGTGCTTCCTGGCCGCGCGGCGGGTCGGCTCCGACGGGCGGGTCATCGGCGTGGACATGCTCACCGCCATGCTGGACCGGGCCCGCTCGGCGAGCGGCGAGGTCTCCGAGCGCCTCGGCTACGCGAACGTGGAGTTCCGCGAAGGGCTGCTCGAGGCGTTGCCCCTGCCCGACGGTACGGCCGACGTCGTGATCTCCAATTGCGTGATCAACCTCTCGCCGCACAAGCGTCAGGCCTTCGCGGAGATCTACCGCGTGCTCAAGCCGGGCGGGCGGCTGGTGATCTCGGACGTGGCCAGCCAGGACGACATCCCGCTGGCGATCCAGTACAACGAGAAGCTCCGCGGGGAGTGCCTCGGCGGGGCCTTCCGGGTGGACCGGCTGCTGGGATTGCTGTCCGACGTCGGCTTTCGGCAGGCGACGATCCTCAAGCGGCTGCCGTACCGCGAGGTCCGGGGGCACCTGTTCCATTCGCTTACCTACACGGCCGCCCGGCCGGAGGCGGCGACACGCTCCGTTCTGTACCGCGGCCCGTTCGCGGCCGTGCTGGACGAGGACGGGCGGCTGGTCCGCCGCGGCGAGGCGGCCGAGCTGCCGTGGCGCGATGGCGAGCCGCCGACCGGCGGGGTGTTCGTTCTGGACGAGTCGGGCAACGTCACGAACGTCGAGCAGGAGATGACGTGCGGTTGCTTCCAGGCGCCGGAGGCGGCCGCGTCAAGCTATTGCCCGTCGACCGATGCCGCTGAGTCCGCCGGCGGCGCTTGCGGGTGCGGCGAGGAGGCCGGAGCTTCCGGGCGTCATGCCGCGGACTGCATGGTCTGCGGGGCGCCGTTGACGTACCTCCCGAACGAGCGGGGCGAGAGTTGCCACTACTGCGGGCGGGAACAGCCCGCCACGGCCGTGTGCGAGAACGGCCACTTCGTCTGCGACGCCTGCCACAGCGAGGACGCCCTGACGGCCATTCGCCGCATGCTGCTGGAATCCGACGAGACGGACATGGCGGCGATGCTGGCCCGGGCGCAGCGTCACCCGGCCGTGCCGATGCACGGGCCGGAGCACCACGCGCTTGTGCCCGCCATCATCGTGGCGGCGTACCGCAACGCCGGGGGCGAGGCGGGGGAGCCGGAACTGGACGCCGCGCTGCGGCGCGGCAGCACCCTCGCCGGCGGGTCATGCGCGTTCTTCGGCGCGTGCAGCGGCGCGGTCGGGCTGGGCATCGGCTTGGCCGTGCTGCTGGGCGCCACGCCGTACGAGGGCCGCAAGCGCGGGCTGCTCCAGCGGGCGACCTCCGAGGCGCTGTCCGAGATCGGCGCGCTCGACGCGCCGCGCTGCTGCCAGCGGGACTGCTGGATCGCCCTGCGCAAGGCGGCCGAGATCTCGCGGGAGGTGCTGGGCGTTCGGCTGACGGCCGACGAGCCGCTGGTCTGCACCCAGCATCGGACGAATCGCGAATGCATTGGCGCGTCCTGCCCGCTCTGGCCGCGGCAGACACGTCCGGGAGAAACGGCACCATGGCCGTCCCGGACGGAATGACCGAAGGCGCGGGCCGAAGGCGCTGGATCAAGGTGATCGTCCTGCCGGTGGTCCTGGCGGGGCTGGTGACGGCCTCGCTGCTGCTGCCGGTGAAGGATTACGTCATCGCCGTGCTCGACTGGACGCGGGGGCTGGGCCACTGGGCCCCGATCGTCGTGGTCCTGTTCTACATCGCCGCCTGCGTGCTGATGCTGCCCGGCGGGATCATCACCATCGCCGCGGGGTTCCTGTTCGGCACGCTCTGGGGGACGGTGGTCGTCTCGGCCGGCAGCACGCTGGGGGCGACGGCGGCCTTCCTCGTCGGGCGGACCTTCGCCCGCGGCTGGGTCCGGCGGAAGGTGGCGGGGCGCCCGCGGTTCGCGGCGATCGACGACGCCGTCGGCCGGCAGGGCTTCAAGATCGTCCTGCTGACGCGCCTGAGCCCGGTCTTCCCGTTCAACCTGCAGAACTACGCCTACGGGCTGACGGGCGTGCGGCTCACGCGCTACATGCTCGCCTCGTGGATCGGCATGCTGCCCGGCACCGTGGCCTACTGCTACATCGGCTCGGGGCTGCGCTCGCTGACGCAGGCGGCGACCGGCCAACGAGAGGCCGGCTGGGTGGACCGCGTATTCTTCTGGGGCGGCCTGGCCGTGACCATCGTGGTCGTCTACGTCGTCACGCGGATCGCGCGAAAGGCCGTGCGGCAGGCCATCCCGCGGCCGGAGCCGGAGGCGTCGGGCGAATCGACCCAGAATCGGCCGCAAGGAGAGCCCGCATGAGCAAGCACGTGGCACAGGATGTGGTCCGGCGCTGGGAAGGCAACCCGACGCTCACGGCCGAGGACATTCCCTTTCCGTGCAACACGGTGTTCAACGCCGGGGCGGTCCGGCTCGGCGAGGAGTACCTTCTCCTGCTGCGCGTCGAGGACCTGCGCGGGCATTCCGTCCTGGCGCTGGCCCGCAGCGACGACGGCTACCACTTCACGGTGCATGACGAGCCGGTGATGACGCCGTGCCGCGAGGGTCGGTTCGGCATCTACGAAAGCAAGGGCATCGAGGACCCGCGAATCACCCGGATCGACGACACGTACTACATCGTCTACACCGCCATCTCGGACTACGGGGCCCGGCTGGCGTTGGCCCGGACGGACGACTTCGGCGGCTTCGAGCGGGTCGGGCTGATCTCCGAGCCCGAGAACAAGGACGGCGCGCTGTTTCCGGCCCGGATCGACGGCCGCTACGCCCGGCTCGACCGGCCGATGGTCGGCAGCAGCGGCAACATGTGGATCAGCTACTCCGACGACCTGCTGAACTGGGGCGACTCCCAAGTGCTGATGACCGTCCGCCCGGACGCCTGGGACTCCTGGCGGATCGGGGCCTCCGCGCCGCCGATCGAGACGGAGCAGGGGTGGCTCGAGATCTACCACGGCGTCAAGCAGACCTCGCACGGGCCGCTCTACCGGCTCGGGGCCGTGATCCTCGACCGCCAGGACCCGACGCGGATCCTGTGCCGATCCGCTATTCCGATTCTCGCGCCCCGCGAGGACTACGAACGGATGGGCGACATCCCCAACGTCGTCTACTCGACCGGGGCGATCCTGGAGGACGACGGCACGCTGCGGATCTTCTACAGCGGGGCGGACACGTGCATCTGCATCGGCACGGTGCGGATGGAGGAGCTGATGCGATTCTGCACCATCGGCGAGGAGAAGGCGTGACCGCGGCGGGGCGGGCCGCGCCGGAGCGGCTGATCGTCTTCGCACGCTGGCCCGTGCCCGGCGCGACGAAAACGCGGCTGATTCCCGCCCTGGGCGCGCTGCCCGCGGCCGAGCTGCAGCGCCGCATGACCCTCCGCACGATGGACGCCGCCCGCCGCTGGGCCGGCCCCGCGGATCGGCAAATCGAGGTGCGTCACGCCGGCGGAACGGGGCGCGACATGCGCCGCTGGCTGGGCTCCGGGCCTTGCTACCGCCGGCAGGCGGGCGAGGACCTCGGCCGGCGGATGGCCGCGGCGTTCCGCTCCGCGTTCGACGAGGGCTGCCGGCGACCGCTGCTGATCGGCACCGACTGCCCGGGCGTGACGCCCGAGCTGCTCGACGAGGCCACGGCCGCGCTGGCCGAGCGCGACCTCGTACTCGGTCCGAGCCGCGACGGCGGCTACTGGCTCATCGGCATGGCGCGGCCGCTGCCGGTCTTCCACGGGGTCCAGTGGAGCACGGCGTCGGTCCTCTCCCGGACGCTCGAGCGCGCCCGTCGGCAGGGCCTCCGTGTGCATCTGCTGCCGGAGCTCTCCGACGTGGACCTCCCTGCGGACCTGTCGCACGCCGGAGGCCTGCTGGAGCCCGGTCGGCCGGTGATCTCCGTCGTCATCCCAGCGCTGAACGAGGCCGGGCACATCGAAGCGGCCGTGCGCTCCGCGGACGCGCCCGGCGTCGAGTTGATCGTCGTGGACGGCGGCAGCACGGACGGCACGCCGGAACGCGCCGAGCGGCTCGGCGCTCGGGTGCTGCCCAGCGCACCCGGCCGTGCCCGCCAGCAGAACGCCGGCGCGGCCGCGGCCCGCGCCGAGACCGTGCTGTTCCTCCATGCCGACACGCTGCTGCCGGACGGCTGGCAGGGCGATGTGTTCACCGCCTTGCTCGACCCCACCGCGGCAGGCGGCGGCTTCCTGTGGCGGACGGACCTGGAGGGCCTCTGCATGCGCGTCGCGCGGCACTTCGTCCGACTTCGGACCATCTACGGCCGCCAGCCGTGGGGCGACCAGGCGATCTTCGCCCGCAAGCGGGCCTTCGACGCCGTCGGCGGCTTCCCGGACGTTCCGCTGGCGGAGGACTGGGACTTCGTGCGCTCGCTTCGCCGGCGGGGGCGGCTGGTCGCGGTTCGCCGCGAGGTCATCACGTCCGCCCGCCGCTGGAAGCGCGTGGGCGTGGTCCGCGGCTTCGTCACGAACCGGCTGATCCTTCTCGGCTGCCGGCTTGGGCTGCCGCGGCGGTGGCTCCGGAAGCTGTACTGAGTGCGCGCGGTCGGGGTCGTCCGGGCGGGCACGCCCGAGGGCGTCTCACCCGTGCCGGCGCCGCGAGCCGAGCAGGACGGCGTCGCGCAATCCCTGCTCGCCTTGGGCGGCGAGCCATCGCTTCTCGAAGTCCGGGTCCTGCACGACCTGCGCGATGGCCGACAGGGCCTGGAGGTGGAAGTTCCGCTGGTCCTTCGATCCGACGAGCACAAACACGGCCTGCACGCCCTCTTTGTCCGGCGGGAAGACGAACCCCTCCCGCGAGCGAGCCAGGACGACGTCGAAGGCGTCCGTGCCCTCGATCACGACGTGCGGCACGGCCAGGTGCGGGCCGATTACCGTCGAGCTGTCTTTCTCGCGCTCGATCAGCGCCGCCAGGAGCTTGCCGCGATCCAGGCCGAGCCGGTTCTCCAGGAGGTCCGCCGCCCGCTCGAAGAGGGCCTCCGCCGGCATGGCCTCCTCGACGTCGATGGCCGGGCAGTCCTCCACGATGTGGTCGAAGCGGTCGAGGACGATCTCGTCGCGCTGTCGGATCACATCCTTGAGCTCCGCCTCCAACGTGCCGGTGACCAGCTTGCGGTCGGTGATCCGCTCGACCAGGTGCAGCAGGGCCGACTCCTTCCGCACCCGCGCCCGCCCGTAGAACCAATACAGGCAGAACCCGGCCACGATCAGGCCGGCGCTGATGACGTACGCCTCCACGCCCATCTCGAACAGCACGAAGATCAGCCCCAGGATCCCGACGATCTGCACCCATGGATACAGCGGCGAGCGGAACGTGGGGCGGTAGTTCTGCACCTGGCTCTCGCGCAGTACGATCACCGCCAGGTTGGCCAGGATATTCGCGAGGATCACGCCGATCGACGCGGCCTCGACCAGCACGTACACATCCGCCAGCAGCGGCACGATGACCATCGCGCCGGTGATCAGCACGGCCGCGGGGGGCGTGCCGAACCGCTTGCCGACGCGCCCGACGAAGCCCGGCAGCATCCGGTCTCGGCTCATGGCCAGCAGGTAGCGCGAGCCGGTCAGGATGCCCGCGTTGGCCGTCGTCAGGAAGGCCGTGGCCCCGGCCGCACCGAGGGCGATCTGCCCGGCGCGCCCCATGAAGGCGAATGCCCCGTCGGCGATGGGCGTCAGCGAGCCGGCGAGCCGCTCGGCCGGAAGGACGCCGACGGTCACCGCGATCATCACCGCGTAGAAGGCCACCGTGACCACCAGCGAGAGGATCAGCCCGCCGGGGATGTCGCGAGACGGCTTGCGGACCTCCTCGGCGACGCTGGCGATGCTCAGCAGGCCCCCGTAGGAGACGAAGACGAACCCGGCCGTCGAGAACACGCCCATCGGCCCGTGCGGGGTGAAATCCGCGAAGCGTGCGGCCGAGATCGCCGGCAGCCCCCTGCCGATGTACAGCAGCATCAGCAACAGCAGGGCGATGACGAGCATCACCTGGACGCGCGCGGCCTCGCGCCCGCCGACGAGGTTGAGGGCCACGAAGCCCACGCCGAGCGCCGCGGCCGTGATGCGCCAGTCGATCGGCGCGAACAGGGCCACGAACGCCCCCAGGCCGACCAGCGCGAACGCCGCCTTCAGCGAGAAGGCCACCCAGTTGAACAGCCCGGCGACCGTCCCCACGGCCGGGCCCATGCCCCGGCTGATGAAGAAGTAATCGCTGCCGGCTTTGGGCATCGCGGTGGCCAGCTCCGCCGTGCTGAGCAGGCCCGTCGCCGCCAGCAGGCCCGCCAGGATGTACGACACGACGACCGCCGGCCCGGCCCGCGCGAACGCCAGCCCCGGCAGGACGAACAGGCCCGAACTCACCATCGCGCCGGTCGCGATGCAGAATACGTGTCCCAGCCGGAGGCCCTTCTTGAGTTCGGCCATGGTCTCTTGCGGTTCTTCGGAGCCCATCCGCGCGGCACCGCCCCAAGCATTGTACACGCATCCGGTTGCGCCCGCGCGGGGCGGGCCCGGCGCTTACGGCCGGGGGGCGGAGCGCGCTATGGGCCCCCGGCCCGGTCAGCGGACCGGCAGCGCGAACCCATCCCCATGGGGACACAGGCAGAGAACCACGAAAGATGGATCGTCGTCAGCGCCGACGGGGGCGCCCTGACGGGCCCGGCGAGATCCGCTTCTGCCGTTTGCGCGCGGATCGCCCCGGCAGGTAGGCGCGGCCGGCCGGCCCGGCCGGGGGACGATCGGTCATCGATGCCGCGCGATGCGGTTGAGCAGATCCATGCGTTGCGGGTGGTCGGGCTCCAAGTCCAGCACGATCTGCCATTGCCGCACGGCCTTGTCGGTCTTGCGCTGCTCGGCGTAGGCGTCTCCGAGCTTCAGGTGCAGCGCCGCGCTTTCGGGGCGCTCGGCCATGGCCTTCTCCAAGTACGTGATGTACTTGTCCAGCTCGCCCTGCTGGTTGTGCTGGTCGGCCACGCGGAGGTACGCCTCGACGCGGCTGGCTTCGTAGGCGGCCGGGTCCAGCTCGATGGCCTTCTCCAGCAGGGCCAGGTACTCCTCGTACTTGCCGATGCCGAAGGCCGACTGGGCGTGGTAGAAGCGGTACAGCGCGCGGTCCTCGTCCGGGATGGCCTCCTCCAGCTTGCCGAGCATCTCGTATGCCTCGGCGTAGCGCCGCGCGTTGAGGTAGATGTTCGCCCGCAGGAACCGGATGTCCGGGCGGTCGCCGAGCCCCTCGTCCATCGCCAGGGCGATCTGGTAGATGGCCGAGTCCGACGGGGCCGCGCGGAACGTGTCCTTCTCGCCCGGCACGGGCTCGATGAGGAACCACGTGTCGCTGATCGTCCCCGGCTTGCCGCCGGTAACCTCGACGCGGCGAATCCGCCCGAAGTAGTTCCGCAGGTTGAAGTATGCCGAGCCGAGCTTGTACCGCAGCGCGGGGCTGTCGGCACCCAGCTCCAGCGCCCGCTCGTACGACCGTGACGCCAGGGCGAAGAAGTTGCCCGCGAGGTAGATGTTCGCCAGCTCGTAGTGATCGACCGCGCTTTCCGGGTTCAGCTCCACCGCCTTCTCGTAGTACTCGCGGGCCTTGCGATTGTCGTCGAGGTGGCGGCACGCCTCGGCCAGCAGATGATACGTGAGGTAATCGTGCCGGTACTTCAGCAGCGGCTCGAGGACCTCGCGGACCTCCTTCCACTTCTCGCGCTCGGCGTGCAGGCGGGCGAGCATCTGCCCGGCCTCGACATGGTCGGGGGTCGTCTTGAGGACCGCCCGGAGCTGCGCCTCGGCCTTGTCGTCCTGTTCGGCATAGGTGTAGGCGCGGGCGAGATAGACGCGGTAGCTCGTCTTGCCTTCATCCTCCGCGACGGCCTGCTCCAGCAGCCCGGCCGCCTTCTCGTACTCGCCGGTCAGCAGCGCCTCCTTGCCGTCCCGAAAGAGCCGTTCGGCCTTCGGCAGTTCCTCCGCCTCGGGCGCGCCCGCGGCCGAAGGTTCCGCATCCTGCGCGGCGGCCGGTGTCCACAGCCCGGCCATCGTCACCGCCACGCTCGCGATCGTCAGCATCCACTTACGCATGGTCCGTCTCCTGGTTCCTGGGACGTAGTCTTTGGTTTTTCGTAGTTGGTGGTTCGTAGCTGGTACTTGGTGGTTCGTACCTGGTCATCGTGCTACTACCCACCACCTGCCAACCACGAACTACCTACAATCTGTATTTCTCAATCCAGTTGATCTGCTCGCGGGCTTTCTCGACCAGCGGGCCTTCGGGGAAGTTCGTGATGTAGTTCTTGTATGCGTCCATCGCGTCGACCCACTTGTCCTGGCGCTCATAGTTCTCGGCCACGGCAAACTGGGCCTGCCCGGCGCGGTCGCTGCGCCGGTAGTTCCGCAGGAACGCCTTGTACGCTTCGATGGCCTTGTCGTACTCGGCCTGCCGCTCGTAGTGGCGGGCGATCCGCCAGCTCGCGTCCTCCGCCACGGCCGTGCCGCTGAACTGCCGTACGATCTCCTCGTAGGTCTTCATCGCCAGCTCGGAGTCGTCGAGCTTCTCGGCGTAGATCACGGCCATGCGGAGCAGCGCGTCGTCGGCCTTGTCCGCCGCCGGCGTCTTCGCCGCCCGGTCGTACGCCTCGACGGCCTCCCGCAGGGCGGCGTTGATCTTGTCCTGCCGGTCCGCCAGCTCGCGGGCCGTCATCTGCTGCATCTCCTGGCCCGCCTGCTCGGCGTACACCGCGGCGTTCGTCGCGCTGAACTGCCCCAACTGCGCGGCGCCGCGGGCCGCCTCCAGCTCGGCCTGTTCGCCCTTGCCGCCGGCCTCGAGCTCGCTGACCCGCTCGGCAACGTCCCTGGACAGCTTGCTCCGGGCCTGCGTGAATCGGGAGTATGCCTCGTGCTGGGCCTCGAGCTGGGCCCGCTCCCGGGACTCCGCCCGCGTCACGGCCGAGAGCTGCTTGGCCTCGTCCTCGTAGCTCTGACCGACGCGGAACATCGCATCATCCGCCAGCGGGCTGTTGGGGTACTCCGCGGCGACGCGCCGCAGGGCCTCGCGGGCGGGCCCGGTCTTGTTCATCGCCAGATACGTCACGCCGACCTGGTGCAGGGCGTCGTCGGCGAGGTGGCTCTCGGGCCAGCCCTCGGTGACCTTGCGGTACTCGATGATCGCCTTGACCCGGTTCGAGAGCTGCTTCAGCACGATCTCGGCGATCTGGTACTGGGCGTCGAAGGCCTTCTTGTGGTCCTCCTCGTCGACCAGCGCCTGGTAACGGGACAGGTCCTTCAGGATGCCGATCCGCCGCTCGGCCTCCGGCTTGTTGGCGTCGCCCGGATAGGCCTTGAGGTAGTCGTAATAGGCGAGCGTGGCCTCTCGCCATTGGCTCAGGTTGATCGTGCACTCGGCGATCGCCCACTTGGCCGTGCGGACCCACTGGCCCTCGGGGAACTCGAGAATCACACGCTCGTAGGCGGCGATGGCGTCCTGCCACGCCTGGTTCGACTGGTGGATCTGCCCGACCATCGTCAGCGCCTCGCCCGCCCGTGCGTGCTTCGGGAAGCTCGCCACGAAGCTCTCCAGCACGTGCAGGGCCTCGACCCACCGCTGCTCGTTCTTGAGCTGCGCGCCGATGCCGAAGATCGTGTCTTGGATGTTCTGCTGTGCCGCGGCGTCGTCCGCCCGCGCGAAGTTCAGCTCCATGTACGCCTCGGCCGCCTTGAGCGGACGCCCGAGTCGGTTCTGATAGGTCTGGGCGATCCGGTAGCGGGCCTGGAGCGCCTGGCTGTGCGTCGGGTAGTGCACGGTCAGGTCGGTCCAGACCTCGATCGCCTCGTCGTGGTAGCCGCGGGCGGCCAGTTCCTCGGCGATCTGCCAGAGCATGTTCGGGATCTCGCCGATCTTCGGGTGCTGCGGAAATCGCCCGGCCACCTGCCGCACCTCGTCGGCCGCACGCACGTACTGCCCCCGCGCCAGCACGGCCGAGAAGCCGTGCACCACGCGGGCCTGCGTCAGCCAGCTCGCGGCGATGGACCACTGCGCCTCGTGCACCACCGGCTTGCGGTCCTCGAAGCGCTCGACGATGTCCGCCAGCCGCTCCCGCGCCGTGGCGAAGCGCTCGGCCACCTCGGCGAGCATCTCCTGCTTGGACGGACGCGACTCGACCGGCTCGGAGGCCCAGGCGAGGTAGTCGTCCGACGCCTTGAGCTGCAACTGCGGAAGCTCCGGGTCGCGCGGGTTGTCCGCCAGATAGCGCTCGGTGAGCTGCGCAGCACGCTGCCACTCGCCGGCCGTGCGCCAGCGATCCGCCATCAGCAGAATCTCGCCCCGGGCCTGCTCGGCCGTGGGAGACGCCGGCTCGGCCTTGCGGATCGCCTGGAAGACCTGGTAGGCCGCGTCGAACGCCGCCTCCCACCGGGCCAGTTCCGCCTCCGAGAGGAAGGGCATTTCCTCGGCTCGCCGGCCGCCGGCGGCGTTGCCGCGCATCGTCAGCCGTCCGCGGAGCCGGGCCACCTGCGCCGCCTGCTGGGCGTGGCTCTGTCGAATCGCCGCCGCGGCCAGCCGGTCGCTCTGACGAAGCTCATCCGCCGGCCTTTCCGCCGATTCGGACTCGGCGGGGCGTCGGAGAGCGGGAAGTTCGGTTTCGCCGGGCGGATGCGGGGCCGCTGGCGGCTCGGGCATGGACTTGTTCGTATCCGGTGCGAGAGTTTCTCCTGCGAAGCTCGTGTCCCACCGGCCGTCGTTCTCCTCGCCGCTAGAGCCGAAGAAGCCGAGCCCGGCGGCCGTGTCTTCCTTGACAGACAACTCCCCATCATCCGCGAAGGTCGCGCCCCAGGCCTCTTCGCGCTCGTGCAATCCGTCGATCCCCGGCAGATCGGGCACGGGGGCCGGCGCCGCCAGCGCCTGGAGCATCTGCCGCGCGTGGTCGGGCAGGACGGGCCCGAGCTTGCACACGCCGCGGGCCAGGTCCAGCCGCTCGGGGCGGCGCAGCTCCAGCCCGGCGCCCCGAAGGTCCGCGAACACCCCCTCGGCCACGTCCCACGCGTCCGCCCGCGCGTAGGCCAGCGCGACGGACAGGATCCGCCGCAGAGCGGCGTGGGCCAGCGGGCCGCGCGGGCGGGCCGTGATGATCGCCGTGTGCGCTTCGATCGCGGCCGCATACTCCTCGCTGAGTTCCGCCGGCGGCGGGTCGTCGGGCTCGCGCTCCGCCAGAAGCTCGTTCAGCGCGTCGTTCGCCTTGGCGTCCAGCGCGCTCGCGGCCGCGTAGCGGGCCCGCTCGGCCACGCCGGCGGCGCCCGGTCCGGACTGGGCCAGTCGCGGCCGGTCGTCGGCGAACTCGGCGAACTCGCGGTAGACCCGCACGGCCACGTCGTACGCGCCGCGCTCCTGGAAGAGCCGCCCGACGCGGAACACGCCGTTGGCGGCCGCGTGAACCAGACCGCTGTCCGGATGATCCGTGATGACCGATCGATACGCCGCCAGCGCCTCCTGGAAGGCGTCGGTCAGCTCGATCCGCTCGTCGCCCTTGAACTCGGCGAGCGTCTCCCGCATTTCCCGCTCGGCCGCGGCGCGGCGCAGCGCCGCCAGGCGCAGCGCCGCCCAGGCGTTGGCGTTGGGCACGGCCTGGGCGGGCCTCTGCAGGACGGCCGCCTCGGCGACTTCGTGCAGCTCCAGCGCCTCGTAGTGCCGGATGATCGCGTTCCAGAGCCGCCGGGGGCCGTTCAGCTCGGGCGCGCCCGCCGGCAGGTCGGCCTGGAGCGAGTAGCACATCTCGATGGCCTGGACGTGCAGCAGATCCAGCTCGGCCGGCACGGTGCGCCCGGCCGCCAGCAGCCGCCGGTGCCGCTCGTGGACCTGCCGCGCCCGCAGCGCGGCGATCTCCAGGCGAACGCGCCGCTGCTCTGGCTCCCGCAGCGCCGGCAGCAGGGCCTCGTAGGCCGCCTCGGCCGCGGCGTAGTGGTTCCGGGCGACCCAAGGGGCCAGGTGATCGCGGAGGAAGCTCGCGGCCTCGGGGGCCTTGGCGGCATGATTCTCGAGCACGCGGGCGAGGGCGTCGATCATCGTCTTCTGCGCGTCGCTGAGTTCGGCGTTGGCCTCGTCCCGGCCGTCGGAGACATTGCGGGCGAACTCGGCCTGCGCCACCTCATGCGCCAACCGGGCCAGCGCCCAGTACTCTCCGGCCCGATGGGGGCTTTCCTCGGGGATCGCCGCCAACACCCGCTCCTGAAGCCCCGCGAGTAAGCGGACCAGCGACCAGCGATTTTCCACATCCGCAGGCCGGTCCTCGCTCCGAATCGCCGCGATCACCGCCAGGGCTTGCCGGACGGCCTTCGGATCGGCGTGGGACTGGATCACCGGCAAGGCGATCTCCACCGCCCACTGCTGCGGGGCCTTGAGGGAGTCGATGGCGGGCGGCCAGGGAACCCGGCCCGCAAGACCCAATACGCGGTGGGACAGACCAGCCATCCGGCCCCAGATCGGCTCGGCGGGGAACTGCCGGTTCACCGCGTCGCAGGCCGCCACGGCCGCGGCGAGCACATCCGGCATGTCGCCACCGGGGAGTTCGCCGGCTTCCGCCAGATGCGTCAGTCGGACCATCGCCAGCTCGATCCGCGCCGAGGCGAGCTCGACCCTCAGCTTGCGGCGGGCATCCCGCGGCAGTGCCGCCGGCTCCAGAAGGGCTTCCAGCGCCGCCGCCAGCGCCGCGTGCGTGTCGGCCGGGGCGTATCGCGCCTGAATCCGCTTCCAGGCGTCGTAGACGATGGCCCGGGCTTCCTGTGGGCTCGGGGCGGCCGCCACGGCGGCGGTCACGCCCGAAAGGGCCGAGCGCTCGTGCTCGCCGAGGTCCGCGTCGGCCTCCGGCGGCGCCTCGCGTGCGGCCAGGTCCAGATAGGCATGAACCAGTGTCTTGCGTCCCTCCCACGCGTCGCGATGGTCCTCGTGCGCGGCGCCCCAGGCCGCCAGCTCCTCGGCGACGTCCGGGGTCAGGTCATGCGCCGCCCGCCAGAGAATCAGCCGCAGCTCTGCGGCCGCCGCGGCCGGCGTGCCCCCGTGCTCGGCGACGACCTTGCGCAGCGTATCCAGGGCTGAGGAGTGATCGAGGCCGGGGAACAGCAGGGCCTTGCCCTCGACCAGCAGCAGCTCGGCCGTCGGCGCATCGTCGGCATACAGGCGGCGGACCTCCTCGACTTGGGCCAGGGCGTCGGCGGGCTTGCCCTGCAGGAGACGGGCCTCTCCCAGCAGCACCAGCGCGCGGGCGCGCTGGGCGTCCGTCAGCGCCTCGTCGCGGAGCAGCTTCTGCGCCTCGACGTGGGCGGGGCCGGCGAGGTTGCGGTCCAGCAGGCCGCGAATCAGCGACAGCCGTGTGTCCGCGTCCTCGACGACGCCGCGCAGCGCCGCGAGCATCCGCTTGGCGTGCGGCTCTTCGGGCGACAGCGCCAGCGTCCGCCGCCAGGCCTCGAGCGCCTCGTCCAGCTCGCCGAGCCGGTAGTGGGCCTTGCCGAGCCAGAGGAAGACCTCTGCGTTTCGGTTGTCCGTCTCGGCGGCCTTGGCGAAGGCGTCCCGAGCGGCCGCGTAGTCCTCCTCCGCGAAGGCGGCCTTCCCCGCCTCGAACGCCTCGGCGGCATCGGCCTGCCCCAGTGCCGGGGCGGCCGGGAGGAACAGACATAGAATGAGGAGTTGAAATCCAATCGCGCGTTTCATGCGTACGCCCTTTCGTTTTCGGGGAGGGTACGCCGGGCGCGGCTCCCACAAGCGGATTTGACGATTCAGGGAGCATATCGTTCCCGTGAAATGCCCGCAATCTTGCCGCGGCCGGGCGGGTGCGGCGGTTGCGAGCCGAACGTCAAGCTGTTAGAGTAAGCGTTTTGCTCGACTTTCGCGGCCTGGTGCGGCACGCCGGGGCGCCCAGCCAAGCGGGGGATGTGGATCGCAAATGTCCGAAACAACGGTACTTTACGACTGGCATGTGGGGCGCGACGCCCGGATGGTGGCCTTCGCCGGCTACCGGCTGCCCGTACAGTACGAAGGCGTGCTGGCGGAGCATAAGCAGTGCCGCACGGCCGCGGCGTTGTTCGACACGAGCCACATGGGCCAGCTCCTTTTCCGCGGTCCGGACGCCGCCGAGCAGCTCGACCGGCTGCTCACGCAGGGCGCCTCGCGACTGGACGTCGGGCGGGGACGCTACGGCTTCCTGCTCGAGCCCGACGGCGGCGTCATCGACGACGCGATCGTCATGCGGCTGGATGAGGAGGAGTTCCTGCTGGTCGTCAACGCCGGCACGGCCGTGGAAGACCGCGAGTGGGCGCAGTCGCACCTCGGCGGCGATGTCGAGCTGACGGATCTGCGCGCCGACGGCTGGGCCAAGATCGACCTGCAAGGCCCGGCCGCCTTCGACGTGCTGGCCCGATTCGCCGAATTCGAGCTGCGCGAGTTAAGATACTTCCGGTGCCGGCGCGGGCGGCTGGACGGGCGGGACGGCGTCGTCAGCCGCACGGGCTACACCGGCGAGCTGGGCTACGAGATCATGGCGCCGGGAGAGGACATCGCGGCGCTGTGGGATCGGCTGGTGGCGGACGAGCGCGTCCGGCCCGCCGGGCTGGGCGCGCGGGATTCGCTGCGGCTGGAGATGTGCCTGCCGCTGTACGGGCACGAGCTGAGCCGCGAGCGGACGCCCGTCGAGGCCGGGCTGACGACGTTCCTTGGCGAGCACGAGTTCATCGGCGCCACGGCCGTGAGGGCCCGGATGGAATCCGGGGCGGACGAGCGGCTCATCGCGTTCCGGTCGAACTCGCGCCGGCGGGCGATGGTCGGCAACGACATCGTCGCCGGCGGACGGACGGTCGGAACGGTCACCAGCGGCGCGTTCTCGCCGATGCTGGGCGTGTCGATCGGCATGGGCTACGTGAAGGCCGGCTTGGGGCAGCCGGGCACGGAACTGACCGTCGACACCGGCCGGGCCGAGCTGGAAGTGGCCATCGCCGAGCGGCCGCTGTACACCGAAGGAAGCTGCCGGAAGAAGCTCACATGACTTAGTACGAATGAGGAAACAACCCCGAAACGGCACTGACGACGGATACGCGAGAAGTTTCTCGTTATTGCCCATTCGGAATTGCATGACGTAGTGAATCACCGCCGCGCAGAACACGGAGAAGCCATGAGTAACCCCAAGGAACTCAAGTACACCCAAGAGCACGAGTGGCTGCGGATCGAGGGCAATACCGGGACGGTCGGCATCACCGACCACGCCCAGGAGGCCCTCGGCGAGGTTACCTTCGTCGAACTTCCGGACGAGGGCCGCGAGACGAGCCCCGGCGACGAGGTCGGCGCGATCGAGTCGTCCAAGGCGGCCTCGAGCATCTACGCCCCGGCAGCCGGCAAGATCGCCGAGGTCAACACGGCCCTCGACGAGGATCCCAGCCCGGTCAACTCCGACCCCTACGGCCAGGGCTGGATCTACAAGATCGAGCTGTCCGAGCCGCACCAGGCCGACGGGCTGATGGATGCCGACGCCTATGAGAACTTCCTCAAAGAAGAGGAGTAGATGCCCTACATAGCCAACACGGAAGATCAGCAGAAGGAGATGCTCGCCGAGCTCGGCCTGTCGAGCGTGGACGAACTGTTCGCCGACGTTCCCGAGGCGCTGCGCTGCGCCGGGCTCGACCTGCCCGAGGGGCTGCCCGAGCAGGAGGTCCGCCGGCGCGTCGCGCGGCTGGCCGCCCACAACACGCGGCCGCTGGTGAGCTTCCTCGGCGGCGGGTTCTACGACCACTTCATCCCCGCGGCCGTGGATGCGCTCGCGTCGCGCAGCGAGTTCTACACCGCCTACACGCCCTACCAGCCGGAGGCGTCGCAGGGGACGTTGCAGGCGATCTACGAGTACCAGAGCGCGATCTGCCGCCTGACCGGCCTGGAGGTCGCCAACGCCTCGCTCTACGACGGCGGCACGGCCGTGTACGAGGCGATGATGATGGCCCTCCGCGTCACGCGCCGCAACCGTGTGATCGTGGACGACTCCCTGAGCCCGATCTACCGCAAGATGGTCCGCTCGTATACCCGGAACCTGGGCATCGAGCTGGTCGAGACGGCCTCGAAGGGCGGGCTGCCGGACCGGGAGACCATCGCCGCGGCGGCGGACGACAGCACGGCCGCGCTGATCGTGCAGAACCCGAACTTCTTCGGCTGCATCGACGATCTGTCGGACCTGGCCGACATCATCCACGAGGCGGGCGGGCTGCTGGTCGCGTCGGTCTATCCGATCTCGCTGGGGCTGTTGAAGACGCCGGCCGACATGGGCGTGGACATCGCCGTCGGCGAGGGCCAGTCGCTCGGGCTGCCGCTGTCGTTCGGCGGGCCGTACCTGGGCTTCATGGCCGCCGGCCGGAAGCACATGCGGAAGATGCCCGGTCGCATCGTCGGGCGGACGAAGGACACGCAGGGGCGTGACGGATTCGTTCTGACGCTCCAGGCCCGCGAGCAGCACATCCGGCGCGAGAAGGCCACGAGCAACATCTGCACGAACCAGGGGCTCTGCGCCCTGACGGCACTGGCGTACCTGAGCTTGCTCGGCAAGGAGGGCCTGCCCGAGCTGGCCCGGCTGTGCGCGGACAAGGCGGACTACGCGCGGCAGCGACTGCTGGAGGTCCCGGGCGCGTCGATGCGGTTCCCGAACCGCTGGTACTTCAACGAGTTCGTCCTGAAGTTGCCGGTGGCGGCGGACAAGGTCATCCGCGGGCTCTTCCAGCGCGGCCTGGCGGCGGGCTTCCCGCTCGGGCGCTACTGGCCGGAGATGAACAACTGCCTGCTCGTCGCGGTGACCGAGAAGCGAACCAAGGAAGACATCGACTTCCTCGCGCACACGCTGGAAGTCATCCTGCGATGAAAGGACGAAGGTTGAAACCGGAATGACGAACGACGGAGCTCACATTCGTCATTCGGACTTCATCATTGATTCGCCATTCGGGTTTCGTCATTCGAGATTGGAACCATGGGCTTCGTAAACACACAGATGCAACTCATATTCGACAAGTCCGTCCCCGGCCGCCGGGCGACGCACAACGTGGACCGGGACGTCGAGACCGAGCACCACATCCGCCCCGACCTGCTGCGGGACGAGCCGGCCGAGCTGCCGGAGCTCTCGGAGCTGGACGTCGTCCGGCACTTCACCGAACTCAGCGGCCGGAACTTCGGCGTCGACAGCGGCTTTTACCCCCTCGGCTCCTGCACGATGAAGTACAACCCCAAGGTCTGCGAACTGGCCGCCCGCATGGGCGGCTTCGCGGAGCTGCACCCGTTGCTGCCGCAGCTCCCGGGCGGGGAGATGCTCGTGCAGGGCGCTCTGGCCGTGCTGCACGAGATGGACCGCATGCTCAGCGAGATCTGCGGCATGGCCGCGTTCACGATGCAGCCGCTGGCCGGCGCCCACGGCGAGCTGACCGGCGCGATGATCATCGCCGCGTACCACCGCGCCCGCGGCAACGACAAGGAAGTCATCCTCATCCCGGACAGCGCCCACGGCACGAACCCCGCCAGCGCCGCCATCGCCGGCTACGACGTGGAGACGATCCCATCGGACGAGCGCGGCCTGATGGACCTCGACGCCCTCCGCGAGGCGCTGGACGACAAGGTCGCCGGCGTCATGCTGACCTGCCCGAACACGCTGGGGCTGTTCAACCCGCACGTCCACGAGATCGCCGATCTCGTCCACGACGTCGACGGGCTGATGTACTACGACGGGGCGAACCTCAACGCCCTGCTCGGCCGCTGCCGCCCCGGCGACCTGGGCTTCGACATCGTCCACGTCAACCTGCACAAGACCTTCGGCACGCCCCACGGCGGCGGCGGGCCGGGCAGCGGGCCGGTCGGCGTGTGCGAGCGGCTCGTCGAGTTCCTGCCGACCTCCGTCGTCGTCGAGCAGGACGACGGCAGCTTCACCCTCGAATACGACCGGCCGAAGTCCATCGGCTACATCGCCCCGTTCTACGGCAACTTCGGCGTGATCCTGAAGGCCTACACCTACCTGCTGTCCGTCGGGCGCGACGGCCTGCGGGCCGTGGCCGACAACGCCGTGCTCAACGCCAATTACGTCGCCGCCCGGCTGCGCGAGCACTACGAGGTCGCCTTCGAGGGGCTCTGCAAGCACGAGTTCGTCGCCTCCGCCTCGCGGCAGGAGCAACGCGGCGTGCGGGCGATCGACGTCGCCAAGGGGCTGATCGACCGCGGCTACCACCCGCCGACGGTCTACTTCCCGCTCATCGTGGCCGAGGCGATGATGATCGAGCCGACCGAGACGGAAGGCAAGGAGACGCTCGACGCGTTCGTCGCCGCGATGATCGAGATCGCCGAGCTGGCCGAGCGCGACCCCGACGCCCTCCATGCCGCCCCGACGACCTCGCCGGTTTCCCGCCTCGACGAGACGGCCGCCAACCGCAAGCCGAACGTCGCCGCGCCCTGCTGAGCCGGGGAGGCACGAATGGCGAGGGCGGATCGCCCGCGGAACACACGGGCAGTATGCCCGCGTTACGGGCCGGGTTGGACCCGCCGCCCGTCGGCCGGTAGAATGCCGCCATGCGGGCCATCGCCCTTCAGTCCGGCAGCAACGGCAACGCCATCTACGTCGAGGCCCGCGACGTGCGCCTGCTGTTCGACGCGGGCATCTCGGGGCGGCAGGCGGCGATCCGCCTGCAAGCCCACGGGCGGGACATCCGCGACGTTGACGCCCTGCTCATCAGCCACGACCACCGCGACCACGTCCACTGCGCCGGCATCTACCACCGCAAGTTCGGCCTGCCGATCTGGATCACCGAGCCCACCTACCGGGCGGCCGGGCGGCGCCACCGCCTCGGCAAGCTCCGCGGCGTCAACCCGTTCGCATCGGGCGAGGCGCTGGCCTTCGACGGCGTCCGCGTGGAGACGATCCCCACGCCGCATGACGGCGTCGACGGCGTCGGCTTCGTCGTCGACGACGGCGAGACGCGCCTCGGCATCCTCACCGACCTCGGCCACCCGTTCGACGGGCTCGCCGACGCGATCAGCACGCTCGACGCGGTCCTGCTCGAGAGCAACTACGACCCGCACATGCTCGAGACGGGCGACTACCCCTATCACCTCAAGCGGCGGATCCGCGGCGCCGGCGGGCACATCTCCAACCCCGAGTCGGCCGAGCTGCTCGCCGGCGCGGGAACCAAGCTTCGCTGGGCCTGCATCGGGCACCTCTCCGAGGACAACAACGTGCCCGACCTGGCGATGGAAGAGCACCTTCACGCGGCCGGGGGAAGATACGCCGTACACCTGGCCGGACGATACGAGCCGACCGATGTGCTGGAGGTCTGACCACATAACCGCCGGGATTCTTCTGCTGGCCGTCGGCTGCGCCGCCGCGGCCGGGGCGGAGAAGCCGCCGTTCGAGGGCGGCTACCACCGGGACGAGGACGGCGAGCGGATCGCCTACCGCCTCTTCCGCCCGGAGACCAAGCCCGGCCGACAGTATCCGCTGGTCGTCATGCTCCACGGCAACGGCGACCAGGGCAACTCGACGACGATCTTCGGCCTGCCGTGGATGGCCGGGCTCGGCCCGTTCAGCATCCCCGAGGTGCAGGCGGAGCACCCGTGCTTCGTCCTCCGGCCGCGCTGCCGCGCGGGCGAGCGATGGTCGGACGTCGAGTTCGGCCTCGGCCCGCAGCCGCGGGTCGAGATGACCCCGAGCATGCGCCTGACGCTGGGGCTGGTGGACCAACTCGCCGATGACCTGCCCGTCGACCCCGAGCGCGTCTACCTGACCGGGTATTCCATGGGCGGCTACGGGACGTGGGACGCGATCACGCGATTCCCGGAGAAGTTCGCGGCGGCCGTGGCTATCGCCGGAAGCGGCGACCCGACGAAAGCGCCGGACGCCGGGGCGGTGCCGGTGTACGTCGCCCACAGCCGCGGCGACGGGCTCGTGCCCGTTCGCGGATCGCTGGCGATGATCGCGGCCGTGCGCGACGCGGGCGGGCGGCCGAAGTACGTCGAGTACGCGCGGCTCGGGCACAACCCGTCGATTGCCAAGGCGCTGAACGACCGGCGGCTGGTTCCGTGGCTGTTCGACGACACGCCGCCGGCGCCCGCGGCCGGTCTGACGGCCGAGGCGGGCGAGCACACCGTCACGCTGAGCTGGCGGGCGTCCGAGGACGCCGAGAGCGGACCGGTGTTCTACCGCGTGCATCGCGACGGGGAGCCGGCGGGGATCGCCGACGAGCCGACGTACACGGACCGCGGCCTGGCGGCGGACACGGCCTACGCCTACACGGTCACGGCCGTGAACACGCGGCACCTCGCGGCCGAGCCGAGCGAGGCCGTCGCGGCCCGCACGCGGCCGGACACGTCGCCGCCGCGGGTGACGGGCATCGAGGCGCCGGGCCCGATGGACGCGTTGATCGTCCGATTCGACGAGCCCGTGGAGCAGGCCTCGGCCGGAGAGCCGGGCGCGTACCGGCTGGACGGTGAGCCCGCCTCGGCCGCGGAGGTCGCCGCGGACGGCATGTCCGTCCGCCTGACCGTCCCGCCGATGACGCCCGCGACGGAGCACACGCTGACGGTGGCCGGCGTGCGCGACCGGGCCGCCGAGCCGCACGCCATCGCGGATGGTGCGTCCGAGACCGTCCGCTACGATCCGGGCTGGCTGGCGTGCTGGCGCTTCGACCGGGCCGGCTCCGGGCAGGGCATCGACGCGGCCGGGCGCGTGCGCCCCATCTGGATCACCGGCCCGACGGTCGTGGACGCCCGCGGCGGCAAGGCCCTGCGATTCGACGGCGACGACGACTGGCTGGCCGCGCCGCCCGAGCTGCTGGCCCCGGACGACCCGGCCGCGTCGCCGCACGCGCCGCTGACGATCTCGGCGTGGGTGCGCGGGGCGGGGCCCGTGTTCGTCTCGAACGACAGCGACTACGGGCTGTACTGGGGCGTCGCGATGGAAGTGACCGACGCCGGCCGGCTGCGGCTGGGTTACGGGCTCGGCGGGGAGACCGGCCCGGCCTCCGCGTACAAGATCGGCACGGTCGCGATCGACCCGGACGAATGGACGCACGTGGCCGTCGTCATCCGTGCCGACGAGACGGAGCCGAGCGGCGAGGGCGAGGTCCCCGCCGCCACGCTATACGTGAACGGGCGCGACGCGGGCGGACGCTTCACCGGCGACGGCGGGCGGATCCGCGGCGGCGGGCAACGACCGGTCATCGGGCGGTCGAGCTTCGAGCGCGCCAAGGAGGGCACGCGGCGGCACTTCCGCGGCGAGCTGGATGACCTGATCCTTTACGGCCGGGCGCTGTCCGCCGAGGAACTCCGCCACTTCGCGGGGATCGAATAGGGCGTGCGACTCGCCGCACGCGGAAGAGGAACGAAGCCGTCCGTTGGCGTGCCGCCTACCCCTGCTCGGACGCGTCGGCCGAGCCCGGCCGCCCGACAATGGTACCCGACCCCTCGCTCCCCAGCCGCTTGAGGATCGTCACGGCCCGGTGGGCGTTGTGCTTGCCGAGCCGCCCGACGAACCGCGGGATGCCCGCCACGCGGACCGTCACCGGCTCGCGGGTCGAGCGGCCCGTCGCCAGCAGGTCGCCGACCGCCAGCCGCTCGACGTCCTCGCGCGGCAGCGTCGTCTCGCCCAGCTCGGCCGACAGCTCCACCGGTTGCCGCCCGTCCGCGCCCGTGCTCGCGAACACCCGCCGCGGCAGACGCAGCCACAGCAGCCCGCGGATCGCGCCGAACGACAGCTTGAAGGCCGCACGCAGGCCCGAGGCGGGCCTCTGGCACTTCTTCCGCCCGGAAGCGTCCGGCTCAGCATCCGACGCTCGCTGACCGGAGAAGGTACCGGCCTCTTCCGCCGCCTCCGCCAGCGCCAGCGGCGGCGCGCCGTCCGGCCAGGCGTCGTGCAGTGCCGCCTTGGCCACGTTCGCCGCCGGGCCCAGCAGCGAACGCTCGATGTCGGTGAGGGGCCGGTCGGGCACATACGGCGGTCCGCCGCCCGAGCCCGTCTGTCGCTCGAACAGCCCGTAGGCCGCCTCGGGCGACAGCTCCAGCTCGACGGCGTCGGCGTCGTCAACCTCCGCCAGGCGCCACACGCCGCCCGCCGGCGCCGCCGCGTCGGCAGCACTCCCCCCGGCCGGGCGCACCTCGACGTCCACGTGCAGCAGGCCGCCCAGCCCGCGCGCAAGCCGCGATGCGAAGTCGCGCTGGAAGGCGGCCAGGGAGGGCGGCGTTCCGGGTTGCGGCGTTCCGGGCGCCATGCGGCCGTCAGCTCCCCACCGGCACGTACTCGGCCGTGGATGTGGGCGGCGGCACTTCGAGGCCTTCCTCGCGGAGCCCGTCGATGTGGAGGGCGATCGCTTCGCGCACGGCCGCGCGTACCTCCTCCAGCGTGTCCCCGCAGGAGACGCAACCCGGCAGGTCCGGCACGTACGCGCTGAAGCTGCCGTCGGCCGCCTGCTCGACGACAATGAGGTAGCTGCCGGATTCGCTCGCTTCATGCGCCATGGGTTACGACCTCCGCTCCAGCCCGGCCTGTCTGATTATACTCCGAAGCGTTCCGGGCGGAACGTCCTTGCCCGACTTCATCGGCACGGTGACGAGCCCGGGCTTCGTCCGATGCCTGTACTGCGCATGGCTGCCGCGTTGGCGAACCTTCACCCAACCGTCCGCCTCGATGCGCCGAATGAGGTCACGGTACTTCACTAGTGCTCCCTCGGCCGGACAGGCCGGCACTCCAAAGTTCGGGGCAACGCCCGGGCTGCTCAGGCCCATCTTAGCCAAAGCCCCGATGGGGCTCCCGCCTGGATTTGTCCTGTTACCCCGGGCTTCGACCCTGCGCTCACTCCGTACGCTGGGGTCTGCGCCCGGGGCTACGAACAGACGTGCCTGACGGCACTCCCGCATTCCGAGACCGGACCCTGAGAGATCGTACCCTAGGGCAGCGCAGTCGGGCGCCCCGGCAGGGGCGACGGAAGCTTCCTCCGCGGCCCCCCGGCCGCTACAGCCCGTCGAGCATATGGCCCAGCTTGTCCTTCTTGGTCTGGAGGTAATGGCGGTTGTCGTCGTGCGCGGGGATCTCCAGCGGAACGCGCTCGACGATGCGGAGGCCGAAGCCCTCCAGCCCGTAGATCTTGCGGGGGTTGTTCGTCATGATCCGCAGTTGGCTCAACCCCAGGTCGCGGAGGATCTGGTTGCCGATCCCGTAGTCCCGCCGGTCCGGCTCGAAGCCGAGGTGGAGGTTCGCGTCGACGGTGTCCATGTCCTGCTCGATCTGGAGCTTGTAGGCCCGCAGCTTGTTGATCAGCCCGATGCCGCGGCCCTCCTGGCGGACGTAGATCACCGCGCCCTTGCCCGCCTCGGCCACGCGGGCCAGGGCCGTCTGGAGCTGAGGCCCGCAGTCGCACCGCAGCGAGCCGAACGTGTCGCCCGTGAGGCACTCGCTGTGCACCCGGACCAGCACCGGCTCCTCGTGCGAGACCGGCTTGCCGTCCGGGCCGAGTTCGCCCACGCCGCCCATGCACAACGCGATGTGCGGCTCCGGGTCCACCACGGACGAGTAAGCGATCAGCCGGAAGGTCCCCTGCTCGAGCGGCACGTCGATCTCCACCGCACGCTCGATCAGCCGCTCGCTCCGCAGCCGGTGGCGGATCACGTCCGCCACGGAGCACATCTTCAGCTCGTGGGCGGCGCAGAATCGCTCCAGGTCGTCTCGCCGTGCCATGGAGCCGTCGGGGTTCATCACCTCGCAGATCACGGCCATGGGCTTGAGCCCCGCCAGCCGGCAGAGGTCCACCGCGCCCTCGGTCTGCCCGGCGCGGACCAGCGACCCGCCGTCGCGCGCCCGCAACGGGAACATGTGCCCCGGTCGGGCCAGGTCCGCCGGCTCGGCGTCCTCGGCGCAGGCGACGTGAACGGTCCGCGCGCGGTCCGCGGCGGAGATGCCCGTCGTCACGCCCGTGGCGGCGTCCACCGACACGGTGAAGGCCGTGTTGAACGTGCTCGTGTTGTCCGAGCTCTGCGGATACAGCGCCAGCGCGTCCGCCTTGTCGTTGGTCATCGGCAGGCAGATCAGCCCCCGGGCGTGCGTGGCCATGAAGTTGATCCGCTCGGGCGTGCAGTGCTCGGCCGCACAGACCACGTCGCCCTCGTTCTCGCGGGACTCGTCGTCCACGAGGACGATCATGCGTCCGCGGCGGAGCTCGTCGATGATGTCAGGAATCGGGTCCATGGTCGGTGCCGGGCTCGGAGGGGGCGTTGTCGAGCGGCTTGCCCTGCTCGTGGGCGAAGCGCAGGCCGACTCTAGTATAGGTCACGGCCGCCAATACGCACAGGCCGGTCACGAGCGCCTCGAGGACGAGCAGGAGCCACGTGCCGAGCCCGTCGAGCAGCGCGTCCAGCTCGGGTCCGAGCAGCACGGCCGGAATGAGCACGCACAGGCCCACGGTGGCGGCCTTGCCGAAGAGAGTCGCGTGGGAACGGAAGCGGTCGGTCACGAGGTACAGCACGAGGAAGCCGGCGACGATCCACAGGTCCTTTCCGACGACGGCGACGACGACCCAGTTGTCGATCTGATAGCCCGGGACCGCGAACCGGCGCATCGCCAGCAGCACCACCGAGAAGAAGATCAATGCCTTGTCCGCCAGCGGGTCGAGGATCGCGCCCAGCCGGGTGCGGGCGTGGAGCTTGCGAGCGAGGATGCCGTCCACCGCGTCGGAGACGGCCATCAGCACGAACACGCCGAAGGCGGCGTAGCGGGGCCACGGCACGCCGCCCGGCCGCCAGTCGGGGTCGTTCTGGTTCAACACGAGGATGACGAACGGGGCGATCAGGATCAGACGGAAGATGCTGATCCGGTTCGGCCAGTTCAGCGACCGCCACAATGTGGATTTGCGTCGACTCACGCGCGCCGTCCTGGGAGCCGGCGCCGCGGCGCTACCGGTCCCGCTGTTCCCACCGCTTCACGTCGCGGTGGAAGTACACGCCGCCGAAGATCAGGATCGCCGCCAGCGGGAAGGCCACCACCACCGCGATCTTCGACATCGTCCCGCCGAACATCGATTCCTCCGTCCGCTCGAAGCCCATCAGGGCCACGGCCATCCCGAGCACCATCAGCAGCCCGCCGACCACGAACAGCAGCGGAACCATCGCACGCTTGAACTGATGGGCCTGGGCCTTGGTCGACTGCCCCGTCAGCGACTGGGCCCGGGCGCGGCGGGCGGCCAGCGACTCCTGCCGGCTCGGCAGGCCCGTCCGGTCCTCGCCGGCGGGCGGGGCCTCGGGCGCCGCCGCGTCGGGTTCGGCGGCCGGGCCGGGCGCGGATGCCTCTTCCGGCTCCGGGCGGCTCGACAGGTCCTCCCCGTCGGCCATGGCGTGGAGCGCGTCGAGGGGGTTGCGCTCCGTCTCGCCCGCGGGCGGCGCCGGGGGAGGGCCCTCGGGCTCCGGCGTCTGATCCTGATTGTCTGCCAAGGCGCGCAGCGCGTCGGCGCTGGCGGTCCGCTTGACGTTTTCGTCAGGCATGTTCGATGGCTCTCCCTACAATACCCATCGGAATCATACTCGCGGATCGCCGTTCTGACCACCGCTTTTCGACCGGAGGCGACCCATGCCGACACGACAAGCCGCACGCGCCGGGAGCTTCTACGAGGCCGGGCCCGACGCCTGCCGACGACACGCCCGGCGGCTCATCGACGCGGCCGCGCCGCCCGACGACCTGACCGCGAATCTGCCCGGCGGCATCGTGCCCCACGCCGGCTGGATGTTCTCCGGACGCCTATCGGCGTTGACGCTCAAGGCACTGGCCCAAGCCAAACCCCGGCGGACGTTCATCCTCTTCGGGGCGGACCACACCGGCGCCGCCCGACGCGGCGAGGTCTTCGACGCGGGAACCTGGCGGACGCCGCTCGGGGACGCGCCCGTGGACGAGGAGCTGGCCTCGGCCATCCTCGCGGCCGGGGAGCACCTGCGGGCCAACCCCGAGGCCCACGGCTTCGAGCACTCGATCGAGGTGCAGGTGCCGCTGATCCAGGTGCTGGCGCCCGAGGCGCGGATCGTGCCGATCACGGTGCCGCCGGCCTCCGAGGCCGTGGCCATCGGCGAGCAGGTCGCCGGCGTCCTCGCGGGGCGGGACGACGTGGCCCTCGTCGGCAGCACGGATCTGACGCACCACGGCGGGCACTTCCCCTCCCCGGGCGGCCGCGGCGAGCGCGGCGTGCAGTGGGCCCGCGAGAACGACCAGCGGATGATCCGGCTGATCGAGCGGATGGACGCCGAGGCGGTGATCCGCGAGGCGGACGAGCGCGGCAACGCCTGCGGGGCCGGGGCCATCGCCGCGACCGTGGCCGCGTGCAAGCAGCTCGGCGCCACCCACGGCCGCACGCTGGAGTACACCAACAGCCACGAGGTCCTGCGGGAACTCCAGCCCGGCGGCGCCGACGACACGACCGTCGGATACGCCTCCGTTGTCTTCGCGTAGCCCCGCGCCGGAAGCACGCCCGACCGCCGCAGCGCCGTGAAGTCCCTGTAGCGAAGGTCAGTCCTGAGCTCGCCGAAGGGCACCGTCCTGAGCTCGCCGAAGGGCATCTTGCCTTCGTGCTTGCCCTCCGAAGCCGGGGCGGAGGAGGGTACCGCAGGTCGGTCCTGAGCTGGCCGAAGGTCGGCGTCGTGACCTTGCCGAAGAACGCTGGCCGGAGCAAAGCGAAGGTCCCGTAGGGGCCGTAAGAAGGTAGCCCCGCCCGTGCGGCCTGAGCGAGTCCCGGCGTGCCGGGACGAGTCGAAGGCCGGAGGGCGGGGA
>CAZHEH010000019.1:0-59893 GCA_964531695.1 uncultured Planctomycetaceae bacterium | reverse complement strand
AACCCATGCGGGCCTGCGCCTGAGGCGGCCCGGCCCGCCGTAGCGCCGGCTCCGGAGGGCGGCCGGCGTGGCACGCACATCTTGCCCGCGCTCAGCCGCCACGGGCCGGACGCCCCCGCCGCATGTCCCCTCTCACCCGTACCGCGTATAATTACGCCGGTCGCACGGACACACTGATCTCGGAAAGGAGCTCCCGATGCCTCGTTGCCCGCACATGCGCGTCGCCGCTTGTCTCCTGCCGGCCGTGATGTTCTGGCTGGGCCTGCCGCAGGCCGGATGCGCGGCCGAGCCGGAAGAAGAGTCGGCTGAGCATCCGGCCGAAGAAACGCCCGAGGACGCAGACCCCGGCCGCATTCAGCCGTCGGACCTGCACTACCTCGGCGCCTTCCGCCTGCCGGACGGGCCCGAGGAGTTCGCGTGGGCCTGGAGCGGGCAGGCGTTGGCGCTCTACCCGGACGGCGACCCGGACGGCGCCGACGACGGTCACCCCGGCTCGCTGTTCGGCACCGGCCACGACTGGCACCAGCACGTATCAGAGGTCGGCATCCCGCGCCCCGTCCGCTCGCCTGAGAAGAACGTCGACGAGCTGCCCACGGCCGAGACGCTCCAGCCCTTCGCCGACGTTCGCGAGGGCATCTTCGAGGAGATGGAGCAGGCCCGCGCCGGCCTGGCGTATCTTCCGCCCCAGGGCGAGCAGAAGACGGGCAAGCTGTACTTCTGCTGGAGCCCTCACATGCACGAGGCCGAGGCGGTCCCGTCGCACGGCTGGTGCGAGTTGGACCTGTCCGCTCCCAAGCCCTCCGGGCCGTGGCGAATCGCCGACGAGTGGACCTACGTGACCACCGACTACATGCTGCCCATTCCGGGCGAGTGGGCGGACGAGCACACGCCGAGGATGCGTCTGGGCACGGGGCGGTTCCGCGACGGCGGACAGGGCTCGCAGGGCCCGACGCTGTTCACCATCGGTCCGTGGAACCACGGCGACCCGCCCCCGTCCGGGGCCCAACTCGACGCGGTCACGCTGCTGCGGTACTCCAGCGTTACGGACGAGGAGCAACACACGCTCGACGGCTACCACCACTCCGACGACTGGGCCGGCGCCGCCTGGCTGACGGCCGGCGAGCGGGCGGCCTTCGTGGTCATCGGCACGAAGGGCAAGGGCAAGTGCTGGTACGGCTTTTCGAACGGGGTGGTCTGGCCGGAGGAAGGGCCCTGGCCGGAGGTGCCCGAGTTCCCGCACGACCAGCGCGGGTGGTGGTCCAGCGAGTTCGTCGCGCAGATGCTGTTCTACGACGTGCGGGATCTCGCGGCCGTCGCGGCCGGGGAAATGGAGCCCTGGCGCCCGCAGCCGTACGCCACGCTCGACTTCGAGGATTTGCTGTTCCGCGAGCGCGAGCAGCTCGATATGCGGCACGTCGGAGCGGCCGCATACGACCCGCACAGCCGCACGCTCTACGTTGTCGAGCTGCGCGGCGACGGAGACAAGTCGCTCATCCACGCCTGGCGCATCGGCGAAACGGCCGAGGCGGCAACGCCGGGCCCTCCCGTCTCGTAGGTGTAAATACCCAGCGGACAAGCCCCCCGGAAACGGTCAGGCGGCCCGGACGGCCGGGCCGGCGGCGCTGATGCGATATCCACACGGCGGATCCCCCATGCTTTTGGGGGGAAGCCCCTCCTACGGCAATCGCGGGAGCACACGAGAACAGGAATAGTGGGACAAATTTCCGCTGCCGGTGTCGTCTGTTGTACAGGCGAGCGGCCGGAGCGGGCCGGAGATGTTGGGAGCATCGACATGCCGTACTCGCGGGTAAGACTCACCGGGCAGAGGGTTCTCATCGTGGACGATTCGGAGCAGATCACCGCGTTGCTGCGGGACATCTTCTCGTCGGACGGCGCGGACGTGACCATCGCGAACTCGGGACAGGAGGCGATGGTGGCGCTACAGCTTCGACCCTATGACCTGGTGCTGCTGGACCTGCTGATGCCGCGCCCGGACGGGCAGGACGTCATCGGCTTCATGCAGCAGCTCAACCCCGAGCTGCTGACGCGGACGATTGTCCTGACCGCGGATCGCTACTCGCGGCAGGTCCGACGGATGGAGCACCAGATGCACATCCGCATGACGCACAAGCCCTTCGACGTGGCCGAGCTGCGGACCACGGCGCGGCAGGTCGTTGGCCCGCGCACGGCCGCAGCGTAGGATCATGCCCGGCCGCTCCGGCGGGGGCCGGACCGTGCGCGGCGGCGGCATATTCCGCGGCGAGCGGAATTCCGGGCGGCACGGGCGCTTACAAGTCCTTAATAAAACATTTTGCATCTCTGATTATTGGGTGGTTATTCTCACTTGCTGATTTGGGCCGGCGAGGCCTTCGCGTGCGGCCGGTCGCGCGGCATCCGTGAGCGGAAACGGTTCGCTGTCGGCAATCGGTAATCAGCCGTGAGAATCACATATAGCATCCATGGGTATGGTCGGGGGCACGCATCGCGCGCGATGGCGGTGCTGCCGAAGCTGATGCGCCGTCATGAGGTGCAGATCCTCGCTGGCGGCGACGCCTACCACTTCCTGGCCCCGGAGTATCCCGTCCAGCGCATCCCGACGATGCGATACTACTACGGCAAGCGGTCCCAGCGCGCGACACTCCAGACGTTCATCCGCAACACACCCATCGTGCTGGACATCCTGCTGGTCGGCCCGGCGTTCGAGAGCGTCTGCGAGAGCATCGACGGTTTCCGCCCCGACGTGATCGTCTCGGACGCGGAGGTGTACGCCCACCGGGCGGCGCGTCGGCTGGGCGTTCCGCGGATCGGCTTCGATCACTACGGCGTGCTGGTGTACTGCCGCCCGGACGGCCCTTGGCTGGACCGGATCAACACGCGGTTCGAGTCCCTGAGCTACCGCCGGATGATGGGCCGCCCGGAGCGGGTGATCGTCTCGAGCTTCTACCCCGCCAAGCCGCGGGGCGACGGCGTCGAGGTCATCCCCCCCATCCTGCGCGCCGAGGTCCGCCGGACGAAGCCGACGCGCGGCGACCACCTGCTGGTCTACCTCAACCAGGGTGAGCACCAGTACACGCCCCGGCTGGAGCGGACACTGCAATCGTACGACGGCCCGGTGCGCATCTACGGGCTGCGGCAGCGCCCTCCGAACGGCAACCTGCGTTACCACCCGTTGAGCAACCTGCCGTTCGTGGAGGACCTGGCCAGTTGCACGGCCGTGGTGTCGAGCGCGGGCAACCAGCTTGTCGGCGAGGCGATCCATTTCGGCAAGCCGATGCTGGTGATCCCGGAGCAGACCGTGGAGCAGCGGCTCAACGCCCACGCCATCGAGAAGCTCGGCGTGGGGAAGAAGACCACGCCGCGGCGGATCAGCCCGCGCGTGCTGGCCGAGTTCCTGGACCACGGCGACTGGTACCGGGACCAGATCGCCCGACGCGTCGGCGACGGGCTCGATCCGGCCGTGGCGGCAATCGATCGTTACGTCACCGAACTGGCCGCCCCCCTCCGGCCGGCGGCGAAGGAAGCGAAACCGCGGCATGAGATGGCTTAGGTGGCTCACGTCCGTGCGCCGGAACCGCCGCGGCGACGTGCCGCGACCCTCCTGGCTGACCTACCTCGTCACGTACCGCTGCAATGCGCGCTGCGGCATGTGCGACTCGTGGAAGCTCGACCCCGGCCGCGAGCTGAGCGTCGAGGAGGTCGACCGGCTCTTCCGGCAGCTCAAGCGGCTGGACGTCGTGCGCTTCAGCGGCGGCGAGCCGTTCCTGCGCAAGGACCTGCCCGACCTCGCGGGCGTGGCGATGCGGCGGCTGCGGCCGGCGGGCGTGGCGATTTCCACCAACGGGTCCTTCCCGGATCGCGTCCTCTCGCTGGCCCGCGGATTCGCCGCGCCGAAGCGGCTTTGGATCCAGGTCAGCTTGGACGGCCTGCCCGCCACGCACGATGCCAACCGCGGCGCGGGCGCGACCTTCGAGAAGGCGATGGCCACGCTCCACGGCCTCACCGAGCTGCGCGACCGCGGCGTGACCGTGTCCGTGAATCACACGGTCATCTCGGACGAGTCGATGGACGAATCTCGTGAGTTGCAGGCCCGGCTCGACGAGATCGACGTGCCGATGCACACCGTGCTGGCCTACGAGGACTCGGCCATGTACGGACAGGATCGCAACGGCTCGGCCGCGGGCGACCTGCTCGGGGCGGCCTACCCGCTGCACCCGGCCATCGACCGGGGCAAGGCGCGCCGGTTCGTCGCCGAGGAGCTGGAACGGGCCGCGGCTTTGAAGGATCGCGGCCTGCGCCGCGCGAAGCGGTATTACCTGACCGGCCTGCTGAACCGCCTGGGCGAGCCGCCCCAGGCCTTCCCCGACCCGCGATGCGTGGCGCTGCGGAGCCACCTGCGGCTGCTGCCGGACGGGTCCGTTCCGGTGTGCCAGTTCAACACGAACCGCGTCGGCAACGCCGTGGACGAGGGCTTCGAGCGGCTCTGGAACGGCGAGAGCTGCCGCAAGTGGCGCCGGTGGGTCGACGCCTGCGACGGCTGCTGGGCCGAGTGCGAGGTGCTGCCCAGCGCGATCTACACGGGGGACCTGCTGAGGGCGCTGGGCCGGCCGGAGCCGGCCCGGCTCGCGGCTGATCGCTGACGGGCGAGCCCGCGGGCCGCCAACGGTAGGGGTGGGATTCGAACCCACGGTGGGCTCTCGCCCACAGCGGTTTTCAAGACCGCCTCCTTAAGCCACTCGGACACCCTACCGGTCGCGCGGTAGTTCCGCGCCACGTTCATTGTCGGCATGCCGCCGGGAACTGTAAAGCGGAGTTGGCAACCGTCGGCCGTCAGTTCTCAGTTGTCCGTTCTCAGTGCTCAGCAAGCGCACGCCGTCACGTCGAACGGCGAACCCCCAGCGTCGAACGCTTCGCCCAGCGCCTGTCTGCGCGAAAACGAGGCGGGGCGTCGGACCGGCATGGCAAGGGGTCCGAGCCCCGCCCGTGGGATGTCGTTGGGGGTTATTCCAAGTCGAACAGCTCGTTGGAATCCGGGCCGAACCAGCCGATGCCCTTGTCGTGTACCTCGTCGCGGCTGAGCCCATATTCACCGGCGCTTCGCGCCAACGGCTCTGCGGAAACGTGAGCGTCGGCCCAGCCGACGTTGGCGGTATCCAGATGGCGAAAATGTATGCTGGGCCAAGTCCGCGCGCCGCTTCCGTCGGGCGTCGCGTGAAAGGGCGGCTCGCAGAACGAGTACTCGATCAGCCGCGGCGAGCCGCCGATGTCCTGTGCCATGGCCGCGTCCGTGAACATCACGGTCTCCGCGCCATGGGACACATCGGAGACTGTCGCGGTGTGCTTGTACGCCTCCCCGAAATCCGGGGACGTCCAGTTACTCGGGTCGTATAGATCGTACCTCCCCCCGATGTAGTTATGGTTGTAGCCGTAGCCGCCGGCGCCTCGCTCGAATTGCTCGCCGCCCATTTCATCCGCCATCTGATCGAAGGTCGCGCACTTGCGCTGCTCGGGCCCCATGTACGGACGCAGAGGGCCCCTTTCCGGATCAAACGGCTGGCCGGCCTCATCCCGTCGGCCATGCCACCGAAACCGACCGCCGTGGCCATCTCCCAGGTCGGTCATGATGTCGGCCGCCGCGAGCACGTAGTGTCCGGAATGATCCTGTGCATAAAGCTGATTCGCCTGGACCAACCCGCGGATCGTCACGGAGCACACAGCGCGGCGCGTCAGCTTGCGCGCCTGCTGGAGCGAAGGCAACAGAATGCTCACCAGCAGCGCGATGATCGCGATGACCACGAGCAGTTCGATTAGTGTAAACGCCGATCCCGACGGCACCGCGCCGCGCCGCTGCAAAGGCCCGGCCGCCCGAGATGTCGCCCGCCGAGTCATGATCTCAGTATCGCACGACGACGAAGCAGCAGGGTGACGGCCCCACAGGTCAGCAACACCGCCGAGGCCGGCTCGGGCACCGAGATATCCTCCACGTAAGTGATCTCCGTGGACATGGTGCCGAAGGTGCCCATGTCGTCGTCGCTGACGGTTCGGATTCGCACGTACGCGATGTCCGTCAACTCAACCGGGTCGCCGTTGGTGTCGCTCGCATCGGAAATATCGAACACGTCGCCGGCCGGATTCCAATCCGCATAACCGTAAAGGTCCAACTGGCTGCCGCCGGCGGCGATCCAGTCCTCGCCCCACGAGCCGGGGTAATAGCCGATCTGGATAGGGTTGCCGTAGTCGTCCAGGGCCCCGCTGGGGTCGTCCATGTACCCGTACACGCCGGTCAGCGGGCCGTCGCGCGGATCGCCGACCTCGTCGTAGTTGGACGGCTTGATCAGGTAAAACGTCTCATCCGCCCAGCCGTCCGCCGTCGCGCCCAACTGGCCGGGCGTGGTCTCGGGCGCAACCTCGACATAACCGGGCTCGGACCAGTAATACTCCTGACCCTCGACGGCCATGGCGTTGCCTTGGATGCGTAGATCGTATCCGTCGCCGTTGTTGACCGAAGCGGAGAAGCCCACCACGAAACCGGGCGGGTTGCCCTGATCCATGTCGTAGCCCGTCATGTCCTCCACGGTGGAGGGCAAGCCCGTCGCGTCGGTCCAGTTGCCCAGCGAGATCCCGTTGCCGTCGGCGACCAGCACGTTGTCCGGGTCCATCCAGTTGATCCCGCCGGTAGCGTTCTGGCCGATCTCGCAATAGCAGACCACGTCGGCGATGGGCCCGGCCGGAGCTTGCGACCCCGCCGAAGCCAATACCGCCAGACAAGCCAGACTCGTGATTCCTAGAGAGTTCGTGTTCATATCACTTCTCGCTCGTAGAAAGGCCGGCACCCGGCGGCGGGGGCAATCCCCGCCGCCGAATGCGCAGCGCCTCGATGCGTTACCGACGGCGTCGACGCAGCAGCGCCAGCCCGCCGCCGACGGTCAACAAACCTACGGTGGCCGGCTCGGGGACCATAATCGCGGAGAGCACGGCTCCACCACCGCCACCAACGCCATAGTCGTAAATCGTGCTCCAGTCGTTCGATAACACGTAGATGGTGTCATCCGCACCGACCACGAATTTGCCCATGTAGTCCGAGCCCGTGGTCGTGGCGATGTCATAGAGCTTCTGGCCGCCGGCAGGATCATAGGCCGCCAGCGTCTGACCCCAACCGGTCTCGGCAAGCAAGCTGCCGTCCGAGAGGAACCCCAGGCTCCCACCGGTGATATCCACGACGGTCTGGCCGTCGGCGGCAGTCAGGCCACCGCTTGTAACCTGCGAGGCCGTGAACTTCAGCACGCCTTCGCTGGCGTTCTGCGAGGCGTAGTACAGGTTGCCGTCGGAGTCGAACGTCAGCCCGCCGGACGCGCCGCCGATCGTGGCGATCTCGACGGGATTCATCGGGTCGCCAGCCTCGTAGCGGAAGATGCTCGTGCCCTGCGTCTGGCCGGTCTGGCCGTCTTGGCCGTCATCCACGTATGTACCAACATTGGCGACGAAGTAGAGACTGCCGCCATGAACGGCCGAGTCGTAAATGGAGTACGTCGTCTCGCCGATGCCCGTGCCGCTGGACATCGTCGCCTGGAACCCGTTGACCGGAACGATCGTGCCCAAATCCGACGGATACGGCGCTCTGTAGGACGTGTCCTGGGACATGTAAACATCCGTGCCCAGCTTGTTGATCGTCCCGATGCCGGCGTTGGAGCCACACTCGGCCCACTTCGAATCGCTCGACGCGTTCAAATCGTAAGAGCGGACTTCATCGAAATTGCCATAGTAGAGTACACCCGCGTCGAGCAGCAGCCCGCTGTAGCTGGTGTACGAAGACTCGGACGTAGCCGAGAGTTCCGAAATCGACATCGACGGATAGGCCACCAACGGAGCGGCCTGGGCTACCGAAGCAGCAGCAAACATCACAACGGCGATCATCAGTTTTGAAACGGTTTTCACGGTATTTCCTCGTTTTGTTTGAGAACTTCATACGGGTCTTGTCCGCCCGCAGATACACGAGCGGCAGAAACGTGCATCTGACGCTAACGCGTTGGCTCTACGGTCCGAGTCTCATGGGTTTACCTCCCGTCCTCCCCCGGCAGCGGACCGGCGCGCACGCCAATCGCGTCAGTAGACTCTTCGCTGCGAGCGTCATGGTCCGATCTCCGGGGGAATCGTTCTGCTGCAACCCACTGAACGTTGGCCGAGGCGCCCGGGCGCAAGGCGAGCCGGCCGGCAACCTGTGAGGGGGTTCGCGTGGGGGAGCGGCATCGCGAAGGCGGGAGCGCTTGCCGCCGTTCGCGAGCGGCCCTACGAGAAACCCCGGCGCCTCGCGGAGAAGCGGCCGGGGTCGAATGCAAGGAGTGCCTGCAACGTCCCGACGGCCACGTTCCGCGATGGCCTGACCAGGTTGGTTGCGGGCAGGTCTTCTGGCTTCCGGGTCGCGACCCCGACAAGCGACATCGGGATCAACCTACTGGCTGCGCCTTCCCGCCCCCGCAACGCACGGGGACAGTGGCTCGTTGCAGCGTTCGTCGCCGGTTACAGCGGCGCGTCCGCGGCCGATTCTCACGGCCTTCCCTTGGGGCCCGATCACGTCGGGACACCCGCAACGGCAACAAAGATACCCCCTGCCGATCGCTGAGTCAATCCTGTTGTCGGCACGTGGGACAAATTCCGCCCCAAGGCGACAGGAAGAACCACGGAGGGCTATCGGCGGCCAGGTTCCTCATTCGTCATTCCGCCGTGTCCCGGCGTCTGGTATGGTGACTCTCGGCCCGTAAGAAACGGGCGGGAATCGGGCGGAGAATGCCGAAACGGAATCTCATCTTCGTCGGGGCGCTGGCGGCGGTGGCGGTCGCGGCCGCCGTCGCGTTCCACCTGGTCCAAACGCGGGACCGGGAAATCGCCGAACTGCGCGCCAAGCTCCGCGAAAGCTCCACGGCGCTCGATCAGTTGATGCGCGACTACCACCTCACCGAGGCGGAGCGCCGCCACCTGCAAGAGGGGATGCTCGAAGGCATGTGGGAGCGGATCGTGCAGGACCTCCGCCAGATCACCGGGGACGAGCACATGCGGTACATCCCGCCCGGCCAGAGCGAGCGCTTTCTCGCGCAGATCGCCGGCACGGAGATGGGCCTTGGGGTCCGCTTCGAGCGGACCGCCCGTGGGGCGCGGATCACGGAAGTGGTCGGCGGCTCCCCGGCCGAGGAGGCGGGGCTGCTGCCCGACGATACCATCCTCGCCGTCGACGGTCGGGACGTAATCGACATGCCGCCGCAGCGACTGCGCGAAGCACTGGGCGGCAGCCCCGGGGACAACGTCGTGCTGACGCTGATCGGCGGGCCCATCGGGCCGTCCGAGCCGTGGGAGGCCGAGCTGACCGGCCGGCGGTTCGACATGCAGACGGTCCAGGGGCTCTACCGGGGCCCCGACGGGCGTTGGCAGTACGACTTGGACGCCGAGCAGGGGGTGTACTATCTCCGCGTTCGGGAGTTCGTCCCGCAGACGCACGAGCAGTTCCGCCAGGTGATCGCCTCGCTGGACCGCCCCCGAGCAGTGGTGATCGACCTGCGCGGCAACCCCGGCGGCATGCCCGAGCCGGCGGCGGAGTTCGCCAACCTCTTCCTCTCCGAGGGACTGATCTTCCGCACCTACAACCCGGCCGAGGAGCGGGAGGTCGGCCGCCGCTTCTCCGCACGACCGGAGAACACCTACGACGACATCCGCGTGGTCGTGCTGGTGGACGGGCGAACGGCCAGCGCCGCGGAGATCGTCGCCGGCTCGCTGCGAGCGCACGGGCGGGCGGCACTGGTGGGGCGGCGCACGCACGGGAAGCTGACGATCCAGAGCATCGAGCCCCTGCCCCGAGATGTCGGGCTTTTGGTCCGAACGACCGGCCGCTTTCGTCTCGGCACTCCCGACCGGCCCGACCCCGAAGCCGACGACGAGGACGAGCCGATCGTACCCGACGTGATCTTCCCGGCTACGGACATGGGCGAGGCCCTGGCGATGCTGCGCTGCTGCGCGCGGGCGCTGCCCGACCGCCGCGAGCAGCTCGGCGAGGATCCCGCCGACCTGACCATGCCCGAGCGGCTCCGGCAACTCGACCCATCGCTCGACGAGGCCGGGCAACTGGCGGCCGCACCGGGCCGGCTTCGGGCGATCCTGGCCCACTCGCCGGCCTGGCTGCCCGACGCGGAGGACGATGGCTGACGGCCCGCGCATTCTCGGCATCGAGACGAGCTGCGACGAGACGGGCGCGGCCGTGGTCGCCGGCGGGCGGCGGGTGCTCTCGCACGTCGTGGCCAGCCAGGTGAAGCTGCACGCTCGCTTCGGCGGCGTCGTGCCCGAGATCGCCAGCCGGGCGCACATCGAGGCCGTCAACGCGATCATCCGACGGGCCCTGGGCGAGGCCAACTGCGACGCCGGGGACATCGACGCCATCGCCGTCACGCACGAGCCGGGGCTGATCGGCTCGTTGCTGGTCGGGCTCATGGCCGCCAAGACGCTCGCCTGGGCCTGGGACGTGCCGCTGGTGGGCGTGAATCACGTGTACGCACACGCCTGGTCCCCCGCGCTGGGCAAGCCGGGCGGGGAGCCGGGCGAGCCGATCGACTACCCCGCCGTCGCGCTGGTCTGCTCCGGCGGCCACACGGCACTCTACCGCTGCGAGGGCCCGACGGAGCTGGAACTGCTGGGCAGCACGATCGACGATGCCGCGGGCGAGGCGTTCGACAAGGTCGCGAGCATTCTCGGGCTGGGCTATCCGGGCGGCCCGGCCGTCGACAAAGCCGCCCGCGACGGCGACCCCGCCGCCGTCGAGTTTCCGCGCTCCCTGCTGAAGGGCCAGTCGCTGGACTTCTCCTTCAGCGGGCTCAAGACGGCCGTGCTGTACCACGTCAACGGCATTCCCGGCGGACGCCGCAGGCCCGCCGAGCCGAACCCCAAGGCCCCGAACGCCGAGCGGGGCATCGAGAACTTCACGGAGCGCGAAGTCGCCGACACGGCCGCGAGCTTCCAGGCCGCGGTCGTCGACGTGCTGCGGATCAAGCTCCGCCGCGCGGCGAAGGCCACCGGCGCGCGGACGCTGATCCTCGGCGGCGGCGTCTCGGCGAACTCCGCCCTCCGCACGGCCGCGACGGAACTCGCCGACAAGCTCGGCTGCACGCTGCGCCTGCCGGAGCTGACCTACTGCGGAGACAACGGCGCGATGATCGCCGGCCTGGCGCATCCCTACCTTGCGGCCGGGCGGACGGACGGGCTGGACCTCGCCGCACACGCGACCGTTCGGCGGTAGCGGGCTCGCACGGCGCCGCGCCGCGCGTACAATGACCTCATGCAGCCCGAAGACCTGACCGACCTGCTCACGGCCGTGCGGGACGGGCACGTCGACCTCGACGAGGCCGTCGCCCGGCTCCGCCGCCTGCCGTTCGAGAAGCTCGATTTCGCCACGCTGGACCACCACCGGGCAATCCGCTGCGGGTTCAGCGAGGTCATCTACTGCCTGGGCAAGACGGCGGAGCACGTGGGCGAGATCTTCGCCCGGCTCGCCGACGCCGGCGGCAACGTGCTGGCGACGCGCGCCACTCCGGAGCAGTACGCGGCGGTCTCCGCGCGCGTGCCCGAGGCCGAGTACCACGAGGTCGCCCAGGCGATCACACTGCGCGCGACCCGGGCCGAGCCGGCCGGGCACGTGGCGGTCGTTGCCGCCGGCACGACGGACCTGCCCGTGGCGGAGGAGGCCCGCGTGACGGCCGAGATCATGGACGCCCGCGTGAGCACGCATTACGATGTCGGCGTGGCGGGGCTGCACCGCCTGCTGGCCGCCGGCGCGGAGCTGCAAAGCGCCCGCGCGGTCGTCGCGGTGGCCGGCATGGAAGGCGCGCTGCCGGGCGTCGTGGGCGGCCTGGTCGGCGTGCCGGTCATCGGCGTGCCGACGAGCGTCGGCTACGGCTCGAGCTTCGGCGGGCTGGCCGCCCTGCTGACCATGCTGAACAGTTGCGCCTCGAACGTGAGCGTCGTGAACATCGACAACGGCTTCGGCGGCGGGTACATCGCCGCGATGATCAACCGCACGCCCGCCGAGCCGAGCTCGTCCCAACGGCCGAAAGGATGACACCATGAACGCCGCACAGCCGGACGTGCATCACGTGGAACACGTCGAACGGCTCAAGCCGCGCGAACGCGACGGGCACAAGGGCGACTACGGACACGTGCTGGTCGTCGGCGGGTCGCGCGGCATGGCCGGCGCGGCCGCACTGGCCTGCAATGCCGCGTTGCGGAGCGGCGCCGGGCTGGTGACCTTCGCCGCGCCCGCCACGGCCCAACTCACCATCGCATCGCTCGCCCCGTGCGCGACCTCCGTGGCGCTGGCGTGCGACGCGACGGGCCTTCTGGCCGGCGAGGCCGAACAGCAGCTCGCCCACGCGGCCGGGCGCTGCAACGTGCTGGCCGTCGGGCCCGGCTGGGGTCTCGGCTCGGCCCAGAAGAACCTGCTGGCCTGGGCGCTGGATCAGTCCAAGCCGGTCGTCTGCGACGCCGACGGGCTGAATAACCTCGCCGGGCTGAGCGGCTGGGAGGCGGTCCGCAAGTGCCCGCTCGTGCTGACGCCCCACCCGGGCGAGATGTCCCGCCTGACCGGCGCCGACATCGCCGGCATCCAGGCCGGGCGAGAGAAGATCGCGCGCGAGGCCGTGCTCGACTGGGCCGGCCCGCCGCAGGTCGGCATGCCGCCGTTCATCGTCGCGCTCAAGGGCGCGGGGACGGTCGTGACGGACGGGCGGCGCGTGTACGTCAACGACACGGGCAACCCCGGCATGGCCACGGGCGGCGCGGGCGACGTGCTGACCGGCGTCATCGCCGCGTTGCTCGCCCAGGGCATGTTGCCCTTCGAGGCGGCGGCGCTGGGCGTGAAGGTCCACGGGCGCGCGGGCGACCTGGCCGCCGAAGAGCTGGGCGAGCCGTCCGTCACCGCGCTGGACATCCTCGACTGCCTGCCCGAGGCCTTCCTGGAGTTTGCCGAAATGCCCGAGCCGGCGCCCCGCGCGCCGGTGCGGGATGCCTGGCCGCTCCAGGTCGAGCCCGACGAGCCCCTCGCCGAGCCGCTGCCCCCACACCCCGAGCCGGCCGAGCCGGCCCCGCCGGAGCCCGAGGCGCCGGTCGAGCCCGAACACCGGGCGATTCCCATGCCGCCCGGCGGGCGGACCTCCCTGCCGCGCCCCGAGGACGAGCAGGAAAACTCCGGGCCGCCGGACGAGACCGAGCCGGGCGAAGGCAACGAGACCGCGAAGGACGAGGATGAGCCGCCCGCGGGCACGTAGCGCAGCCGTCCTGCTGGCGTGGGTCGCCGCGGCGGGGGTTGCGGGCGCGACCGAGCCGCAGCCGCCCCGAATCGTCACCTTCTCGCCGGCGCTGACGCGGCTCGCCTTCGAGATCGGCATAGGCGACCGCGTCGTCGGCGTCACAAGCCACTGCCGCCTGCCGCACGGCGACCAGCGGCCGCGCCTCGGCGACGCGTTTACCATCAACGCCGAGCTTATCCTCTCGGTCCGGCCGGACCTCATCGTCGCCCAGACCCACCCGCGCAAGTTCGACGGCGTGCGGGCCCTCGCGCCGCACATTCGCATCGAGACGTTCGAGATCGAGACGATCGACGACGTCGCCGACGCGGCCGAGCGGCTGGGGCGGCTGGCGGGCGCGCCGGAGAAGGGCAGCGCCGCGGCGGCGCGCTTCCGGGCGCGGCTGCGCGCGTTGCGGGCCCGCACGGCGAGGCGCGACCGGCCCCGCGTTCTGTACGTCATGGGCACGGACCGGCCCGCCGTTGCGGGCGCCGACACGTTCATCGGCGACATGATCGCCGCGGCCGGCGGCGTCAACGCCGCGCGGGACATCCCCGGCGAGACGCGCTGGCGGCAGACGCAGATCGACCACGTCGTCGCCGCGCGACCCGAGGTGATTCTGTGCCAGTACACCGGCGCGGGCGGCACCGACGCCGCCACGGAATACTGGCTCCAATGGGAGGACCTGCCCGCCGCCCGCGACGGCCGCGTGTACGTCGTGGACGACGAATGGACCGTCCCGTCGCTGGCGCTCGCGGACCGCGCCGAGCGCCTGGCCGTCACGCTGCATCCGGACCTGCCTCCGCCCGAACCGACCCCGGCGCCCTCGAAGGGGCCCGTCCGGGGCGCGTCGGACACACGGCCGGCCGCCAAGCCCCTGACGGCGAGGTCGCGCGAGGCGACCCAGCCGACAATCCGTCTGTGGGAGGCGCGCCTCTACCGCCTCGTGGCGGCGGCGGTCGTCGGGGCCGCCCTGGCGGCCGCGGGCGCGGCGCTCCAGGGCATGCTCCGCAATCCCCTGGCCGAGCCGTACGTGCTGGGCATCTCCAGCGGCGCGGGCGTCGGCGTGCTGCTCGGCCTGGCGGCCGCGAGCTGGACGGCCGTGCCGGAATGGCTCTCGACCCCGACCCTCGCCTTCCTCGGCGCGATGGCCACCTGCGCCGTGGTCTACCTCATCGCCCAGCGCCGCGGGCGGCTGGATCCGTACTCGCTGATCCTCTCGGGCGTCATCGTAAACACGTTCAACGCCGCGATCATGCTGACGATCTACCTGTACGTCGACCCCCACCGCATCGCCGACTTCGCCCACTGGGCGATGGGCCGCATCCCCGACGTGCCCGGCGTCGGACTGCTCGCCGTCTGCGGCGGCTGTGCGGCCGCGGGGTGGGGGCTGCTGGCGGCCTTCGGCTCCGGCTACAACCTGCTCGGACTGGGCGAAGAGGTCGCCGCCTCCTCCGGCGTCCGCGTGCAGACGCTGCGGCTGGCGACGTTCGGCGCGGTCGGGCTGATGACCGGGGCGGCCGTGGCCCTGGCCGGGCCGGTCGGCTTCGTCGGGCTCATCGTGCCGCACATCTGCCGCATGATCGTCGGCCCGTCGCACCGGCGGCTTATACTCCTCAGCGGCGTCGCCGGGGCGGCGCTGCTCGTGGGCGCGGAGGTTCTCTGCCGCCGCGCCGGGCCGCTTATCGGCGTGAGCTTGGTGCCGGTCGGGATCGTCACGGCCCTGGCGGGCGGGCCGTTCTTCATCGTGCTGCTGCGGCGGCGCTTCGGGGAAGGGGCCGCATGAGCGAGGCGCACGTCATCCAGGCCCGCGCAGTGAGCTTCGCCTACCCCGGCGGGCAGCAGGCCCTGCGCGGCGCGGCGCTCGACGCCCCGGCCGGGCGGCTCGTCTGCCTGCTCGGGCCCAACGGCTCCGGAAAGACGACCCTCCTCCGCTGCCTGCTCGGCCACCTGCGCCCGCAATCGGGCGAAATTCAGCTCGACGGCAAGCCGCTGCCGGCATACTCGCCGCGCGGGCTCGCCCGGCTCATGGCCTACGTGCCGCAGTTGCCGCGGTCGGCGTTTACCTTCTCCGTGCGGGAGATCGTGCTGATGGGCCGCTACGCCCACGCCGGCATGCTCGGCATGGCCGGGCGGCAGGACCGCGAGGTCGCCCGACTGGCGATGGAGATGACCGGCACCACCGCCCTGGCCGACCGCTCGTTGGAGGAGCTCTCCGGCGGCGAGGCCCAGTGCGTGATGATCGCCCGGGCCCTGGCTCAGCAGCCGTCCGTGACGCTTCTCGACGAGCCGACGAGCCACCTCGACATTCGCAACCAGCTCGCGATCTACCGGATGATGGCCCGGCTGGCGGGCGACTGGGGCATGGCCGTCGTGTGCGTCAGCCACGACGTGAACCTCGCCGCCCGCTTCGCCGACGAACTGATCCTGATGCGCGACGGGCGCGTCGTCGCGGCCGGACCGCCCGGTGAGACCATCCGCGAGGATGTCCTCGGCGAGACTTACGCCGTCGACGTGGACCTGATTCGGACGCCCGATTCGGACGTACCGATCGTCCGGGCAAGGTGAGGCGTTGCCTGCACGGGAGCACCATGCCGGGGTCGCCACCCCGGCCCGGGAGAATCAGGAAGGGCCAAGCTCAAATGCCGAATCAATGACGAAACCCGAATGAGGATGCCGCGCGGGAGGCGTCGTTGGTCCTTCGGGCTTGTCTCGTCATCCGGGTGTCGTCCTTCGCCATTCGGTGTCCGCCGACATCCATCACTCCTGCTCCCGCTCGATCTGCGCCCCCACGGCCGTGAGCTTGCGTTCGATGCGTTCGTAGCCGCGGTCGATGTGGTACACGCGGCGGACGGTCGTCTCGCCTTTCGCGACGAGCCCGGCCAGCACCAGCGCGGCCGAGGCGCGGAGGTCGCTGGCCATCACGGGGGCGCCGACGAGGCGCTTGACGCCCGTGACGATGGCGGTCGGGCCCTCCTTGCGGATGTTGGCGCCCATGCGCATCAGCTCCGGAACGTGCATGAAACGGTCGGGGAAGATCTTCTCGGTAATCGCGCTGTTTCCGTCGCCCATCGCCAGCAGCGTCATGACCTGGGCCTGCAGGTCGGTCGGGAAGCCGGGATAGGGCTGCGTGGTCACGTCGGCCGGCTCGATCCGCCGGGCGGAGGCCACGACGGCCCCCCCGTTGCTCGGCTCGACGATCGTGCCGGTCTCGCGGAGCTTCTGGACGACCGCAAGCATGTGGTCGAGGCGGCAATGGGAGATGTTCAGCTCGCCGTTGGTCAATGCCCCGGCGACCAGGAACGTACCGGCCTCGATCCGGTCGGGGCAGACCTCGTGCTCGGCGCCGGTCAGGGCCTCGACGCCATCGACGATGACCCGCGGCGTGCCCCCGCCGCTGACCTTGGCACCCATCATGTTGAGATACTCGGCCAGATCGGAGATCTCCGGCTCGCACGCGGCCGACTCGATGACCGTCCGGCCCTCGGCGAGCGTGGCGGCCATCATCACGTTGGCCGTGCCGAGTACGGTCGAGCCGAAGGGCCCGCCGAGGAAGATCGTGTCACCCTTGAGCCGCTTGGCCCGTGCGACGATGTCGCCCTGGTTCAGCTCGATCTCGGCCCCCAACGCCCGCAGCCCGCGGAGGTGCAGGTCGATGGGGCGCGAGCCGATCGCACAGCCGCCGGGCATCGACACGCGCGCCTCGCCGCGGCGGGCCAGCAACGGGCCCAGCACGCAGACGCTCGCGCGCATCTTCCGGACGATGTCGTAGCGGGCGTGGCTGTTCGACGTGTCGCTGACCTCGATGCGCGTCGTGCCGTCCTCGCCGCGGTCGACGTCGGCCCCGAGTTCGCCCAGCAGCGCCGCCATCGTGCGGATGTCCGCCAGGTCCGGCACGCGGCGGATCGTGCTCGGGCCGTCCGCCAGCAGCGACGCGGCCATGATCGGCAGCGCGGCGTTCTTCGCGCCGCTGATCTCCACGCGGCCCTTCAGCCGGGCGCCGCCCTGAATCACGAGAATGTCCATGGTGCCTTCCGTCCGAGGTTGAGCCAACCTGCGAGAGAGCCGACGATACCGCGCGGCCGCGAGCGGAGCAACGGCCGGGCTGACTCCTTGCCGCTGGGCGGCGCATTCCAGCCAGGAGTCAGCGAGCCCCCCGTTGAAGAAGCTGTTCCTGCTGCGAGCGACGAAACCCATTCCTCAGCGGACTGCCACCGCATAAGACAGCCCCATGGCTGGGCCACGGGGCCGTCGGCCTGGGGTTAGTCCCCCAGGGGGGGTATCCATCACATCGTCTCTAGTATCATACGCCAGATGGGCAAGAGTGTTCAGCCAGATCCTTCGCGTCTCGCCCACTTTCGTGCTGTATTGTGGCCCGTCCCGGGGTATTCTCAGGCCCTGGGGCGGGTCCATGTCTCTGTCGACGGCTTCAATCTCTACTATGCCATCAGAAGGTGGAAGCACCTGAAGTGGTTGGACATACGCGCATTCGCCGAGGCCTTTGTCGACCCTGGTGACGCGCTGGCTCACATCTACTACTTCGCCGCCATGGTCCGCCCAACGGAATCCGACCCCGACAAGCCCAAACGCCAAATCGCGTACGTCAACGCCCTTGATTCGCTCTCTCGTGTGGGCGTCGTGAAGGGAACGCCCCCGTGAAGAGGCGGTGCCGGCGATGTCAGAACTGGTACCGAGTGTACGAACAGAACCACCGACGTGGCCATCGGTCTTCGCATGCTACGTGATGCTTTGGAGAGCCGTTGCGAACACCTGATGCTGATCTCCGGTGACGGTGACCAATCACCGACGCTGAAGATGATACACGAACTTGCGCGCCGGAGCTTGACGGTAGTCCTGCCCCCGAATCGGCGCAACAAGGAGTTCGCTCGCTTCGGCCAACGAGGGATATGCCGCATCAAGACCGGCTCGAAGAAGGTCGCGGCCCGATGCCAGTTGCCCGACCCGGTCCGCGACGGGATCTATGCCTATCACCGTCCCGCCGAATGGACGTAGCCACCGAGCATGACGGTCGGGATTACGCCTGCTTCGCCGCCACGGCCGTGCGTTCGATATTCTGCTGATCGCGAAGGATTCGCGGCTCGTCAAAGGCGCCGGTGGCAACGATCAGGTCGCGGACGGCGTCGGCCTGGCCCTGCCCGAACTCGAGAATCAGCGCCCCGCCGGGCGCGACGCGCTCGGGCGCCTGGGCGATCAGCGGGCGGAGCACGTCCAGCCCCTCCGGCCCGGCCCGCAAGGCCGACTCCGGCTCGTGGCGGACGCTTTCGGCCACCTCGTCCGCGTCCGCGACGTAGGGCGGATTGGCCGTAACCACGTCGCAGGCCGAGAACGCCTCGCAACCGTCGGGAAGCTCCAGAAGGTTCGCGGTGCGGCAAGTCACGCGCTCGCCCAGGCCGTGCGCGGCCGCGTTGCCGGCGGCGACCTCCACGGCCTCAGGAGAAGCATCCGTCGCCAGGACGTGAACCGACGGAAGCTGAGACGCCGTCGCCACCGCCACGGCGCCGCTGCCCGTGCACGCGTCCAACATGCGGGCGTCGCGCCCGAGGCGACGAACGTGCGAGAGGGCCTCCGAAACGAGCATCTCCGTCTCCGGGCGGGGGATGAGCACATCCGGCGTCACGCGGAACCAGATCGAGTAGAACTCCTTGCCGCCTATAAGATAGGCCACGGGCTCGTGCCTGGCGGCCCGGGCGACCAGCTCGCGGAACGCCGCGCGTTGCTGCTCGCCGGGCTCGAGGGCGAAGCGGGCGTACAGCTCGATGCGCTTGCAGCCCAACACGTGGGCCAGCAGCAGCTCGGCCGCGAGGCGGGGGCTCTCCAGCCCGGCCCGCGCGAAGTAATCCTTCGTCCAGTTCAGCAGGGAAAGGACCGTCCAGGTCTGGGCGCCCGCGTCAGCCATGCGGAGTGACTATCAAAGCCGGCACGGGCCCGCAAGGGTCTGGTGGGGATGGCTGCCCGCCCGACCGGCCCGAGCGGGCGGCACGGGGGTCCTCCGCGTACCCCCGGCACGGGATTCCGCAGAAAGGCAGTTGACCCCCGCCCGGTGGGGGGTACGATTCAGCGGCCGTGGAACGGATCGACCCGCGGGGCGCGTCGCCCCGCCACTTGGAGAGCAGCAATGAAGAGACTGTATGTTGGCAACCTTCCGTATGACGTGACGGAAGAGGACCTCGAGCAACTGTTCCAGCAGCACGGGACGGTGGAAAGCGTCGCGGTGATTCAGGATCGGGAGACCGGCCGGAGCAAGGGCTTCGGCTTCGTCGAGATGGCCAGCGACCCGGAGGCCCAAGGCGCCATCGAGGCGCTGAACGGACAGGACTTCGGCGGGCGGGCGCTGACCGTCAACGAGGCCCGCGCCCGTGAGGAACGCGGCGGGGGACGCGGCGGACGGGGAGGACACGGCGGCGGCCGCGGAGGCGGACGCGGCGGCCGAGGCGGTCACGGCGGTCGCGGGGGCCGGGGAGGCGGAGGACGAGATCGCTACTAGACGCCCGTAGCGACGGCGAAACACGACGGCGGCGCTTCCGAGCGAGGCGCCGCCGTCTTTCTTGCGCCAGCCCCGCTTGCACACCTACGGTCCATCGCTGCCCTTGCCTTGTGCACTGCGGCCGGGTGACTGGCCCTCTGGTATGTGGATAAGGGATTTCGATGAAGTACCTTAGGTGCAGTAGTCCCTTTGTGGCACGTCTGTTGTATGTGTCGGGTCAAGGAGTGGTCCGCGCTCCGGTCCGCCCGTCCGGGCGGGCGCTTCGCAACCCCCAGATGCAAAGGAAAGAAGAGATGACACACGCCGTCCCACGCATGCAACTCCGGGTCGCTCTCTGTCTGCTTGCCTGCGCCGCTCTGCCGGCCGGCGGGATTCTCGCCGACCCGGGCGAGCCCCCCGCTACGGAATCCCCGGCCGAGCCGACTGCCCCGGCCGAGGCCCCCGCCGAAAGCCCGGGCGAGCCGGCCACGCAGCCCGCCGAGGCGGGCGAGGTTTCGCCCGCAACGCCTCCGGGGGCCGGCTGGCTCCGCGAGGTGGTCGTGACGGCCACGCGCGGCGAGATCGAGTCGTTCGCCGCGCCGTACACCGTGGACACGGTGCCGTTCGATGACTTCCGGTCCAACCGGCTGTACCGCACGCCGACGCGGGCAATCGAGGACGTGCCGAGCGTGATGGTGCAGAAGACCTCCAACGCCATGGGCTCGCCGTACATCCGCGGCTTCACGAGCTTCCGCACGCTGCTGCTGATCGACGGCGTGCGGCTGAACAACTCGGTCTTCCGCCCCGGCCCGAACCAGTACTGGAACCTCGTGGACCCGTACACGGTCGACCGCATGGAGGTCGTCAAGGGCCCCTCTTCCGTGCTCTACGGCTCGGACGCCATCGGCGGAACGGTCAACGCCGTCATGCGGGGCCCGGAGATGCTCGGCGAGGGGCTGAAATCCTGGCGGCAGATCTACAGCCGCGTCTCGACGGCCGAGCAAAGCTACATCGGCCGGGCCGAAATCAACGCCAGCTACGGCGCCTGGGCCGCCCTGGTCGGCGGCACGTACCGCAATTTCAGCGACGTTGACGGCGGCGCCGCCGTCGGCCCCCAGGAGAACACCGGCTACGGCGACTGCGCCGCGGACGCCAAGATCGTGTACCGGCCGGACCCGGACACGACCTGGACCTTCGCCCACTACGAGTACTACCAGAACGACGCCTGGCGGACGCACAAGACGATCTACGGTGTCGCCTGGGAGGGCACGACCGTCGGCAACGAGCGCATCCGCCGGCTCGATCAGTACCACAACCTCAGCTACGTCCGCTTCGCCAAGCGGAACCTCGGCGCGGCCGTGGACGAGGTCGAACTGACCTTCTCACACCAGTTGATGACCGAGGAGCGGCTGCGCGGCCGCTCCGACGGGCGGCGGGACATCCAGGGCTTCGACGTGAACACCTACGGACTCACGGCCGTGTTCGTCACGCCCAGCCCGATCGGCAAGTGGACCTACGGCGTGGAGTGGTATCACGACCGGGTCGGCTCGTTCCGGGACAACTACGCCGCGGACGGCAGCTTCTCGGGCAGCAGCGTCCAGGGACCGATCGGCGACGACGCGTGCTACGACCTGTTCGGCGTGTTCATTCAGGACGAGATCCCGCTCGGCGACCGGCTGGATGTGACGCTCGGCGGGCGGTACACGTACGCCCGCGCGGACGCCGACCGCGTGTCGGACCCGGACACGGGCGGCGTGATGTCCGTCAGCGACGACTGGGACACGCTCGTGGGCAGCGCCCGGGTGAGCTGGTTCGTCGACGCACAGGAGCACTGGAACGTCTTCGGCGGCGTCTCGCAGGGGTTCCGGGCGCCGAACCTGTCGGACCTGACGCGGCTGGACACGGCCCGCACGGACGAGATCGAGACGCCCTCGCCCGGGCTCGACCCGGAGCACTACCTCAGCTTCGAGGCGGGCGTGAAGACGCGCTACGACAACTTCAGCGCCCAGGCGGCGTGGCACCACACGTGCATCGACGACATGATCGTCCGCACCCCGACCGGCAACGTCGTGCAGGGCGACAACGAGGTGACCAAGCAGAACGTCGGCGACGGGTTCGTCCAAGGCATCGAGCTCGAGGCGCAGTGGCGATTCCTGCCGCAGTGGACGGCGTTCGGCAACTTCGCGTGGATGGACGGCGAGGTCGACACGTTCCCGACGTCGGCGCCGATCACGGTCTCCGAGCCGCGGGACCGGCTCATGCCTCCGACGTGGCGCGCCGGGCTGCGGTGGGACTCCGCGGACGGCAAGCTCTGGGCGCAGGCCGGGGCCACCTTCGCACTCAAGGCGGACAAGCTGTCCACCCGCGACCGGGCCGACACGCAGCGCATTCCGCCCGGCGGCACGCCCGGCTACTGCGTGCTCGACCTCAACGGCGGGTGGCGCGTCAACGAAGACCTCGACCTGTGGGTCGGGCTCGAGAACGTGACGAATGAGGACTATCGAATCCACGGCTCCGGCGTGAACGAGCCGGGGTTCAACTTCAAGTTCGGCCTTCGGTGGAGGTTCTAGCAGCCCTTTCACCATAGACGACGGAGAGAACGGAAGCGCCATGGATGCGGTGGGCGAACGAGACCCGACCGGCGTAAGTCCTCTGAGCTCTCTGTGCCCGCTGTGGTGAGCCCGTTGCCGTTGTCACAGGCGAGACGATGACCGAAAGAGCCGGCGACATCCCGGCCGAGCCGCCTCCCTATCGGGCGCGGCTCCGCGCGGCGTGGGGCCCGGCAGTGGCGCTGTCGCTGGCTTTGCACGCCGCGCTGGCGGCCACGGCGCGGATGGAGCAGATCGTCAGCGGCGACCTCGCCGGCCCGGCGCGGGAGGTGCCGACGGCCCGGGCGCCCAGCCGCCCGGTGCCCGTGACGCGCGCGGACCCGGTCCGGATTCGTCGAGAGCATTCCATGCCCCCGCCGAAGCCCCGGCCGTGGGAGCGCCGCACCCCGGTCGAGCTGGACCCGCCCCGACGCTCGCCCCGCCGCCGTGCCGCCCGCGTCGAGTTGGAGCCGCCCGTTCGAATGCGGCCCCCACCGGCGGACTGGGCCCACGGGCCGCCCCTGACCGGGGCAGTCGCGCCGCCGGACGGGGCGGTCGGGCCGCCGGACATCGCGGCCCTCACCGGGGAGCCGAAGACCAGCGGAAAGCCGCCCGAAGACACGGCGCGGATGGCGATCAAGAAGGCCTTCCCGCGTGAGGAGCAGGCGCCGGGCGAGCCACCGTCGGCCGGGGAGGCCGAACCGGTCGAGGCCGAGCCGCCGGGCGAGGAGGTCGCCGGCGCGCAGGAGCCGGCCGCTGTGGTGCCGCCGTCGCCGGCGCCACCGGAAGACGGCCCGAGGGTCGGCGACACCGCCGAACCGGACGCCGGGACCACGGACCCGGGCACGCCCGACGCCGGGCAAGGCGGCCCGACGCGCCCGGCCGAGCCGATGCAGGCCATCCGCCCGGAGTACCCGCCGAGCGCCGTGCGCCGGGGGCACGAGGGCCGCGTGGTCATCGCCGCGCACGTCACGGCCGCAGGAAAGGTGGATCAGACTCGCGTCGTCGCGTCGTCCGCGCACGCATCCCTCGACGCCGCCGCCCGCCGGGCCGTGCTGGCCGCCCGCTTCCGCCCGGCGCTGATGGACGGCGAGCCGGTCGAGTCCTGGGTAAACGTGCCGGTCCGCTTCGCCCTGCGATGAGCGAGGCGTCGCGCCCCTAGAAGTCCCGCCGGTAGAACACGAACGCCGCCAGGGCCAGCATGACCGCCTCGAAGGCCAGCGACGTGCCGATGATCCACGCCGGTGAACGGTCGCGCAGCTTCAGCTCGGCCCGGAGGCCGGGGTTCTCGTAGGCGCCGTCTTCATCCTCCCCGCCGGGCGATCCGCGCCCATCCGCGTCGGGCAGGTCGGCCGTGCGAATCAGCGCACGCTCCAGCAGGTCGACCGTCTCGGCCGTCTTGGGCAGGAAACTCTTGGCAAGGTACACGCCTTCATGGACGCTGCCCATCACCTCCGCCGTGTGCTCGGTGTCGTCGGCCCGGCGGCGAAGCTCGTCCGGATCGTCCCCCCAATACGAACCGCTCATAGTCGTGGCCGGGGCGCCCTCCTCGTCCCGCGCCTCCTGCTCGGCCATCCGGTCCGCCTCGGCGCGCATCTGCGCCGCCTCCCGCTCGAACATGTACTGCTGCGTGAGCAGGCCCACCTCCGCGAAGTGCAACACGGCCACGAGCGCCCAGAACAGCAGCGTCAGCAGCAGGGCCGCGACGGTCGATCTCGTCAGCGTCCCCAGCAGCACGCACACGGAGAACAGGTAGCTGTAGAACAGTACGACCAGCGGCACGGCCAGGAAGAGCCCCGGCTCCCACGCCCCGCCGCGGATGCCCATCACCAGGAAGCTCGCCAGCGAGAACACGCCCACCTGTAGCGCCACGAACAACAGGCCCGCGGCGTACTGCGTGAGAAACAGTCGCGCGCGGCTGATCGGCCGGGCCACGACCAGGTCGATGGTTCCCTTCCGCATGAGTTGCGGGAAGATCCCGGCCGTGGAGATCAGCGCGAGAATCACCGCGATCCACGTCAGCCAGAACCCCACGCCCCAAGCGAGGAACACCGATTTGTAGAACAGCTCCGCCTCCAGGCCGGGAAAGTGCCCGAGATCCCATACGAGGAAACTCACGCTGCCGTCGTCCACGCCCAGGCAGGCGAACGCGGCCACGACGAAGCCCGAGATGCCCAGCACGATCCAGAACATTTTGCGGGCCCGAAGCCCGCGGTAGGCCTCGTGGAAGATGGCGGCGGTCTGGCTCATGTCGTCTCCCCCTGCGACGGATGCGGCGGCGGGACCGACGGGCCGGTGATCGTCTCGATGAACAGGTCCTCGAGCGACTGCCGCCCGGGCATAATGGAACGAATCTCGATGCCGGCGTTTCGCAGCGCGTCGATGGCCGGCTGGATTCCGGCCGCGTCCGGGCTCTTGACGCGCAGCAGCGCGCCGGTTCGCTGTGGCCCGCCCACGGCCGGGACGGGAGCGCCCGCAAGCTCGGCCTCGCCGCTCAGCGCGCCGCCGACGGCCTGCTCCGCCCGCGACTTGTCGTCCGGGGCGACCTCGAAGTCGAACCACTTCTGCGCGCGGGTCAGTTCGTCCAGGGCGCCCTGCCGGACGACCCGGCCGTCGTTCAGGATCGCCACGCGCCCGCAGACCTGTTCGATCTCGCTGAGCAGGTGGCTGTTCAGGAAGACCGTGCGGCCCTCGGCGCGCAGCCGCTGGAGTACATTGCGGACGTCCCTGCGGCCGACGGGGTCCAGACCTTCGGTCGGCTCGTCGAGAAGCACCAGGTCCGGTTCGTGCATCAGCGACTGGGCCAGGCCGATGCGCTGCATCATGCCCTTGGAGTAGGTCGCCAGGCGGCGGTCGGCCCGATCGCTGAGGCCGACGACCTCCAGCAGCTCGGCCGCACGGTGCTTGCGGCGGGCCCGCGCCATCTTGGACAGCGCCCCGTAGTACTCGAGCGTCTGCCGACCGGTCAGGTGCGGCGGGCCGGTGAAGTGCTCGGGCAGGTAGCCGACGCGCTGGAGGGTGGCCTTGTGCCCGACCGGCCGGCCGAGCAGCGTGCCGCCGCACCGCGACGGGCGGATGACGGTCATGAGGATCTTGACCAGCGTGCTCTTGCCGGCACCGTTGGGCCCGAGCAGGCCGAAGACCTCGCCCCGACCGACCCGCATCTCGATGCCCCGCAGCGCGTGCACCTTGCCCCGGTAGATCTTCGCCACGTCGTGCAGGTCGATGCTCAAGGAATCGTCGGATGCGACCATGCGTTGCCCTTGTCTGCCGATGGGAGGCCCCCAGGCGAGGGCATTGTCGGGGGAAGGGCCGCGCGGGTCAATGGGCTTGCGGGAAGCGCGAGTCGGACGCCAGAAACGCGAGGCAAATCGGAAACGGTAAATCCGGACAACACGGCCGCGCCATGGATGTGGCACGAGTGCATTCGCTGAACGCTGCCGGACACCGTGCGGGTGGAACGGTCGCCTTGCCCGGCCGTGTGTCGCCGAACACGGGCGGACAAGCCACCCGTGCGCGCCGGTCTACTCGTCCATCAGCCACTCGTCCACGGCCGCGGCGGCGTCGCGCCCGGCGCGGATGGCGTGGACGATCAGCGAGGCCCCGCGCTGGGCGTCACCCGCGGAGAAGACGCCCTCGACGCTCGTGGCGAAGCGCTCGTCCGTGCGGATGTTCCCGCGCCCGTCCAACTCCAGGCCGAGGTTCTCGACGAGGCCGGTGTGCGCCGCGTGCGTGAAGCCCATCGCCAGCAGCACCAGGTCCACCTCCATCGTGAACTCCGTGCCGGGCCGCTCAGACATCTTCCACTCGCCGCGCCGGCCGCGGACCCACTCGACTTCGCAGCCGTGGAGCTTCTCGACGCGGACGTCGCGGCCGCTGAGCCGCTGGGTGAGGACGCACCAGCGCCGCCGGCAGCCCTCTTCCTGTGAACTGCTCGTCCGGAGGATTCGCGGCCATTCGGGCCACGGGGTCTCCGGGTTGCCGACCTCGGGAGGCCTGGGCAGGATCTCGAACTGGTGCACCTCGCGGGCCCCCTGGCGGTTGGCGGTGCCGACGCAGTCGCTGCCCGTGTCCCCGCCGCCGATGACCACGACGACTTTGCCCCGCGCGTCGATGCGCTCCTCGGGCGGGACCTCGCCACCCGAGTTGACGCGGTTCTGCTGCTCCAGGTAGTCCAGGGCGAAGTGCACGTTCTCCAAGCCCCGGCCGGGAACCTTGAGGTCGCGCGGCTCGCCGGCTCCGATCGTGAGCACGAGAGCGTCGAACTTACGGCGAACGTACGCGGCCGAAAGATCCCGGCCGACGTCCACCTCGGTCTCGAAGCTCACACCCTCGGCGGCCATCTGCTCCAGGCGGCGGTCGATGAGCTTCTTGGCGAGCTTGAAGTCCGGGATTCCGTAGCGGAGCAGCCCGCCGATCTGGTCGGACTTCTCATAGAGCACCACGTCGTGCCCGCAGCGGGCGAGTTGCTGGGCCGCGGCCAGCCCGGCCGGGCCGGAGCCCACGACCGCCACCTTCTTGCCCGTCCGCAACTCGGGCGGCTCGGGGCGGATGTAACCCTCTTCCCAGCCGCGCTCGACGATCTGCCGCTCGATGTGACGGATCAGCACCGGCTCGTCGTTGATGCTCAGCGTGCACGACGCCTCGCACGGGGCGGGGCAGACCTGGCCGGTGAACTCGGGGAAGTTGTTCGTCGCGTGGAGGATGTCCAGCGCCTCGCGCCACCGTCCGCGGTAGATCAGGTCGTTGAACTCGGGAATGCGGTTGACCACCGGGCAGCCGACGCCGTGGCAGAACGGGATGCCGCAGTCCATGCAGCGCGCGGCCTGCTGCCGCAGCTCCTCTTCCGAGAGCGGGATGTCGATCTCGAGGAAGTCGCCCTTCCGCTCGTCCACCGGGCGATGGCCGACCTCCTGACGCTTGTTCTCGATGAATCCTGTGGGCTTACCCATGGCTCACCATGAATGACGAATGACCAGACCGGAATGACGGGCGGCGCATCGATGCGTTAATCGTCATTCGGGCTTCACCATTCATTCGTCGGTCGCGCTTCCTCATCCATCATCCCTAGTAGACTTCTTCCGTGTGCGGGCTGAACTCCGCGTCGCGGCTCTCGCGTTGCCGCAGCTTCTCCAGGGCGTTTCTGTAGTCGATCGGCATGACCTTCACGAACCGGCCGACCATGTCGTCCCAGTGATCCAGGATGTGCCGGGCTCGTACGCTGCCGGTGCAGTCCGCGTGGCGTTGGATCAGCTCGCGGAGCCGGTCCCGATCTTCCCGTTGCCAGACGAACTCGACGTCGACCATGTCCAGGTTGCACAGCGTGTCGAAGAGCTGGTGCTCGTCGAGCACGTACGCGACGCCGCCGGACATGCCCGCGGCGAAGTTCCGGCCGGTCACGCCCAGCACGACCACCGTGCCGCCGGTCATGTACTCGCAGCCGTGGTCCCCGACGCCCTCGACGACCGCCGTGGCGCCGGAGTTGCGGACGGCGAAACGCTCCCCCGCCAGCCCGTTGACGTACAGCTCCCCGCTCGTGGCGCCGTAGAGCACCGTGTTGCCGATGATGACGTTCTCGTGCGGCTCGAACGGGCTGCCTTCGGGCGTGCGGACGATGATTCTGCCGCCGCAGAGGCCCTTGCCGACGTAGTCGTTCGCGTCCCCGTGCAGCCGGAGCGTGACGCCCGGGCACGTGAAGGCCCCGAAGCTCTGCCCGGCCGAGCCGCGGAGCGTGATGTCCAGGGTGTCGTCGGGCAGCCCGGCCGCCCCATGCGCGCGGACGACCCGGTTCGACAGAATCGCCCCGATCGCCCGGTGGACGTTGCGGACTGGCAGCTCCAGCGCCGCGGCCGCCGCGGCCGCCCCGGCCTCGAGCTTCGGGCCGATCGCGTCGAGGATTTGCCAGTCCAGGTGGTCGCCGAGGCGGTCCGGCTGCGGGCGCGTGCAGCGCAGCGGACCCGGCTCGCCGCCGTGGCCGCTGACCGGCGGAGCGAACAGCGCCGAGAAATCCAGCCCGCGGGCCTTCCAGTGCTCGACCGCGGGGCGGACGCGGAGGCGGTCCACGCGGCCGACCATGTCGTCGAACCGCCGGAAGCCCAGCGCCGCCATCCACTCGCGGGCCTCCTCGGCGACGAACATCATGAAGTTCACCAGGTGCTCCGGCTCACCCGCGAAGCGGCATCGCAGCTCCGGTTTCTGCGTGGCGATGCCCACCGGGCACGTGCCGTGGTGGCACTTGCGCATGAGGATGCAGCCGAGCGAGACCAGCGCCCCGGTGCCGAAGCCGAAGCGCTCGGCGCCGAGCAGCGCGGCGACGACGATGTCGCGCCCGGTCTTCATCTGCCCGTCGGCCTGTACGAGGATGCGGTCCCGCAGGTCGTTCATCACGAGCGTCTGCTGCGTCTCGGCCAGGCCCAGCTCCCACGGGCAGCCGGCGTGCTTGATGCTCGAAAGCGGGCTGGCGCCCGTGCCGCCGTCGTGCCCGCTGATGAGCACCTCGTCGGCGTTGCCCTTCGCCACGCCCGCCGCGACCGTCCCGACCCCGACCTCGCTGACGAGCTTGACCGACACCTTCACGCCCGGGTTCGCGCACTTGAGGTCGTAGATCAGTTGGGCCAGGTCCTCGATCGAGTAAATATCGTGGTGCGGCGGCGGGGAGATCAGCGACACGCCGGGCGTCGAGTGCCGCAGCCGCGCGATCTCCTCGGTAACCTTGTGCCCCGGAAGCTGCCCGCCCTCGCCGGGCTTGGCGCCCTGGGCCATCTTGATCTGGATCATGTCCGCGTGGGCGAGGTACTCCATCGTCACCCCGAAGCGCCCGCTGGCGACCTGCTTGATGCCGCAGTTGCGGTCGTCGCCGTTCGGCTCGATCGTGTAGCGCGCCGGGTCCTCGCCGCCCTCGCCGGTGTTGGCGTAAGCGCCGATGCGGTTCATCGCCACGGCCATGGCCTCGTGGGCCTCGGCCGAGATCGACCCGTGGCTCATCGCCCCCGTGTAGAAGCGGCGGACGATCTCCGAGGCCGGCTCGACCTCCTCGAGCGGCACGGTCTCGGCGCCCTCGACCGACCGCGGCTCGACCGCGCCCGGCTCGATGCCCTCCAGCTCGAACAGGCCGCGGAGGGTGCAGTGCTTCCGAGACTGGTCGTTGATGGACCGGGCGTAGCGGCGGAAGTGCTCGCGGTCGCCCTCTCGCACGGCCCGCTGGAGAGACGTGACCGACTCGGGGTTCCACAGGTGGTTCTCGCCGTCGTCGCGGTAGTGGTAGTCCCCGCCGAACTCCAGCGGGAGCTGCCCCGGCCGGCGCCGAGCGTACGCCGCCCGGTGCCGGCGCAATGCCTCCTCGGCGATCTCGGCCAGGCCGATGCCGCGGATGCGGCTGGGCGTGCCCGTGAAGTAGGCGTCCACAACATCGGAGTTCAGGCCGATGCACTCGAAGATCTGCGCCGAGCGGTAGCTCCGCAGCGTCGAGATGCCCATCTTGGACATCGTCTTGAGAACGCCCTTCTTCAGCGCGGCGATGACGTTGTCCACCGCCCCTTCCGGCTCCAGGTCCTCGGGGATGTCGCCGGCGCGGCGCAGCTCCTCGAGCGACTGGAACAGCAGGCACGGGTTGACCGCGTTGGCCCCGTAGCCCAGCAGCAGGCAGAAGTGCATCACCTCGCGCGGCTCGCCGGACTCCACCACGATGCCCGCCTCGCCCCGCAGGCCGCGGTCGAGCAGGCCGTGATGCAGCGCCGCGGTCGCCAGCAGCGAGGGGATCGGGGCGCGGTTCTCGTCGAATCCGCGATCCGATACGATCAGCAGCGAGGCGTCGTCGGCAATGGCCCGCTCGGCCTGGGCCAGCATCTCGTCGATTCCCGCGCGCAGCGCCACGGCCGGGTCGTCGGCCGTCGCGTCGAACAGGGCCTCGATCGTCGCGACGCGGTAGCCCTCCAGGTGTACGCTCCGCAGCCGGTCGAGGTCCTCGCAGGTCAGGATCGGGTGCGGCAGCTTGAGCTGGCGGCAGTGCTCCGGGCCCATCTCCAGGATGTTCCGCCGCTTGCCCGTGTAGAGCATGCAGGACATCACGAGCCCCTCGCGGTACGGGTCGATCGGCGGGTTGGTCACCTGGGCGAAGCGCTGCTTGAAGTAGTTGAACAACGGCGCCGGCCGGTCGCTCAGCACCGCCAGCGGCGTGTCGTTGCCCATGGAGCCGATGGGCTCCTGGGCGTCGGTGGCCATCGGCGTGATGACCATCCGCAGCTCCTCGCGCGTCCAGCCGTAGGCCCGCATGCAACGGAACAGCTCGTCCCGCGCCATCGGAGTCGGGCGGGATGCGCTGAACAGCCCGCGCAGCTCGATGCGGTTCTCCTCCACCCAGCGGCGGTACGGGTGGCGGCGGGCGATGCGGCTCTTGAGTTCGTTGTCGGCGATGAAGCGGCCCTCGACCGTGTCGACCAGGAACATCCGCCCCGGCTGTAAGCGGCCCTTCCGCGCGACCTGCTCGGGCGGGAACTCGACCACGCCGACCTCGGAGCCCAGCACGACCAGCCCGTCGGTCGTCATGACGTACCGCGCGGGGCGCAGCCCGTTGCGATCCAGCGTGCCGCCGATCAGCCGCCCGTCCGTGACGACCAGCGCCGCCGGCCCGTCCCACGGCTCCATGATCGCCGAGTGGTACTCGTAGAAATACCGCTTGTCGGTGCTCATGTGGTACAGCGGGCCGAAGGCCTCGGGCACCACCATCATCAGCGAGTGCGGCAGCGACCGCCCCGACCGCACCAACAGCTCCAGGCACTGGTCGAACTGGGCCGAGTCGCTGAAGCCCTCGCTCAGCACGGGCACCAGGTCCCCCGCCGCCTCGCGGAGCGTCTCCTCGCTGAGTCCCTCGCCGAGGTCCGGGCTGCCCATCCGCCTCTCACGGCCGCGCATTCGGTTGCGGTTGCCGCTGAGCGTGTTGATCTCGCCGTTGTGGGCGATCATCCGGAACGGCTGGGCGAGCTTCCAGCTCGGGAAGGTGTTCGTGCTGTACCGCTGATGCACGACGGCCAGAGAGCTGACCATCCGCTCGTCGCTCAGGTCCGGGTAGTAGCCGAAGAGCTGCGGCGCGAGGAACATACCCTTGTAGCAGATCGTCCGCGCCGAGAGGGACAAGACGTAGAAGTCCTCGGCCCGCTCGCCGAGCCGCTCCCGAACCAGCCGCTCCGCCCGGCGCCGGACCATGTACAGCCGGTTTTCCAGCACGGCCCCCTCCAGGCCCGCCGCATCGAGGAAGACCTGGTCCACCCGCGGCTCGGCCTGCCGGGCCAGCGCGCCCAGGACGCTCGCGTCGCCCGGCACGCACCGCCGCCCCAGCACCGACAGCCCGTAGTGCTCCGCCGCCTCCGCCAGCGCCTGATGACACCGGTCGCGCGTCTCGCCGTCTTCGCGCGGGGTGAAGACCATCGCCACGCCGTACCGGCCGGGCTCGGGCAGGTCGAAGCCGCACGCCTCGGCCTCCGCGGCCAGGAACTCGTGCGGGATCTGGAACAGGATGCCCGCGCCGTCGCCGGTCTCGTCGTCGCCGCCGGCGGCGCCGCGATGCTGGAGGTTCAGCAGGACCCGGTTGCCCAGTTCGAGGATGCGGTGTTCCCGTCCGCCGTGGACGTTGACCACCGCGCCGACGCCGCAGGCGTCATGCTCGAATCGCGGGTCGTAGAGCCCGGTCGGTTGTGGGATGTTCCGTGTCATGGCGATTCCGAGGAATACGGCCGTCGAAGGAGCGTCCGCGCTCGCCCTCCGTGGCATTGTAGCATGGCGGCCGGGGGGACGGGCAGGTGCGCGCCGTCGAATGGGGCCCGTGCGACGGAACCGGCACGGAACCGCCCGCCGGTGCGGCGCGCAACGGGGGGAGCGACCCTTGCCGAGCCGCCCCCACCGCCCAGGGAGGAGAAACCCGCCGGGGACCGGGCACGCCCCGGGCCCGACGAATCCTCCGGTACCCTCGGATCAACTGTCGTAGTACAGGTGGAACTCGTACGGGTGCGGGCGGAGGGCCAGCTCCTTGAGTTCCTCCTCGCGCTTCCAGCCGATCCAGGACTGAATGAGGTCCTCGGTGAACACGCCGCCGGCGAGCAGGAACTTGTGGTCCCGCTCGAGGGCGTCGACGGCCTCGCCGAGCGTGCCGGGGACCTTGGGGATGGAGGCGAGCTCGTCGCCGCTGAGCTCGTAGATGTTCTTGTCCAGCGGCTTGGGCAGCTCGAAATCTCTCTGGATGCCGTCGAGCATCGCCATGAGCATCGCCGGCCAGAGGAGGTAGCCGTTGGCCGTCGGGTCCGGGCAGCGGAACTCGACCCGCTTGGCCTTGGCGCTGTTGGAGTACATCGGAATCCGGCACGCGGCCGAGCGGTTCCGGGCGGACATCACCAAGTTCACCGGCGCCTCGAAGCCGGGCACGAGCCGGCGGTAGCTGTTCGCCGTCGGAGCGCCGAAGGCCAACAGAGCCGGGGCGTGCTCCAGAAGCCCCGCGATGCCCTTCATCGCCAGCTCGCTCATGCCCGCGTAGCCGTCGCCGGCCATGAGCGTGTCGCCGTTCTTCCACAGCGAAATGTGCGTGTGCATGCCCGAGCCGTTGTCCTCGAAGACCGGCTTGGGCATGAACGTCACGCTCTTGCCCGCCCGGCGGGCGATGTTGCGGATGATGTACTTGTACCACATGAACTGGTCGCACATCTTGACCAACTCGTCGAACTGCATGTCGATTTCCGCCTGCCCGGCCGTGGCGACCTCGTGATGGTGCGCCTCGATGGCAATGCCCATGTCCATCATGGCGTAGGTCATCTCGCCGCGGAGGTCATGGTAGGTGTCGGTCGGGCTGACCGGGAAGTACCCGCCCTTGTAGCTCGGCTTGTAGCCGAGGTTCGGCTCTTCGAACCGGGCCGTGTTCCACGAGCCCTCGACAGAGTCGATCGAGTAGTAGCCCGTGTGCTCGTTCTGCTCATACCGGACCTCGTCGAAGATGAAGAACTCCGGCTCCGGGCCGATGAAGCACGTGTCGGCGATGCCCGTCTCCTTGAGATGCGCCGCGGCCCGCCGCGCGAGCTGCCGCGGGCACTTGCCGTAGCCCTCGCGCGTCTCCGGGTCGACGATGTCGGCCAGCACGCTCACCGTCGGCCGCTCGAAGAACGGGTCCATCGCGGCCGTGCTGGCGTCGCAGACCGCCATCATGTCCGACTGGTGAATCTCCTGCCAGCCGCGGATCGACGATCCGTCGAAGCCCAGCCCCTCCTCGAAGACGCTCTCATCCACCGTCGCGAGGGGGTAGGAACAATGCTGCCAGGTGCCGAGCATGTCCACAAACTTCAGGTCCATCATCTCGGCGTTGTTCGCCTTGGCGAAATCGAAAAATTCCTTGGGTGTCATCGCATGACTCCTGTTCGGCGGTGTCTCTCGCATCCCTGGAAGCCGCAGGCCCACCGCTAGGGCCTGCCGGCCGGTGGTTCACCCAACCTGGATTGCACGACGCGTGCCAACCCGGATAAATGGTCCTATCCGGCTCATTATGAAGCACTTACGGGCCCAGTTCATCACCAGCGACGAGCGGCCGATCCTACAGAAATGTTGTTTCGCTCGCCACTGTACGACAATTACGTCGCAATGGTCCCCGGCACGCCGTCCGGGCGGTCCGCCCAGCGGGCCACGTTGTCCAGCACGATGTCCGGGTCGGGGCAGGCCTCGCAGAGCAGCTTATGGTACGCGCATTCCTCGGCCGAGCGAAGGCCCTGCTCGGCGTGCCGCTCCGCATAGGTCCGCCAGGCGCCCTCGGGCATCAGGCCGTCGGCCAGGCCGTCGACGACGTCGACGGTGCCGGAGCCCTCGTCGAACTGCTCCTTGTCGCGCCAGACGATCTCGGCCGGCAGCAGGTCCTCGCAGGCGGCGCGCAGGATGTGCTTCTCGACCGGCGGCTTGCCGGGCCGACGGCACAGCTTCAGCGCCGCGGGAATCGTCTGGGCCAGCTCGATCAGTTCGGTATCCAGGAACGGCACGCGGCCCTCGATGGAATGGGCCATCGTCAGCCGGTCCACGCGCTGTAGGTTCACGTTGTGCAGCGACGAGACGGACCGCCGCAGCTCGTCGTGCAGGGCCTGCTCGTCGGCGGCATTCATGTCCTTGTAATACGAGTACCCGGCGAACAGCTCGTCGGCCCCCTCGCCGGTCAGGATGACCTTCACGTGCTCGGCCGCCAGGCGCGAGGTGAAGTAGCACGGGATCGCGCTGCGGACGAGGTCCTGATCGTACGACTCCAGGTGATAGACGATCTCGGGCAGTTTCGCGCGGATCTCCGCGGCCGTGAGTTCGTATTCGTGATGGATCGTGTCCAGATGCTCGGCCACGAGTCGGGCCGCCTGGAGGTCGTTGCTGCCCGGCAGGCCGACGGAGAACGTGTGCAGCTCGTCGACGTGCGGGCGCATCAGCGCGGCGATGATCGAGCTGTCCAGCCCGCCCGAGAGGAAGGCCCCGACGGGCACGTCGCTCATGAGCCGCTTGGTCACGGCCCGCTCGAGCGTCTCGCGCAAGCGCCGGCGGTGCTCCTGCTCGTCCACGTCCTCCGGGTAGCGGTCCGGCACCTCGTAGAACCGTCCGTAGCCCAGCCGCGAGTGATACCACGTGCCGGGCGGGAACTCCTCGATGCTGTCCACGAGTCCGGAGACGGCCTTCAACTCGGAGGCGAAGACCATCCCGTCGCCCTTCCGCCCGATGTAGAGCGGCTTGATGCCGATGGCGTCGCGGGCGAGGTACAGGTCGGGTCCGTCGGTCAGGGCGAAGGCGAACATGCCGTCAAGCCGCCCGGCCGTCAGCTCGGTCAGCTCGTCGTACAAATGGAGCGCGGATTCCGAGTCGCTCCGGGTGCGGAAGCGGTGGCGAGCCGAGAGCGCCTCCCGCAGTGTCGGGAAGTTGTAGATCTCTCCGTTGGCGACGATCGCCCGGCCGGTTTCGCCGCACAGGATCGGCTGATCGCCCCCGGCCGGGTCCATGATCGACAGCCGCCGGTGACCCAGATGCACCTCGTCGGCGTCATGCCGCCCCTCGGCGTCGGGGCCTCGGTGCACCATGCGCCCCATGGCCTCGGCCACGGCGCCGTCGTCCTTCGCGTTCCACAGCCCGACGATCCCGCACATATCCGTCTCCTTGCAACCCCCGCCGAAAAGGGACGGCGGGGGGCGTCCGGCCGAAGCCGCAACGCCCACCCGCCAGGGGCACGTATCCTCGCCGCCAAGCGACGTGTCGCGCCGTTCGACCGGCCCGTGCCGGGCCGGCCGGCTATCCTATTCTCGCATCTCGGGCGTGCCCGGACTCCCTCGCCTACCACGCGTACCCGACGGTGAAGCCGCCCCAGAAGGTATCGTAGACGGCGGGGCTTTCGTTATGGATCGCCTGGCTGAAGCGGAGGAAGCCGTTGAGCGTCAACGAGCCGTACTCCGGCGGCATCCCCAGGGCCGAGCCGATGTCGTACCCGACGTCCAGCCCGTACTGGAGGTTGCCGATGTGGGTATCCACGCCGGTGGCGCCGCCGAAGCCCGCCTCGTCGTAGTAGCGGTGGTCGATGCCCATCACGAACGAGGGCGTGACCGTCAGCGGCTCGAGGCAGGGCACGTTCCCGGCCCCGACGTCAGCCGGGGTGAACTCGTGGCTGATGCCGAACTCCATCCAGGAGGCCCGCACGTCGTCGACGTCGAGGTAGTAGGCGAAGTACGGGTTGACGATCTCCATCCCGAACAACTCCTCCTCTTCGAGCGCCAGCGATGCGTAGATCTCCTGCGTGCAGCGCCCGTCGTCGGTGAGCTGCGGGAACTCGTAGGCGATCCAGCCCAGCTCCACGGCCAGCGGCAGGCCCGGGACGCTCCGCGCCCAGTTGACCGTGTAGTCGACCTCCTGGAGCGAGCCGTCGCTGCCCAGCTCGGCCTGGCCGCCGTACCACTCGAACCAGAACGACACGCCGAAGGTGCCGAAGTCGGTCCCGACCAGCGGCTCGGTCGCCAGCGTGAAGCCGACGCCCATCTGGTGGTTCGGGTCCTCGCTGCCCTCGCCGTCGTACTCGCTGAGGTTGATGCCGCGCCAGACGTAGTCCGTCGTGTAGGTATAGTCGATGGCGAATCCGAAGGCCTTCGGCATCTCCTCCGCCTGGGCGGGCTCCGCCTTGCGCGGCATCTCATGGGCGCCGGCGCCCGCCGCGTCCGGCGACTCAGCCGCCCGCACGGCCGGGGCCGACATCAGCACCCACGCCAATCCGATCATGCCCATGATCGCCAACCTGCCTGCCTGTCTCATCGCGCGTTCCTTTCCTGCTTGGGTTACTCCGGCGACGCGCCGCCGCGCCGCGCTATCCGATCGCGTCAGTGCCCTCCTCGCCCGTCCGGATGCGGATGCATCGCGGCAGGTCGAGGACGAAGATCTTGCCGTCGCCGATGTTGCCCGTGCGGGCGCCGCTGACGATCGCCTCGATGCACGGCTCGACGAACTCCTCGTTCACGCCGATCTCGATGCGAACCTTCTTAAGCAGATTCACCTCGATGTCAACGCCCCGGTACGTCTCGTGGTAGCCCTTCTGCTGCCCGCAGCCGAGGGCGTTGGTCACCGATATCTTGAAGACCTTCGCCGAGTAGAGCGACTGCTTCACGTCATTTAGCTTCTCGGGCTGGATGTACGCAACGATCAGTTTCATTTCTATGCCCTTTCGGTTCCTCCGGCTATTCCGTCACGAACACCTGGAAGCCGGCATACGCGTCCATTCCATGCTCTCCGATGTCCAGCCCGCGGAGTTCCTCCGCACGCCCGACCCGCAGGCCGATCGTCAGACGAATCGCCAGGAACACCGCGCCCATCGTCAACACGACGAAGCCCACGACACTGGCCACGCCCAGCAACTGCACGCCGAGCTGTCCCGCGCCCCCGCCGGTCAGCAGGCCGCCCGAGGCCAGGCCCGTCTCGGTGGCGCCCACCGCCGGCTGACCGAACAGCCCCACCGCCAGCGTACCCCAGACGCCGTTGAGCCCGTGAACCGGCACGGCCCCGACCGGGTCGTCCACCCGGATTCGGTCCAGCAGCAACGCGCCGGTCACCACGATCACACCGCCCACCAGGCCGATCACCACCGCCGCCCAGGGCGCCACGAATGCGCACGGGGCCGTGATGGCCACCAGCCCGGCCAGGCAGCCGTTCATCGTCATGCTCAGGTCCGGCTTGCCCGCGATGAGCCAGATCGTAACCATTGCCGACAGCGCGCCCGCGGCCGCGGCGAGGTTCGTGTTCATCGCCACCAGCGCCGCCAGGCCGCCGCCATCGCCCGACACGCCCAGTGTGCTGCCCGGGTTGAACCCGAACCATCCGAACCAGAGGATGAACACGCCCAGCGACGCCAGCGGGATGTTGTGGCCCGGAATCGCGCGGGTTACGATCCTCCCGTCGCCGTTCCGCACGTACTTGGCGGTCCTCGGGCCCAGCAGGATCGCCCCGATCAGCGCGGCCCAGCCGCCCGTGGCGTGGACGACCGTCGAGCCGGCGAAGTCGGCGAAGCCCATCTCCGACAGCCAGCCGCCGCCCCAGATCCAGTGCCCGACGATCGGGTAGACCAGGCCGCTGATCACCACCGTGTACAGCAGGTAGGCCGGGAACTTCATCCGCCCGGCCATGCCGCCGGCGACGATGGTGGCCGCCGCTCCGACGAACGCCGCCTGGAACAGCCAGAACGCCCACTTCTGCACGTTCGTTCCGGGGATGATCTCCGGCACGCCGCTGAGCCCGAAGCCGCTCCAGCCGATGAACCCGTTGCCGTCGCCGAACATGAAGGCGTACCCGACCAGGAAGAACATGATGCTCGCCGAGCAGTAGTCGACGAAGTTCTTGGTCAGGATGTTGCAGGTGTTCTTCGCCCGGATGAAGCCGGCCTCGACCATGCCGAAGCCCGCCTACATGAAGAACACCAGGAACGCCGCGACCAACACCCACGCCGTGTCGAGCGACGTGCCCACGCTCGCCGCCTCGTTCGCCCACGCCGGGCCCGCCAGGCCCAGCACGATCACCGCCGTCAGCAGCGCCCGGAGGGGCGCCCGTCGCCGTGCCCGCATCTGCAGTTCCTTTCATGCCCTCGTCCCCGCCGCCGGCCCGACGTGGGCCGCTCCCGGCGGAAACACACAGGCATGAACTAAGCAGCCGGCGTGCCACAGCGTCGAATTCTCCGTAAAGCATTCTCATGGCCAATTTTACTCGTATGCGTGCCGCGGACGTCGATCCCGCGATAGGTTACACGTTTGTCGTGGGATGGGCCGCGACGTACATTTCTGTCGCTTCCGCCGCGGTCCATCCGTCGGGGTCCGTTACTCGGTCACGAAGATCTGGAAGCCGCTGTAGGCCTCCATCCCGTGCTCGCCCACGTCGAGGCCGCGGAGCTCCTCGCTCCGGCTGACCCGCAAGCCGACCGTCGCCTTGATCGCGTAGAACAGCACCAGACCCAGCCCGAAGGCCCACGCGAAGCCCGTCACCACACCGACCGCCTGCGTGCCGAGCTGCCCGACGCCGCCGCCGTAGAACAGGCCGGAATCGGTGTGGAAGAGCCCGACGGCCAGCGTGCCCCAGGCGCCGCACACGCCGTGGACGCTGACGGCGCCGACTGGGTCGTCGACCTTCAGGAAGCGGTCGATGAACAGCACGGACAGGACGACCAGCACGCCGGCCGCCAAGCCGATGACGATCGCGCCGACAGGGCTGACGCCGTCGCACCCGGCCGTGATGCCCACGAGCCCGGCCAGCGCGCCGTTGAGCGTCATCGAGCCGTCGGGCTTCTTGAAGATCGCCCAGGCCGTGAACATCGCGGCGATGGCCCCGGCCGCCGCCGCCAGGTTCGTCGTGACGGCGATGTAGCCGATCGATCCGCCCGCGGCCGTGGTGCTGCCGGGGTTGAACCCGAACCACCCCAGCCACAGGATGAACACGCCCAGCGCCGCCAGCGGGATGTTGTGGCCCACGATCGCCTTGGGCTTGCCCTCGGGGGTGTACTTGCCCACGCGCGGGCCCAGCACGACCGCACCGGCCAGGGCGAGCCAGCCGCCAATGCTGTGTACGACCGTAGAGCCGGCGAAGTCCAGGAAGCCCATGCCCTCGAGCCAGCCGCCGCCGTCCAGCAGGCCGCCCCACGCCCAGGAGCCGAAAATCGGGTAGATCAACGCCGTGATGAACACGCTGTAGAACAGGTAGCCGCTGAACTTGGTGCGCTCGGCCATGGCGCCGGAGACGATCGTGGCGGCCGTGGCAGCGAAGACCGTCTGGAAGATCAGGAAGGTCCAGTTCCAGCTCTCTCCGTCGCCGAAGCCGCTGCCCGCGAACAAGCTCGTGCCGAACACGCCGTTCGTCTCCCCGAACATCAGGCCGAAGCCGACCAGGAAGAACACCAGCGAGCCGACGGAGAAGTCCATCACGTTCTTCATGAAGATGTTCACGGAGTTCTTGGCGCGCGTGAAGCCGGACTCGACCAGCGCGAAACCCGCCTGCATGAAGAACACGAGGAACGCCGCCACGCAGGTCCAGACGATGTCGGCGTTGGTCGCGTTGGCGGAGACCTTCTCCGCGACGCTCTCCAGCGTCGGCGTCTCTTCCACCGCCTGTGCCGCCCCCGGCAGCACAAGAACCACGAGAGTGGCCCCCACCATCGCCAGTAGCCATTTCCTTCGATTCATTTTGCTTCCCTTCCGTACCCGGCCGGGCCTTGCAGGGGTTCACGTGCCCCGTGCAGCGCGGCGAACCATCATGGCATAGGCCCATGCACAGCCCATGCCAGAAGGGGTGAAATAGACTTAAGTTACATTTTTATAGCAGGTTACGGTTTGGCCGGCGGCGGCGCCGCATAGCGGGAAACTTACACACTTGTCATAACGGCGGAATCGCCCTACAATTCCGTCATCGCAGGGATCGACTGCATAGGGAGCACGGCCATTGACGGATTCCCAGACGGATAGGACGGACATCTCGCCGCTGGCCGGCGGGAACGGGCAGTCGCGGCACGCGCGCGAATTGGCCGCGTTGTACGAGGTCAGCCAGACGTTGGCGACGGACCTCCGCCAGCAGGACATGCTGCGCGCCGTGCTGAACGTGTTGGACGAGCAGCTCGGGATGACGCGCGGCGCCATCATGCTGCTCGCGCCCGGGCGGGAGCAGATCCACGTCGAGATCGCCCACAACCTCTCGGATCGAGCCAGCCGCCCGGTGCGCTACGAGCCGGGCGAGGGCATCGTCGGGCGGGTGATCGAGCGGGGCGCGCCGGAGGTGGTGCCGAAGGTCAGCGAGGATTCGCGCTTCCTGGACCGGCTTCACCGGCGCCGCGAGCAGGCCCGCGAGGAGATCAGCTTCATCTGCGTGCCGATCCAGATCGAGAGCGACGTGATAGGCGCCCTGGCGGCCGACCATCCGTATGATGAGCGGATTTCGCTGGACGAGGACGTCCGGACGCTGAGCATCGTGGCCAGCTTGATCGCCAAGGACGCCCGCGCCCGACGCGAGGCGGCCCGCGAGCGCGAGGCCCTGGAGGCGGAGAACATCCGGCTGCGGCACGCGCTGGAGGACCGCTTCCGCCCGGAGAACATCGTCGGCACGGCCGGGGCGATGCGGGAGGTGTATCAGGCCGTTCATCAGGTGTCCCCGAGCGACACGACGGTGCTGCTGCGGGGCGAGAGCGGCACGGGCAAGGGGCTGGTGGCCCACGCGATCCACTACGCGAGCCCGCGGGCGTCGGGGCCGTTCGTGAAGGTCAATTGCGCGGCTTTGAGTGAGTCGCTGCTGGAGAGCGAGCTGTTCGGGCACGAGAAGGGCGCCTTCACCGGCGCCACGCGGACCCGACAAGGCCGGCTCGAGCAGGCCGACGGCGGCACGTTGTTCCTCGACGAGATCGGCGACTTCTCCCCCGCCACGCAGGTCAAGCTGCTTCGCGTTCTGCAGGAGAAGGAGTTCGAGCGGGTCGGCTCGAACGAGACGCGGCACGCGAACGTCCGCGTGCTCGTGGCCACAAACGCGAACCTCGAGCAGGCCGTCGAGGACGGCGGCTTCCGCGAGGATCTCTACTACCGAGTGAACGTCTTTCCGATCTTCCTGCCGCCCCTGCGCCAGCGGAAGGAGGACATTCCGCTGCTGGCGGACCACTTCGTCGAGAAGCACGCCGGACGGATGGGCAAGGACGTGCGGCGGATCACGACCCCGGCGATCAACATGATGGTCTCCTACCACTGGCCCGGAAACGTGCGGGAGCTGGAGAACTGCATCGAGCGGGCCGTGCTGCTGACGACCGACGGGGTGATCCACGCCCACCACCTGCCGCCGACGCTCCAGACCTCCGACGCCTCGGACACCATCGGCACGGGCAGCTTCGCCGAGCGGGTGGAGCTGTTCGAGCGGGACGTGATCGTCGACGCCCTGAAGCGGACGGACGGCAACATCGCCGCGGCCGCACGCGACCTGGGCTCGACGCCGCGGATCATCGGCTACAAGGTCCGCAAGCTCGGCATCGAGACGACGAGATACCGGCGGCGATCCTGACCCAGGGCCGCCTTTCAGCGTCCGGCGAGGTCGCTTCGCCCGCTCACGGACGAAGTCACAAACGTGTTTCCGGGAATGGTCACGCCCGGCGCGATGAAGGTCTCGCCGCCGAGGATCGTCGCGTTGGCGTAGATCGTCACGTCGTCGCCGATGGTCGGATGGCGCTTGCGGCCCTTGATGGCCCGGCCGCGCTCGTCCTGGGGGATGCTCAGCGCCCCGAGCGTCACGCCCTGATAGACCTTGACGTTGTCGCCGATCTCCGTCGTCTCGCCGATCACGACGCCGGTGGCGTGGTCGATGAAGAAGCTCCGCCCGATCTCCGCGCCCGGGTGGATATCCGTGCCCGTCAGGCCGTGGGCGTGCTCCGAGAGGATCCGCGGCATCAGCGGCACGGCCAGTTCATACAGCTTGTGCGCGACGCGGTAGACCGTCACCGCGTAGAAGCCGGGGTAGCAGTAGAGGATCTCGTCGATGCTCTTGGCGGCCGGGTCGCCGTCGTAGGCGGCTCGGGCGTCGTAGGCCAGCGCGTCGCGGATTTCGGGCACGGCCTCCAGGAAGGCCAGCGCCGCCCGCTCGGCCTCGGCGTCCAACTCCGGGTCGTCGCGCCGCGCGCCGGCGCAGCGATCGGTCGCCAGGCACGCGGCGATCTCGCGCTTGAGTTCCTCCCGCAGCCGAGCGACGAGGTGCTCCACGTGCGCCCGCAGGTCCGCCTCCGCCAGGTCCTTCCGCCCGAAGTAGCCGGGGAACAGCAGCCGGCGCATGTCGACCAGCATGCCGACGATCCGCTCCTGCGACGGCAGGAAAACGTGCCCGATGCGGTGCGTCGAGGACACCCGCTCGTAGCTGGCGAGGATGCGGCTGGTCAGTTTGCCGATGATCGATTCGGGCATGGCGGCGGTTTCGGCAGCTTACTCCTCGGCCAGGTCGGCGTACAGCGGCGAGCTGAGGTACCGCTCGCCGAAGTCCGGCAGGATCACGACGATCGTCTTGTCCGCGCTGTCCGGGCGGGCGGCGACCTCCGCCGCGGCCGCCAGCGCCGCCCCGCAGGAGATGCCGATGAACAGCCCCTCCTCGCGCGGGGCGCGGCGGGCATAGTCCATCGATTCGTCCTGCCCGACCTGCACCACCTCGTCGATCCGGTCCATCTCCAGCACGCCGGGAACGAACCCGGCCCCGATGCCCTGGATCTTGTGCGGGCCCGGCGCCAGGGCCTCGCCCGCGCGGGCCTGCGTGAGCACCGGGCTTTCCCGCGGCTCGACGGCCACCATGCGCAGCGACGCCTTGCGCGGCTTGAGCGCCTGGGCAATGCCCGTGATCGTGCCGCCCGTGCCGACGCCCGCCACGACGATGTCCACGGCGCCGTCCGTGTCGCGCCAGATCTCCTCGGCCGTGGTGCGCCGGTGGATGTCCGGGTTGGCCGGGTTGTCGAACTGGCCCGGCATGAACGCGCCGTCCATCTCGCCGAGCAGCTCCTCGGCCCGGTCCACCGCGCCCTTCATGCCGCCGGCGGCCGGGGTGAGCACCAGCTCCGCCCCCAGCGCCCGCAGCACCTTGCGCCGCTCCATGCTCATCGACTCCGGCATCGTCAAGATGCACCGGTAGCCCCGCGCCGCGCAGACGAACGCCAGCGCGATGCCCGTGTTGCCGCTGGTCGGCTCGATGATCGTCGCGCCGGGCGCGATCTTCCCGTCGCGTTCGGCCGCGTCGATCATCGCCACTCCGATGCGGCACTTGACGGAATTGAGCGGGTTGAAGCTCTCCAGCTTGGCCAGCACCGTCGCCTCCGAGCGAATCAGCCGGTGGATTCGCACCAGCGGCGTGTTGCCGGTCGTGCCCGTGATGTTCTCTTGAATTCGTGCCATGAGGTCCTCGCTACCCCCCGGAGGGATCGGCTACAGGTCAAGCTTCTGCGCCAGCGGCGGCCAGTAATTCGACCACGCGCTGGCAATACGGATGATTGCGTCCCGCACCAGCTCCGGATGGAGCGGCACGCCCCTGCCGGGGATGTTCAGGAATACCTCAAAGGCGATGTCGCCGTCCGCGTCGATGATGACGCGGTGCGGCATCCACTTCTGGACCATCCATTGGTTGTTGTGCTCCAGGATGATCTGCCGCGCTTCCTGCGTCTTGGCCGAATCGGGCAGCGCATGCCAGAACCAGACCTTGACCGCCCGCTCGGCCACCTCCTCGCCCTCGTGCCGCGTCGGCTGCGTATCGACCATAACCCGCAGGTCCGGCGCGCCGCCCAGGCCGCCGATCGGCACGGCCACCATCAGATCGTCCTCATCCTCCGGCAGCGTCACCCGCTCGAAGGACAGATCCCACTCGTGCAGGTAATCCGCGATCTTCCCCTCCGTCGCCGACTCGTCCTGCTCGACGGTGATCAGCCAGTCCGGATCTTCCCACAGCCGCTCCTTCCGGGCCGCCTCCACGGCCGTCTCGTCCTCCTCGGCCTCGACCTCGGCATCCGCGTCCTGCGCCACGGCCGTGCGATCCGGGCCGCTCAGCGCCCAGCCGCACACCGCCGCCGCACAGACCAGAATCGCCGCCAGCAGCCGAATCGTCCAGGGGTTCGCTTGCATCCACTTGTGCGCTGTCATGTTCCGTCTCCTTATGGCTGCCGGGACGACACTCGGGCCCCGACCGCACGTTGCCGCGCGGGCCGGGGGCTGTCAATCCGCTCGCGGCCGCCGTTCAGCCCGCGGCAGCGCGGACGGCATCCGCCACGGCCTGATGAACGGCCGGGTCCATCATCTCGGGCATCAACTGGCCGTCGGCGACCTGTCCGGCGAGCGCCTCGGCCGCGGCCATCATCATGCGCTCGGTGATCGCCTCCGCTCGGGCGTCCAGCGCCCCGCGGAAGATCCCCGGATACGCCAATGCGTTATTCATCATACGCCCGTCGGCATAGACGGACGCGCCCGCTTCGAGGGCGTCGTCCCGCCCGATCTCACTGACGGGGTTCGCCAGCGCCAGCACGATGGGCCCGTCGGACATCGAGCGGATCATCTCGGGCGAGACAATATCCGGCTGCGAGACGCCGATGAACAGCGCCCGTCCGGCCATGGCGTCGGCCAGCGTGCCGGTCAGGCCGTCCTTGTTCGTCCACTCGGCCAAGGCGCGCTTCTCGTCGTTCATGCGCTCCCGCCGGCCCTTATGGATGATGCCCGCGCTGTCGCACAGCACCACGTCGGGCGCGCCGGCCTTCAGCAGCAGGTCGGCGATGGCCGTGCCCGCCGCGCCCGCACCGCTGATGGCGCAGGTCATCTCGCCGATGTCCCGCCCGGTCTTCTTCAGCGCCGAGTACAACCCGCCCAGCACGACGGTCGCGGTGCCGTACTGGTCGTCGTGCATGACGGGGATCGGCAGGCGGCGGTCCAGCTCGCGCGTGACGCGGAAGCACTCCGGGGCCTTGATGTCCTCCACCTGGATCGCCCCGAACGTCGGCGCGATGCGGACGACCGTCTCGATGATCTCGTCCGGATCGTGGCTGTCGACGAGGATCGGCTCGGCCGAGACGCCCGCGAACTCCCAGAAGATCGCGCTCTTGCCCTCCATCACCGGCAGGCCCGGCACCACGCCGATGTCTCCCAGGCCCAGGATGGCCGTGCCGTTCGTGACGATCGCGACCTTGTTGGAGATGTTCGTGTACTCGTGTGCGAGCGAGGCATCCGCCTGAATCGCCTTGCAGACGCGCGCCACGCCCGGCGTGTAGACGATCCGCAGGTCCGTGTTCGAGCGGATGGGCGTCCGGCCGTGCATCTCGCACGCCCCGCCCCGGTGGGTTTCCATGGCGGGGTCGCGCATCTCCAGCACCTCGACGCCGTCAAGTGCGGCCGCGGCGTCTCGCGCCGCCGCCGCCTCGGCGTCCGCCCGCGTGAAGAGCTGCAAGTCGTACGTCAGCCGTCCCTGTGCGTGCCCGAGCAGCCGCAGCTCGCCGAGCCGGGCCCCCGCCTCGCGCAGGGCCGCCAGCAGCCCGGCCAGCGGGTCCGCGGCGTCCACCAACTGGACGCGCAGTGCGTGTACGACGTTGCGTTGGAACCGATCCTGTAATGCTTCGTGGCTGACCATGCGCCGCTCGCTCCGCTCCGTCTGATACTCCCCGGCCGGGGGATTATAGACGGACCGACCCGGCGGCGAAAGCGCGCGGCCGAGCGCGCCAGCGAGGCGCGGCCGGGCGTGTCCTCGCGCCCCAGGGCCTGTGTGCGGGCGCGGGGGCGCCGGTTGACCCATCGACCGGTTGCTCCATCGGCCTTTCATCCACAAGCTACCCGGTCCCACTCACCAGTTCCGGCAACACCTCGTCGGCCTTGCCTTGGATGGCGATGTCGACGAGACGGCTGGCGGGTGTGGGCTCGAGGTTGATCTCAATGGTGGTACCGCCCGTGGCGGCGGCCATCTCGACCAGTCCGGCGGCGGGGTACACCACGGCGCTTGTGCCGACGGTGAGGAACACGTCGCATTCGGCGGCGGCCTCGGCCGCGGCGGTCCAGACATCCTGTGGGAGCATCTCGCCGAACCACACCACGGCCGGGCGCATCCGGGCGCCGCACTGGGGACAGGCGGGGATCTCCTCGATCGGCTCGTGGCCGACTTGGCGGGCATGCTCGCAGACGCAGCAGCGGATCCGCAGCATGGAGCCGTGCAGCTCGAGCACGTTGCGGCTGCCGGCCCGCTGGTGCAAGGCGTCGATGTTCTGGGTGGCGAGCGTGAACGTGCCCCCCCGGCCGGCGATACGGCGCTCGATCTCGGCGAGGGCCGCGTGCCCGGCGTTAGGCGAGATGCCGCCGAGCTGCACGCGGCGGTCGCTGTACCACCGCCACACGCGTTCGGGCTGCCGGGCGTAGCCCTCGGGCGAGGCCCAGTCCTCGACCTTCAGCCCGTCCCACAACGCCCCGCCCGCGCCGCGATAGGTCGGCACGCCGCTGGCGGCCGAGATGCCCGCGCCCGTCAGGCACGCAACGTGCCGGGCCTGCGACAGGGCCGTTTGGGCGCGGGCGAGATCGGAATGGGGCCCCGCCTTATCTGCCATCACGTCCGCCCGTCCCGCAGGTATCACGCGCTGAAGAGCACGCTTCGAACCGGTATGGGGTCGCTTGTTTCAACGCCGTGAAAGGCCTTGGGTCTTTGAGCGCCGGTCGCTTCGCTTTGCTCCACTTCGTTCCCCCACTGACACCAGCCCCGGCGCGCCCGGCGAGCAAACATCTCAAGATATGGGCCCGGACTACAGCGCTCAATTATGTCGTAGAGTTGCTCCGGCTTCCGCGAATGCTCCCGCTTGCGAGCAACAACGATATTCGTTTGACGCCGCCCTGCCTCGCGAGTTCTCAGGCCGCCCCGCACGCCAAACAAGACAAGCTCAGTCACGTTACGGAAGTAGAAGCCCACTCCGCGTCCGTCGGGCCCGCCATCCTTCCGGACCTTGAACCACACGAGGTTCGTCTTGTAGGCAAACCCCCAGGCCTGCATGACCCGCAATCCTTCCGCGATCAGCGCGTTGGGAACCCAGAGGTAGAGGTGGCTGCAGTCCTTGGCGAGATGGCGCACAGGAAGCTCCGCGATCTGATCGGTCGTCAGGGTTCCATAGCGCGAAAGCCGCCTGTGCTCGGGGGCCATCTTACCTGTTCGGTTGGAGAAGCGCCATGGCGGGTCCGCCAACACGGTCGCGAAACGTCCGCAGAACGAGTCCAGAAGATCCTCCCCAATCGCGGACAGGTCAGTGCCCATCGCCTTGTCGTCCATGGCTTACTCCTCGATGTACAGTTGCCTGCCGATGCCGAAGACGAGTATGGGACAGCCCCCGCCGCCACCACCATCTACGCGTGGTAGAAGCTTGTTCATCCAAGTCGTGCTCGTTCCGTACTTCGTCCATACTTCCAGTGCCCCGAACAGGTCACGCAGCTCATCGGATTTGGTGATAATCACACCCACGCTGATGGCGCGCAGGTCGAACAGAAGCCGGAAGTTATTGAGGTCGCGATCAAAGAACGGATCCTTATTGTTCCATTCTATCTCCAGAGCCACGCTGCCCTTGACGCAATCCACCTTGTGCGTAGGGGTCACCAGCTCTGCCTCATCCACCACGATCTTCGTATCAAACCCCTTCTCGCGCCACCCGCGCTCTGCAAACGCCGCGTCAAACCACTTCGAAATGGCGGACTTGCCGCCTCCCCCGGACACGATATCGCTACGCTTCAGCCGGAAGCCGGAGAGTACCGCCAAGACGTCCTGCCACTGCTCGGGGAAGTCGCCTTGAAGCACTGCACAGGCGTGCTTCCATTCATGTACCTCGTACGCATCTCGGATTTTCCTTGGCAGGAGGTCCAATGTCATCTGGCTATTCGTCCGACAGGATCAAGCCCGATCTTACGCGTAGTTGCCGCCGCGTGCAATACGCCGTCCCTTTCGGTCCCCAAGCCCGGCAACTCCCGGTCCCACTGCGTCTCTCTGTGATATCGCGTGCCCAAGCCATTGGCGACGGCCGGGCCGCTCCGCTACAATGCCCGGACCTCTGGAATCAGCCGCGAGGAGACAACGTGCAGGAAGAATTCTTCACGAAAGAGCTTGCCAACGGGCTGATGCTGCTCGGGCAGCGGATGGGCCATGTATCGTCGGCGGCGATGTGTCTGCTCGTCCCGGCCGGGGCTGCGCACGACCCGGATGCCGCGGCCGGGGCCGGCTCGGTGGCCTCGGAATGGTGTTTCCGCGGTGCCGGCGAGCGGAACACGCGGCAGCTCAACGAGGCGCTCGACGCCCTCGGCTGCCAGCACGACGAGACGGTGCTGAGCGAGCATGCCCGCTTCACGTCCGCCCAGCTCGGGCGGAACCTGGCGGACGTGCTGGCGATCTACGCGGACATCCTCCGCCGCCCGGCCCTCGGCGACGAGACGTTCGCCCCCAGCCGCAACATCGTCCTGCAGGATCTGGTGTCGCTCGAGGACGAGCCAGCGCAGAAGGCCAACCTGCTGCTGCGGGAGCGGTTCTTCCCCTGGCCGCTGGGGCGATGCGCGTACGGCGAGCATGACGCGCTGAAGGCGATGGAGCCCGGCGCGATTCGCGAGCACGTCGGGCGGCACTTCACGCCGGCGGGGGCGACGATCGCCGTGGCGGGCAACCTCGACTGGGACGCGTTCTGCCGCGCGGCCGAGGCCGCGTTCGGAGACTGGCAGCCGTCCGAGCCGCCGGCCATCGAGCCCAAGCCCGCCGGCGGCGGTGTGACGCACCTCCACAAGGACTCGGCCCAGGAGCACATCGCCCTGGCGCACGCGTCGGTGCCGCTGGCGGACAAGCGCTACTACGCGGCCCGCACGGCCCAGACGGTCCTCTCCGGCGGCATGGGCAGCCGGCTGTTCACCGAGGTCCGCGAGAAACGCGGGCTCGTGTACCACGTGTCCTGCCGGTACAACACGCTGAAGGACCACGCCGGCATGTTCACCTACGCCGGCACCCGCCCGGAGGTCGCCCAGCAGACGTTCGACGTGACGGTCGGCGAGCTGCGCCGCCTGGCCGAGGGCATCGAGCCGGAGGAACTGGCCCGCGCCAAGACGCAGCTCAAGAGCTCGCTGGTGATGCAGGGCGAGTCGACCTCCGCCCGCGCGCAGGCCCTGGCGACGGACTGGCACCACCTCGGGCGGCTGCGCTCGCTCGACGAGATCTCCGAGGCCACCGACGCCGTGACGGCCGACGAGGTCATCGCGTATCTCAAGGACTGCCCGGCCGAGCGGTTCACCGTGCTGGTCCTCGGCCCGCAGGAAATCGACACCGGCGCCACGGACGCCTGAGCGATATGGAATTCAAGCACACGAAGCTCGAAAACGGACTCGACGTGGTCGGCGAGGTCAACCCGGACGCCGCCTCGATGGCGGCGGGGTTCTTCGTCCGCACCGGCAGCCGGGACGAAACGCCCGAGGTCGCCGGCGTGAGCCACTTCCTCGAGCACATGGTCTTCAAGGGCACGGAGCGGCGCGGCGCGCTCGACGTCAACCGCGAGTTCGACGAGATGGGCGCGAACTACAACGCCGCCACGAGCTACGAGAACACGTTCTTCTACGGAGCCGTGCTGCCCGAGTTCCAGGACCGCGTGCTCGACCTGCTCTCGGACATCCTCCGCCCGTCGCTGCGGCAGGAGGATTTCGACATGGAGAAGAACGTCATCCAGGAGGAGATCGCCCTCTACCAGGACCAGCCCAAGTTCCGCGTGTGGGACCGGCTGATGACGGAGTTCTTCGGCGATCATCCGCTGGGCAACGAGATCCTCGGCAGCGTCGAGTCGATCGGGGCTCTGACGCGCGAGCAGATGCTGGAATACTTCCGCCGCCGCTACGCGCCGGGCAACGTGACGCTCGTCGGCGTGGGGAACTTCGACTTCGACCGGTTCGTGTCCCAGGCGGCGGAAACCTGCGGACACTGGAAGCCGGTCGACACCGAGCGGGACACCTCCCCCGCGCCCGGCCGGACGGGCCGGAAGGTCCTGACCGACGCCAAGCTCGTCCGGCAGCAGATCGCCTTCATGTCGGCCGCGCCGTCCTGCCAGGACGACGAGCGGTTCGCCGCGGCGCTGCTGGCGAACATCGTGGGTGACTCGACGGGCAGCCGGCTGTATTACGCGCTGGTGGACCCGGCGATCGCGGACGATGCGTCAATGCACTACGACGCGATGGACCACGCCGGCGGCTTCGTCACCTTCATCTCGACCGAGCCCCAGCAGGCCGGCGAGGCGGCCCGGATCGCCCGCGATGAGTTCGGCAAGTTCCGCGACGAAGGCCCGACCGAACCGGAGCTGGCGGCCGCCCAGCACAAGGAGGCGGCCCGCACGACGCTCCAGGGCGAGCTGCCGATGGGCCGGCTGGGCGCGGTCGGCTCGGACTGGGTCTACCGCGGCGAGTACATCCCCCTGGCCGAGCAGATCGAGCGGATCTTCGCCGTCACGCCGGAGGACATTGCCGACCTCGCCCGCCGCTACGACCCCACGGTCACGACGATGCTGACTCTCGGCCCGCTCGAGGAGCTGTGACCGGCGGCGAGCCAGCACGGCCGGACGTGCCGATCGACCCCGACGGCTTGCACGTGACGGTCGTGGGGCTCGGGCGCTTCGGCGGGGGCGTCGGCGCAGCGCGGTGGCTCTGCGAGCACGGCGCCCGCGTGACCGTCTCCGACAGGGCCCCGGCCGAGAAGCTGGGCGAATCCGTCGGAGCGCTGGCCGGGCTCGACATCGCCTTCCACCTCGGCGGGCACGAGGAGGCGGACTTCCTCGAGGCCGACCTGCTGGTCGTCAGCCCGGCCGTACCGATGGAGATGCCGCTGCTGGCGGCCGCCCGCGAACGCGGCGTGCCCGCGACCACCGAGATGAACCTGCTGCTGCAGCGCTGCCCGGCGCCGGTCGTCGGCATCACGGGCACGGTCGGCAAGTCCACGACGACCGCGATGACCGGGGCCGTTCTGGCGGGGGCGCGTACCCCGCACGTCGGCGGCAACATCGGGCGGAGCTTGCTGCCGGAGCTGGGACGGATCGGGCCGGATGATATCGTCGTGCTGGAGATCTCCAGCTTCCAGCTCGAGTGGACGCCGCGGATCGCCGTCAGCCCGCGCGTCGCCCTCGTGACGAACCTGATGCCGAACCACCTGGACCGGCACGGCACGCTCGATGCCTACGCGGCCGCCAAGAAGAACCTCTTCCGCTTTCAGGGGCCGGACGACGTGCTGATCCTCAACGCCGCGTGCGCCGAGACGCGCGGCTGGGCGGACGAGGCGCCGGGGCGAGTGACGTGGTTCGACCCGGCGGCCGAGCCGTTCGAGCTGATCGTCCCCGGCGCGCACAACCAGGCCAACGCGCAAGCGGCGTGGGCGATCGCCCGGGAGCTGGGCGTTCCCCGCGAGCGGGCGGCCGAGGCGCTGCGGGGCTTCCCCGGCCTGCCGCATCGGCTGGAGTTCGTCGCGGAGCGGGCCGGCGTGCGGTATTGCAACGACTCGAAGTGCACCACGCCGGAAGGGGCGATCGTGGCGCTGGACGCCTTCCCGCCGCGCACGGCCGTGCTGCTCGTCGGCGGTTACGACAAGGGCGTGTCGTTCGACGCGCTCGGCGCGGCGCTGGCCCAGCGGGCCAAGGCGGTGGTCGCGCTCGGGGCGACGCGGGAGAAGATCCTCGCTGCCGTTCGCCGCGGCGCCGTCCCGGACGCCCCGGCCATGGAGTCGGCCGATTCGTTCGACGCCGCCCTCGCCGCGGCCGGGCGACTGGCCGAGCCGGGCGATGTCGTGCTGCTCTCCCCCGCGTGCGCAAGCTATGACATGTTCACGAATTACGAGGAACGGGGAGAGCGTTTCCGTGAACTCGTCAACTCGTTGATTCGTTGACTGGGGGACCGTGTCTGGAGGTATCGGCAAGCAACGAAGCACAGTTGTGCAGGCCGGAGAGGCCGTTGGGCAATGGGTTTCTTCGTCGGGCCTCGCCGCGCATTTGCGAGTTGACCCGTTGACCGATTGTCCCATCGAACGGTACGCACTTGCCGACCGACTCCGCCCCCCGACTCGAGTCAACGAGTTAACGAATCAACGGTCTACCGCGCGGAAGTACGGACATAGGCATCGAAGTAGACTCGCTCGGCGGGCACGCCCTTGCGCTGGAGTACTTTCCGGGCGGCCGCGAGCATGCCGGGGGAGCCGCAGAGGTACGCCTCCATGCCGCTGCCGTCCGCGAGGTGGCGGTCCAGCACCTCGGTGATCAGGCCGGTCTCTCCGTCCCACTCGTCGGCCTCCTCCGGCCCGGACAGCGCCGGCGTGAAGGAGAACCAGTCGTGCGCCCGCTCGTACTCGTGCAGCTCGTCGAGCATGTACAGGTCCTTGGCCGCGACCGCGCCGAAGTACAGTTGGCAGCTCCGCTCGATGCCCTGCTCGGCCATGTGCCGCAGCAGCGACCAGAACGTGCTCAACCCCGAGCCGCCCGCGACCCACACCATCGGCAGGTCCGTGTCCGACAGGCCGAAGTCGCCGAACGGACCGGTGAACTCGACCTCGTCGCCCTCGCGCAGCCGCCGGAAGATCCAGTTCGTGCAGACGCCGCGCGGGTTCAGCCGGACGATCAGCTCGACGGCGCGGTCGTCGCTCGGCGGGTTGGCGAAGCTGAACGGCCGTGAGGGGCCCGACGGATCGACGCCCGCGGGCACCTGGAGCTTGATGTACTGCCCCGGGCGGAACTCGATCCGCTCCGGCTCGATCAGCTCCAGCCGCAGCATGCGGATGTCGTGGGTCAGCTCCGCCAGCCGCGTCACGCGCGCCCGGAAGTGCGTCGACTCGAGCGATTCCTCCGGCACCTCCACGGCCATGTCGCCGGTCACGGGCACCTGGCACGCCAGCCGCCAGCCGTCGGCGAGCTGTCGCTCGCTCAGGTGGCCCTTCTCGCCGCGCGTGACCTCGGCCTTCTCCGCGCCGCGCAGCACCTTCGCCCGGCAGCAGCCGCACAGCCCCGCCCCGCCGCAGATATTCGGCAGCAGGATGCCCGCGTCGTTGAGCGTGTCGAACAGCGACCGCCCCGTCCGCGCCTCGACCGTTCGCGCCGCGTGGTTCACGTCGATGGTGCACGGCTCGCCGCCGGAGGAGGACGCTTCCTCCTCGGCCTGCGAGGCCTGCCGCAGCGTCGCCTCGGCCACCTGGAGGCCCAGCTCCCGGCAGCGGGCGAGCGTTTCGTCGTCCGGGACGTAGTTGCCCCGCAGCGGCTCGGCCACGGACTCCAGGCCCATCTCGGCCAGCATGGCGTGCAAGTGCTTCGTCGCCTCGCCCCCCCAGCCGTACGAGCCGAACGCCGCCGAGACGAGGTTCGCCGGGCGCAACCCCTTCAGGTACGTCATCACGTCCGCGATCGTCGGGTAGATCTGGTTGTTCATCGTCGGCGAGCCGACGACGAGCGCCCCCGCCTCCAGCACCTCCGTCGCCACGTCACTGCGGTGGCAGACGTCCATCGGCATCATTTTTACGCGGACGCCGCCCGAGGCCAGGCCGTCGCCGACGGACCGCGCCATCGCGGCCGTGCTCTGCCACATCGTGTCGTACACCACCACCGCCTTGTCCGTCGGCTCCTGGCGGGACCAGCAGGCGTAGCTCTCGACGATGCCCTCGATGTCTTCCGCGCGGCGCCAGATCGGCCCGTGGTCCGGCGCGACCATCTCCAGCGGCAGGTCCGCGCCGCGGAGCTTGTCCAGCGCGGCCGTGACGGGCTTGCCCAGCGGCAGCAGGATGTTCGCGTAGTACTTGGCCGCCTCGCGGTCGACGAGCGGGCGCGGCAGCTCGTCGGCGAACCGCTCGAAGCTCGCCAGGTGCATGCCGAAGGCATCCTGCGAGAACAGCAGCTTCGCGTCCGCGAGATACGAGACCATGCTGTCCGGCCAGTGGCACATGCGCGTCTCGAAGAACGCCAGCTTCCGCCCGCCGAGGTCCAGCTCGTCGCCATCGCCGACGACCGTCAGGTCCAGGGCGTTGCCGAAGTGGCTCGCCAGGGCCCGCGCGCCCATCTTGGACGCGTACACGGCCGCGGGCTTCATCTCCCGCACGGCCTCGGGCAGGCAGCCGGAGTGGTCCATCTCGGAATGGTTCGACACGATGCACTCGATCCGCTCCGGCTCGAGGACCGAGCGGATGCGGGCGAGCATCTCGCCCAGGAACGGGCCCTTGACCGTGTCGATCAGCGTGGGCTTGTCGGCCAGGACGAGGAAGGCGTTGTACGTCGTCCCGCTGCCGGTCCGGTAGCCGTGGAAGTTCCGCACGCTCCAGTCGATCGCGCCGACCCAGTAGACGTCCTCGGTGATCTTCGCCGCGGTGAACGTTTCGCTCATGCTGCCGTCTCCTTGGTATGACCATTATTGACGGGTCGGCGGGGTTTCCCAAGTCCGGAGGTGATTGGTTGCGGCCGCTGATGGGAAGGAGGAGCCGCTTCCGGCGCCATGCAGCAAGGTGAGCCGCCGGCCACACACTCCCGTCTTCGCGCCGGGGCACCGGGGCGAAGGCGCGGCCGGGGGAACCCGCTACACGTTCAGCTCGGCGGCCTCGCCCAGCGTGTCGCGGTACCGATCGCGGATCGGCTCGACATGCTCCGCGACGAACTCATCCACCTGCCGCGGCGCCCGACCGACGAAGGCGGCGGGGTCGAGCAGCGCGTCGATGTCGATGCCCGCAAAGGCCTCGTCGGCCTTGAGCCGATCGAGCAGGTCGTTCGGCGCGCCGTCCTCCTTGACGCGCCGGGCGGCCTCGCGGCTGTGCCGGCGGATCCGCTCGTGCAGTTCCTGGCGGTCCCCGCCCTGCTTCACGCCGGCCATGAGGATCGTCTCGGTCGCCATGAAGGGCAGCTCGGCGCGGATGCGGGCGTCGATCACCGCGGGGTACACGACCAGCCCGCGCGAGACGTTCAGCACGACCCGCAGCGCGGCGTCGGCCGCCAGGAAGGCCTCGGGCATCGCCAGCCGCTTGTTCGAGGAATCGTCGAGCGTCCGCTCGAGCCACTGCTCGGCCGCCGTGTGAACCGGGCTGACCGATACGTCCATCAGGAACCGCGCCAGGCCCGTGGCCCGCTCGCAGCGCATCGGGTTGCGCTTGTAGGCCATGGCGCTGGAGCCGACCTGCGTGGAGGCGAACGGCTCCTCCACCTCGCGGAGGTTGCACAGCAGCCGCATGTCGTTGCACAGCTTGTGGACGCTGACCCCGATGCCGGCCAGCACCTGCGCCACCGCGGCGTCCACCTTGCGGGTATAGGTCTGCCCCGTGATCGGGGCGATCCGCTCGAAGCCCATCTTCTCGGCGACGAGGCGGTCGAGCCGCTTGACCTTGTCGTGGTCGCCGTCGAACAGCGACAGGAAGCTCGCCTGCGTGCCCGTCGTGCCCTTGGCCCCGCGGAACTCCAGCCGCTCCAGCCGCCATTCCAGATCCGCCAGGTCGCGGCAGAAGTCCGAGCACCACAGCGCCGCCCGCTTGCCGACCGTAGTGAGCTGCGCCGGCTGGAAGTGCGTGAAGCCGAGGCAGGCCCGGTCCCGCCACTCGGCCGCGAAGGTCGCCAGGGCGTCGATGACGTTCGCCAGCAGCCGCGAGAGGATCGTCAGACCCTCGCGGGTCTGGATCATGTCCGTGTTGCAGTTGACGAACTGGCTCGTCGCGCCGAGGTGGATGATGCCCCGCGCGGCCGGGGCCACGTCGCCGAAGGCGTGGATGTGGGCCATCACGTCGTGGCGGAACTTCTTCTCATATGCGGCCGCGGCGGCGAAGTCGATGTCGTCGAGGTGGGCCCGCATCGCCTCGAGCTGCGCGTCGGTGATATCGAGACCCAGCTCCTGCTGGGCCTCGGCCAGCGCGAGCCACAGCCGCCGCCAGGTGGAGTGCTTCCGTTGCGGGGAAAACAGCTCCCGCATCTTCGCTCCGGCGTAGCGCCCGCCCAGCGGGCTGGTGTATGTCCGTTCGGCGTCGGGCATGGTAATGGGAGTGTATCACCCCGGGGGCGTCGTGTCACCGGCCGGGGAGTGCCCGGCCTTGGTTTGTCAGAATCCCCGACTTCGCGTACAATACGGGCACCCGTGGGGCCTCAGGAGTTCTTGCCATGATCCAGTGCGAAAACTGCCAGTACTTCCATCGCGACGAAGCCGGCCGTGTGTCGTTCAGTTGCGACCCGTTCAGCAACATCGTCGAGCCGGAATGCCTCCAGAAGTGGCAGCTCATCAAGACGAACCAGCTCGTCACCGCCTACCAGGCCACGTTGAACTACTACCACAAGCTCGCGCCCATGCAGGAGAAGATGATGAAGTTCATGGAGCGCGAGATGGACGACATCAACGAGGCCGACAAGTGGAAGACCGACGAGGACGAGGAAGACGACTGGCCGACCGTGCCCTGATCGCCCGGCGGCCGCCAAGACAACGAAGGCAGCACAGAGCGGGCAAGTCGGCGGCGCCGCCCGCGCGGCCGGTTCCCTATCTTCTACCGCCCACCAACGGCCAACCCCCAATTCCCAGCTACCCACTTCCAACCACCAATTACAATTCTCTCCGCACGGCCGCCAGCGTCACGACGTGCGATTCCTCCTCCAGGATCAGCTCCCGCACGATGTCCCGGTACTCGACCGGAACGAGCAGGGCGATCTCCCGCATCAGCAGCAGCGTGTCGCGCTCGAAGCGCACGGCCATCTCGACCGCGAGCCCATCGCTGCCGCACCCCTCGGCCTGCCGGCGGGCCTGGGCTTCGTCCGGGAACGCCCGCATAAGCGCCAGGGCCTGCAGGTAGCCGCCGCGCCCGGCCGGGGCCGCGCCCCAAGCCGCCTGGCCGCCCACCGATTCGAGCATCTCGCGGAAGCGACCCTCGTGGAAGCGCTCCTGCTCGGCCAGCTCGGCGAAGACCTGCCGCAGGCGCTCCCGGCCGGCGCGCCGGGCCATCACCTCGTAAAAGGCCGCACCCGCGCGCTCGTCCTCGACGGCGACTTCCAGCAGCTCGGCGATGTCGACTTGGGCCATGTCGATGTCCTCGAACGGAACCTCTCCAGGGAACACACACAGCGACGCCCGGCTGAGCCGCGGCCCGGGCTGCGGGGCCTGATCGCAGTTTCACGGCAATACGGCCCGGCCGTCACGAGCCATACCGACCGGCCGTGACCGATGCCCACAACGTTTCCCGGGGCCGTCCCTTCTCGGTGTTCCCTGTGCTCTCTGTCGTGAGTGCCTACGAGTCGGCCGGGCGGATGGTCGGCTCGGGCTCGCCGACGGCCGCCATGCGCCGCCTCAGCCGGTCGGCCATCTCCGCCCGGACGTCCGCGAGCGACGGCTCGGCCACGAGGTTGTGCCGCTCGTGCGGGTCCGTCTCCAGATCATACAGGAAATCCTCGACGTACTCGTCGCTGTCGGGCTGCCACGGCTCGCCGTGCGGAGACCGCACGGAATACTTCCAGCGCTTTGTCCGAACCGCACGGCCGCATTGGCTCTCGCTGATCTGCACGAACACGTCGTCCGGCCAGTCCTCGCACCTGGGCCCGGCGGCCAGCGGCTGTAGCGCCCGGCCGCGCAGGGTATCCGGCAGGTCCACACCGCCGGCGGCAAGGAGCGTCGGCGGCAGATCGATCAGCGAGGCCATCTCGTCGATGACCATGCCACCGCGGAAGCCCGGCCCGCAGAAGACCAGCGGGATGCGGATGCAGCCGTCGTGACAGGACCGCTTGTACTCCTCGTTTCGCGTGCGGAAGTGGCTGCCGTGGTCGCTCGTGAACGCGACGAGCGTTTCGTCGGCCAGGCCGAGCCGCTCCAGCTCGTCGCGGATGCGCCCGAGGTTGGCGTCGAGCGCGTGACAGCAGCCGAGGTAATCCGGGTACTCCTCCCGCCAGTCGCCGCCGGTATCCTCGAGGTCGCCCGGTACGGGGAAGTCGGCGAAGCGCTCCCGGCTGCCGTGCGGGCCCTCGTAGGTGTTCCGGTCGTTCTGGTGGTGCGGCTCGATGTAGCTGACGAACAGGAAGAACGGCCGGTTGCCGTCCTTGCCGGCGTCGGCGCGGTCGCGGAGGAACTCCAGGACCCAGTCGGTCTGGGCGTCGGCGCGATAGCGGCCCGGTGGGAACTCTCGCTTGTTGCCGTCGCCGTCGAACATGTGCCCGTCGTAGCCGTGGCTGGTGTACTCCAGCACGTCCGAGGCGAGCCAGAAGTCGTCGTAGCCGCCGCGGCGGTCGGGCGGAACCGGCCGGGTCCGGAAGTTGTCCGGGCTGCCGTCCGGTCCGAAAGACGCCAGGTGCCACTTGCCGATGTACCCGACCTCGTAGCCGGCGCCGCGCAGTCGGTGGGCGATGGTCGTTTCCTCGGGCGGCAGGCGGCGGTGGTTCGTGTGACAATCGACCTCCGTGGGGTACTTGCCCGTCTGGATCGCCGCCCGCGCCGGGCCGCACACCGGCTGGCATGTGAAGGCCAGGTCGAACCGCACGCCCTCGCCCGCCAGCCGGTCCAGGTTCGGCGTGACCTCCAGCGGCTGCCCGTAGCACCCGCATGTGTCCCACCGCTGCTGATCGGTGAAGAACACCAGAATGTTCGGCCGACGGCTCATCTCGCGTGCCCCATGCGGGTGATCCTAACGGCCGGGTGAGCGCGCGTCCAGCCGGCGGACGCGACGCGGCTGGGGCTTGAGCGCCACGGCCGCGCGCGCTACAGTCCGCATGGGACATCTCCCGGAAGCCAACCCGATGAACGCTCCAGAAACCGCGTACGCACAGGATCCGCCCGCGGGGCCGCCGGACGACGCCCGTCCCCCTGACGGCCCCCCGCCCGATGGGCCACCCGAGGAAGAGGGCGGCGAGCGCCGCATCTCCGCGCGGCGGCTGGTGATCTCGGTGGCCGTGGTGCTGGCGGTCGCCGGGGCGATCGGCCTGTTGAGCTTGTGGCTGCACCACCGCACGCTCTGGGGCCGGCTCGACGCGCAGAAGAGCCACATCCGGCGGGCGGCCCGCGAGCACGGCGTGGCGCCGGACGTGATCCGCGCGGTGATCCGCGTGGAGAGCAGCGGGCACGCCAACGCCGAATCCGGGCGAGGGGCCAAGGGGCTCATGCAGGTCACCCGGCGGGCCGAGCGGGACGTACAGCGGCGCTTCGGCATCGAGCGCCCGGAACGAACCGTCCGCGTCATCCGCCACGAGGACGGGCGGGTCGAGCGCCGCACCGAGCAGGCGGACCTGTTCGACCCGGAGTACAACATCCGGGTCGGCACGGCCTATCTCCGGATGATGCTCGACCGTTTCGACGAAAACCTCGTGCTCGCCCTGGCCGCGTACAACATGGGCCCCACCGCCCTGTCCGAACTGCGACGCGCCCACCCCGCCATGGAGCCGTGGCCCCTCGTGCGAGACCACGCCCCCGGCCAGACGCGGGAGTACGTCCGCAAGATCCACAGGATCCTCGGCCGCGAGCTGCGCGGCTAGGCGCGGCCGTGCAGCGAAGGTCAGTCCTGAGCTCGCCGAAGGGCACCGTCCTGAGCTTGTCGAA
>CAZHEH010000018.1:0-61089 GCA_964531695.1 uncultured Planctomycetaceae bacterium | reverse complement strand
GTGGCCGCCATCGACATCGGCTCGAACTCGGTGCGGATGGAGATCGGGGAGGTCCTGCCGGACGGGCACCTCGAGATCCTCGAGCGGGTCCAGCGGGCGCTGCGGCTGGGGCAGGACACGTTCCGGCGCGGACGGCTGGGGCGCCGCTCGATGCGGGCCGCCATCGGCATCCTGCGCGACTTCCAGAAGCTGCTGGACTTCTACGGCGTCCAGCACACCCGCGCGGTCGCGACCAGCGCCGTCCGGGAGGCGGCCAACGCCGACACCTTCCTCGACCGCGTGCTGATGGCCACGGGCCTGGACGTCGAGATCATCGACACGACCGAGGAGAGCCGCCTGACCGTCTCGGCCGTGCGGCAGGGAGGCGACGACTTCACGGGCAAGCGCGGCAACGCGCTGATCGCCGACGTCGGCGGCGGCAGCACGCTGCTGACGATCCTGCAAAAGGGGCAGATCACCGTCTCGCAGAGCTTGCGGCTGGGGGCCATCCGGCTGTCGGAGTCGATGCTGACGGGCAACGAGCCGCCGCACGCCGCCGCCGAGCTGATCCGCCAGCAGATACAGAACACCGTGCATGCCGTGCAGGGCGCTCTGCCGCTCAAGAGCATCCGCGCCTTCATCGCCGTCGGCGGGGACGCCCGCCACGCCGGCGACGAGATCGGCCGGGAGGACAACAGCCACCGCGTCATCCCCCGAGACGAATTCGACGACTTCGTCGAACGGTGCGAGTCGATGACCTCCGAGGAGCTGATGCGCCGCGACGGCATGTCGATGGCCCTGGCCGAGACGCTCCGCCCCGCGCTGCTGGTGTACCGGGAGCTGCTGGCCACGACGCGGGCGACGGAGGTGACCGTCTCCGAGGCGTCCATGCGCGACGGGCTGCTGCTGGACCTGGCCCGGGGCATGACGGGACAGGAGGACGAGTCCCTCACGTCGGGCGCGATTCATTCCGCCCTCGGCGTGGCGAGGAAGTATCACGTGGACATGGACCACGCCCGAGCCGTGGCCGAAATGGCCGTGCAGCTCTTCGACCAGCTCCAGGCCGAGCATGGGCTGGACCCGAGGCACCGCCTGCTGCTGAGGATCGCCGCGCTGCTGCACGAGGTCGGCGGGTTCGTTTCCGGGCGGGCGCACCACAAGCACAGCTACTACCTCATCGCCAACGCGGAGATCTTCGGGCTCAAGCGCGGCGAGCTTCAGATCGTCGCGCACGTGGCCCGCTATCACCGCCACGGCCTGCCGAAACCGTCTCACCTGGAGTTCATCGCACTGCCGCGCGAGGACCGCATGATCGTCAGCAAGCTCGCGGCCCTGCTGCGGATCGCCGACGCCCTCGACCGCACCCACGGGCAGCGCGGCCGCACGTTCACCTGCGTGCGAACCGACGAGGAGCTGGTCATTCGCATCCACGGCGTCGCCGACCTGACCCTCGAACGCCGCGCCATGGTCGAGAAGGCCGACCTGTTCGAGGACCTGACCGGGCTGTCCGTCCGCATCGAGGAGGCCCCGGCCGTGCAGTCGGGGCGACGGCGGGCGGAGCCGATGACATAGGAACTGGGGCCATGGCCAAGAAGGACCTGAAACGCCCGGAATACTACATCAACCGCGAGTTGAGCTGGCTGGAGTTCAACGATCGCGTGCTGCGCGAGGGCCTCAACCTCGAGGTCCCGCTGATGGAGCGGCTGAAGTTCCTCGCCATCGTCAGCTCGAACCTCGATGAGTTCTTCATGATCCGCGTGGCCGGGCTCATGCAGCAGCGCTCGGCGCGCATCCGCCGGCGCGACCCGAGCGGCCTGACGCCCAACCAGCAGATTCTCGCCATCTCCGCGCGGGCCCACCGCCTCGTGGACGAGCAGACCGAAGGCATCCACGACGCGATCGGCCGGCTCGGCGAGCACGGCCTGCACGTGCTGGACCCCGGCGACTGGACCGGCGAGCAGCGACGCTTCCTGCGCGGGCACTTCCAATCCGAGATTCAGCCGGTCCTCACGCCCATCGCCGTGCAGGACCTCGAGCCGTGCCCGCTGCTCCAGGCGCTGCAACTCAACGTCGCGGCCCTCGTGTCCCTGCCCGGAGAGCAGCGCAGCCGGCGGACCGTCATCGCCGTGCCCGTGCCGCGGCAGCTTCCGCGGTTCATCACCATCCCCGCGGCCGAGGGGCTGCACGTGGCCCGCCTGGAGGACGTGATCGCCGCCAACCTGCCCCTGCTGCTGCCCGAGGCGGAAGTGCTGGCCACGGCCGCCTTCCGCATCACCCGCGACGCCGACGTGGACATCCAGGAGGACGAGGCCCCGGACCTGCTGCACGCCGTCGAGGAGGCCGTGCGGGAGCGCCGGCGCCGCGCGGCCGTGCGGCTGGAGATCGCCGCGCGGGCGGATCACCACATCCGGCGGTGGCTCGTGGCCTGGCTGGGCCTGCGCGCCGAGGACGTGTACGACATCGACGGCATGCTGGACGCCGCGGCGCTGATGGAACTGGTCAACCGGCGCGGCTTCGAGTCGTTGCGGGACCCGGAGTGGCCGCCGCAGACGCCGCGGAAGCTCCTCGGCGCCGACGACGTATTCGAGGAGATGCTCAAGCAGGACATCCTGCTGTTCCACCCATACGAGAAGTTCGACCCGGTCGTGGAGATGGTTTCGCGGGCGGCGGACGATCCGTCGGTGCTGGCGATCAAGATGACGATGTACCGCACAAGCGGGGACAGCCCGATCATCGACGCCCTGGAGCGCGCCGCCGCCGCCGGCAAGCAGGTCGTGGCGCTGGTCGAGCTGAAGGCCCGGTTCGACGAGGCGCGGAACGTCGGCTGGGCCCGCCGGCTCGAGGACGCCGGCTGCCACGTGATCTACGGCATCGCGGGGCTCAAGACGCACGCCAAGGCGCTGCTGGTCGTCCGGCGAGACGCCGCCCGCGTCCGCCGCTACGTGCACCTGGCCACCGGCAACTACAACGACAAGACGGCCAAGCTCTACTCCGACCTCGGGCTGATGACCACCGACCGCGAGATCGCCGGCGACGTCGCGGCCCTGTTCAACATGCTCGTCGGGCTCAGCGAGCCGGTCGGCTGGTCGCACGTGACGATCGCGCCCACCGAGCTGCGACGGCGCTTCGAGGAGCTCATCGATCGAGAGATCCAAACCTCCACGCCCGACCGCCCGGGGCTGATCCTCGCAAAGACCAACTCGCTCGAGGACCCGGGCATCATCCGGGCGCTCTACCGCGCGTCGCGCGCGGGCGTCCGCGTGCGGCTCAACGTCCGCGGCATCTGCTGCCTCCGGCCGGGCGTCAAGGGGGTCTCGGAGAACATCGAGGTCCGCTCCATCGTCGACCGCTACCTGGAGCATGCGCGCATCTTCTACTTCCGCAACGGCGGGCACCAGGAAATGTACCTCTCCAGCGGCGACTGGATGCGGCGGAACCTCGACCGCCGCGTCGAGCTGCTCTTCCCCGTGCGCGACACGGGCATCGTGCGGCGCATCCGCGACATCCTCGACACGTTCTTCGCCGACAACGTCAAGGCGTGGGAGCTTCAGGCCGACGGAACCTACGCCCGTGCGGCCGGGGGCTCCAAGCGCATCCGCGCGCAGGAGGCCTTCCACGAGGAGGCCGTCGAGGCCGCCCACGGCTCCGGCGCCGCGCCGCTGCGCTTCCGCCCGCTCACGAGGCCCGAGGAGTAGCGGGCTCCAGCTCCCCGTCCTCAGCCATCAGCCATCAGGTCTCAGCAAGCGCGCCCGCTCGGCCGGCACTTCTGACCTGCCTCGACCCCCAGCCGTCCGTCACGCCGAACCCCGAACGTCGAACGCTTCTCACTCCGACCTCACAAAGGCAGGCACATCACGGCGGCCTTGCGGCGATCGCAGGTCATGTAGGCCTCGACGGCCTCGCGCGTCGGCAGCTCGCGGTATTCGATGCCGCGCAGCTCGAGGTAGCGGCGGGCCCCGTCGGTCAGTTCGGCCTGGCCCTCGGCGCCGGTTCCGAGGAACAACACGGCCGGGGCGCCCGTACACGCTTTGGCGATCTGCTTGGCGTCGACCGGCCGGGGCATCGGCTCCTCATCGATCTTCGCCTTCTTCACTTTGCCGTCGGCGCGGAGGGTGATGTCCCGGTCCTTCGTCTCGTCCGCCACGCGGAAGCCGCCCGCCGGCAGGAGCGTCAGGCGCGGGTAGTCCGGCAGGACGGCGTACTTGTCCATGAACGGGCTGCGCCCGGCCTTGGTCCGCGCCGCGGCCACCGCGCCGAGCACCACCGCGTCGTCCTCCAGCGCCGCCAGCCGGACGCCGAGCGAGTCCCGCGCGCCGGAGAGCTTGTCCCGCGCGAGCACGTCCTGGACGATCGGCAGCATGAACTCCCCGCACGCCTCGAACACGCCGCCGCCCAGCACGATCACGTCCGGGTCCAGCAAGTGCCGCACGGACAGGCAGCCGTAGCCGAGGACCTCGGCCGCGCGGATGAGCACCTCGCGCGTCAGCTCGTCGCCCTGCTTGAGGGCCTTCTTCAGCGCGCCGGAGCGGATACGGGAGAAGTCGCCGTCGAGGATTTCGCCCAGTGCGCTCTCGCGGCCGCCCTCGACCGCCCGGCGCAGGTCGCGCTCGATGGCCGTGCGGCTGGCCAGCGCCTCCAGGCAGCCGAGGTTCCCGCAGCCGCACTCGGGGCCGCCGATCTGCACGACCATGTGGCCGACTTCCATGGCCGCGTCCCGAGCGCCGCGCAGCACCTTGCCCTTTCGGACGTAGCCGCCGCCGATGCCCGTGCCGACGAAGATGCCCACGGCCGAGCGCGTGCCCCGCGCGGCGCCGAGCCAGTTCTCCCCCAGCGCGCCGAAGTCACAGTCGTTCCCGAGCGACACCGGCACCCCGAAGCGGTCGCTGAGGTGGCGGGAAATCCGCAGCCCCCCGAGGTTCATGTTCGGCGTGACGACCACGCGGCCCGCGCTCGGCTCGACCACGCCGGGGATCGCGATGCCGATGCCCTGAAGCCCCCCGGCCGCGTCCTTCGCGTCGTCGAGCACCTCCGCGATGGCGTCCGTGATCGCCGCCAGCGTCTCCTCCCGCGGGCAGTCCCGCGGGGTCGACACGCGGCAGCGCTCCAGAATGACCCCCGTTTCGTCGGCCAGCGCGGCGAGGATCTTCGTGCCCCCCACGTCCACGCCGAGATAGGTCCGTTCCGGTGTTGCGTCCGAGCCCATGGCTTCCCTGCCTCCATCGAACTGCGAGCCGGCGGCGGGCCGTCCCGGCCGCACGGCCGCTCGCAGGTATCCTATTCGCCCCGCACCGCCGCGCACAAGGTTGGGCAGTTCAGCGCAGAGGACGCGGAGGACGCAAAGAGAAGCCGGTGACGAAATGGGCCGCATTGGCCAGCCCGGATGTCAGCTCGGGCCCGGCCGTGACGCGCCCCTACTCGCCGTCGTCCTCGGACGCTTCGGCCCGCGCCGGCACGAGATAGAGCGGGCACGGGCTGCCCTCGGAGGTGACGTAGAGCGAGCAGCCGTCGGCGGCATAGCACACGGCCTCTCGCTGCCACAGCCGGGGTGCGGGCAGGTCGCGCGGCTCGCGGGCAAAGGCGTCCGCCCACGACTCCTCTTCGCCGCGGGCGTACTCGAAGCAGCCGCCGTAGGTCAGGATCACCGCCCGCCGCCCGTCCGGCGAGAAGTCCATGCCGGTCGGCCAGATGATGTCCAGCTCGGCCACGCGCTCCAGCGTGACCGGCTCCGGCGGGCTCTCCGCCGGCAGCTCCAGTGCGTACACGCGCGAGCCCCCGCGCTTGGAGACGAAGTAGGCCGTGCCTGAGGCCGAGTCGACGCCGACGGCCTCGACGTCCTGCGCGCCGTCCGGGTAGCGGACCTCAACCGTAACGGCCGGGCGCGCATGCAGCTCCGCGGCCGAGTCGGGCCCGTCGCCTTCCTCGCCGTCGGCATCCTCGCGGGCGGGAATCTCCGGCTCGGGCAGCAGGTAGATTCGCGTGACCTCGTGTCGGCGGTCGTTGTCGCCCGTGTCGGCGACGAGCAGCCACGGCTCGCCGTCCCAAGTGAACGCGGCCATGTCCTCCCAGTCCCGGTTGGCCGCGCGGTCGAGCGTGAGCGTGGCGCGGAGCCGGCCGGAGCGATCCAGCGCGAACAGCCGCGGGCGGTCGCCGGAGTCGTTGTGCGTCCACAGCAAGCCCGCCTCCCGGCGGACGGCGGCCACGCCGCTGCTCTCGTCGATGCGCGGGTCGCGCGCATCCGCCATCTTGACCGGCTTGTCGTACGCCGGCCGGCTCGCCGGGCCCGCCTCCACGGACGGCACCGGCTCCGGGTCGCGCGCGATGAGATACATGCACGAGGCCGTAAACCCCGCGGCGAGCGCGAGAACGAGGATGATCCGCAGCGTGATTCTCATCCCGACGGATTCTACCCGAATTCCGCGGCGAGGGTTCAATACGTGCCGCGGCGCGTGCCTGCCCGCGGGCGGAGACGGTTGACGAAGAAGTACCGCAGGGCGTCGATGCAGTGGTCCGGGCCGTCCTTGACGGGCGTCTCGTCGCGGCCGTCGTCGCGGTAGTGGTAGCTCTGGAACGCATCGATCAGCCGCTCGCACCTCGGGTGGATGAACAGCGCAGCCCCGCCCGAAGCGGGCGCCAGCGCCGCGCGGATCAGCTCGATGCCGTCGCAAATCGTGCTGGCCCGGCAGGAGGTCGGAATGCCCTCGGCCGCCAGGTAGTCGATGCACGACTGCCCGGAGCCGGCCTCTCGCTGGCGCCCGGCCGGGTCCACGTACGTCGCCTCGACGCGGGCCCCGCGCGGGTCGCGTTGGCGAATCTGCTTCGCCTGCTGAGGCATGGGGAGCGTGGCCTGGACGTACTCGTCGATCACGTGCACGTGCCCGCCGGGCGTGAGCTGGATCCACAGGCACACCAGCGGGCTGCGGTAGCCGAAGTCGATCGCCCGGAACAGCGGGAACTCCGGCACGTAGGGCAACTCGCGGATGTGCCGGGCCGGGTTGAACTCGCGGAACACGACGTGCTCGCGCTGGGCGCCGAGGCAGAGCATCTCGGCCTCCCAGGCGGCACGGCTGGAGCGGGCCTGCACGGCGATTGCGTCGTCCACGGAGTAGAAGCCGCGTGCGCTCTTGGCGATGCCCCGGTCCGCACCCGCCGGCACGCAATCCGCCGCCAGCGGGCACGACTGGCAATCGCGCAGCGGGTGGCAGCGCTCGATGACCTCCCACAGACACCACTGCACCAGCCGGTAGCCCACGCCGCCCGGCTTGCGCCGCGCCGAGCGCACGAGTTGCTGCATGAGCCCGGCCGGGCGGTGCAGCGTCGAGAGCACCTCGATCGACCCGCGCACCCGGCCGGTGGCGTGGTGCCGGCTCTGCGTGGCGAACTGCACCGCCCGCCAGATCTCCGGGTCGAACAGGTCTACCTCGTCGCAGCGGATCTTCTGCACGTGCTGCCCGCGGACGGCCTGCTGGCTCTGGGCGATCATGCGGATCTCCGAGCCGCCCGCCAGCCGGACGCGCTGGCGTGTCATACGCCCGTCGAGCAGTCCGGGGCGGCGCTCCAGGAACGCGCGGATGTACCCGGCCAGACGGTCGGACTGATCGAAGCTCCCGCCGAGAACGAGGATGTCGGCCGGGGCGCGGAAGATCGCGTCCAGCAGCGTCGCCACCGCCGCCAGGTAGGTCTTGCCCCCGCCGCGGCACGCCCACACGAGCAGGTCCTCCTGGTCGAGGAAGCTGGCGGCGAGGTAGTCCAGCGGGCTCTGATGCCCGGGGCAGGGCGCGCGGTCCGGCACGCTGATGCCGAAGAAGCGTTCGACGAACTGCTGAAGGTCTTGCCGATCTTGCGGCGGCGAGTCCGGCACGGCTGCGACGGACGGCGGAGCGGACGTGGGCGGCATGAGAAGGGTCCTCCCGATGGGCGTGGGGGGGGTTGCGGCGGCGCGGGCAAGGGATTCATGTGTTTCATGTACTGTAGCGAACATGGCATAGGTTTCAAGAACAAAATACTTCCCCGGCGCGGATTCCGCCCGGCGGCGCGGTATGCTCAGGGGCATGAGCACGGAAGAACGGCTCAGGTGTGTTCGCGGGGTAGGGCGTGCGAACGGGCGAGGGGCCGGCCCGTGTCCGCGCGGCCGGGCCGCGGCCCGGCCCCGGCCGGGCTGGAGGGTCTCGGGCCGACTGCTCCTCGTGCTGTGGGTTTGCCTTCTGGCGGCCGGGTGCGGGGGAGACGAGGACGACGAGGCGCCCCCGCGCGACCAAGACGCCGAAGAACGCGCGCGGCGGGACGAGCGACGCTCCCGCGAGCCGTATCGGGGCGGTGAGGACGGCCCGGAACGCGGCACGGTGCGGCTCGTGCGCACGCGCCCGGCCGAGCCGCCGAAGACCTCGCCAGAATGGCCGGATCGCTACCGGTACGAATCCACCTGGGATTTGCCCGGCGCGCTGTCGATGGTCGTCCGAGACGTGCACAAAGATGACAGCAACGTGGTCCGCGAGGTGGACTGGCCCGCGGACGTCCCGAACGCTCGAGCCCCCGACATGGGGGGCGACCTGCTCGCCGACACGCCCGGCTCCGAGGACATCCGCATCGAGATCGTCGACCCGCCGGGGCAGACACGCTACGCGGGGCTGACCTTCTCCTCCCCCTGTGTGCTCTCCCTCGGGGCCGACGGCACGCTCCACGCGGCCTCGGAAGGCGTGACCGGGGTGGACGACGAGGGCTACGCCTGGCGCAGCCGGGAACTCATCCGCGAGGACCGACCCGTCATCGTCTTCCTGCGCGACGGACGCGCGCAAGACGCTCAGCGCTGAGCGGCCGTCAGGATGTGCCTGGTGAACCCCTCCGAGGCCCGAAAGCGGGCCGGTTCCTCCCTGCCAACGGCGGCGAAGCCCGCGATGCCTTCGGGCTTGCGCTGCGGCCGGATGCCGCCGCGAGGCCGTGCCGCGAGCACGATGGAGCGAGGATTGCCGGAATCGCGATCCGAACGCCGAAGCGGGATTTCCACTCAAGCTCGAACTCGACCGACTCGCAGAGGTGAACCTCGTGCTCCCGACAGGCCGGCAGGGGCTGACGCGCGCGCCTAGCATTGTGTAGGCCGGGGGCGTTCCCCGGCCGACGCCTACCGAAGGGCCCTCTACCGTGGAGGGCCCTCTTTTTGTGGGGGGGCCGAGCGGCCGTCTCCGCCCACCCGGCTTCAGGGCGCCGGGTCATTCAGGGCGGGCCGATCTCGCTTCCGCATACGGCCGGGCTCGGGCCAGGTAGTAGACGTAGCCGGCGGAGCGGCGCGCCCGGCCGGGGAAGCGTCCGAAGCTGTACATGCCGGCCCGCTCGAAGAGGGGGTGGACCTCGCCCATGGCGGCGAGGGCCTCGACCATGGGTGTGCCGGCCGTGGCGAGGGCGTGCCGCACGAGGGCCGTCGCCAACCCGAGCCCGCGGAACAGCGGGTGCACGACGACGCGAGAGATGCATTCGATTTCAGCGTTGAGCCGCCGAAGGCCCGGTGCGCGGTGCGTGTAGCGGCGGGGCAGTGCGGCGTTGCGCCCGCGGCAGTTCCGCACGGGCGGGGAGACGACCAGCACGCCCGCGACCTCGGGCGCGCCCGGCCCGGCGCAGGGCCCGCCCACCTCGCGCCGCACCCCCCAGATTCGCTTGTGGGCCGCCGGCGGACCGGCGAGGTAGTGGAAGCGGGACAGCGGCGCGTAGTCCCGCAGCCGCACGGGCTCGATCCGCCAGTCGGGGGGCTCGACCGGCGCAAGGTCCGGCCGCTCCAGGAGCCGCGCGGGCGCGCCGAGCGGCTTGACCACGAGCCGGTCCGGACGCAGCGCAGCCAGCAGCTCGTCTCGCGGCGTGGCCAGCAGCAGCGCGGTCCGCCGGGCGCGGGCGAGCTTGCCCGCCTGCCGCGCGAAGGCCCAGGCGGTGGCCGGGTCGAGCGTTGCGGCGAATTCGTCGGCGATCACCAGCGGCCAGGGCGTCCTCCCCGCGGCCGCCAGGGCGTGGGCATAGGCCAGCCGATGCCGCTGTCCGCCGGACAGCCGCCGCGCGGGCGTCACGAGGGCCCGCGCCTCCGCCAGCCCGCACCGGCTCAGCAACGCCAGCCGCTCGGGCAGGGACAGCTCGCCCGCGCCGACGGCCGCGACGGCCGGCAGCTTGCAGCTCGCCAGGGCGGCCGGGTCCAGCCGGGCCGCGTCCGGCGCCCGCCGCGCGACCGCGTCGAGCAGGACGCTCTTGCCCGCCCCGCTGGGCCCGACGACCGCGACGACCTCGCCCGCCGAGAGCGACAGGCGGAGCCCGTCGTACATCGCCGCGTCCCCGGCCGGGCCGTCCCGCTCGAGGCCGAACAGTTCCGCGACACGCCGGGCATCCGGATGCGCCGTCGGCCGCCGCCCCGGCCGAGCACGAATGGTGAACACGCGCTTCCGCATCGCTCAACTCGCCCGCCTGCGGCCCGCCACGCCGTCGGACAGCAGGGAGATCTGCGCCGCGATCCGGTCCAGCCGTCGCCGCATCGCGTGCAAGCTCACGCCCTCCCGGCCGGCCAGCCGGGCGATCGGCACGGCCTGACAGAAGCGTAGTGCGGCCAGGCGGGCGTCGTCGGGCGACAGGAACGCCCGGGCCCGCATCGTCTGCCGGAACCGCTCCGAGCGCATTCGCCGCATGCCCCGGTTGAGGCGGTACCGCACCGCCCGAGGCGTCAGCCCCCGAAGTTGGGCGATCCGCCGGACCGACTGATCGCGGAACAGCGCCGCCTCCACCACGTCCCGCTCGCGCGGAGGCAGCATCGCCGTCCTGGCCCGCAGCGGCGCGTCCGCGCCCGGCCGATCCGACGCCTCGCACAGGGCGTCTTTGAATGGTAACTTCATGTTCATAAACCCCTTGTGTTCTGTCCTCGCGTCCTGCTCAGGGTATCCCGTCTGTGAAGCGTGCCTGGAGTATGATACATAGAAAACTATGCAAGTCAAGTGTTCGGCGCGGATATTCGATAATTTACGAAGATATTCACGTTTGCTGTTGTGTTATTGGAATATCCCCCGTACGATACGTCCGTGGGGCTGCCGGGGCACTGGGAGAGAGCCAATGAGCGTGTCGGAGATATTGCGCAGTCGTCGTCAGGAATTGGGCATGACGCAGGACCAGGTGGCCGCCAAGGCGGGCATCTCGAAGCCGTACCTGTCCAACATCGAGACGGGCAAGGCCCGCCCGCCGACCGATGGCGTGCTGCGCATGCTCGAAGGGGCGCTGCGGTTCCAGCCCGGCGAGTTGATGAAGGTCGCGCACCTCGCCCGCACACCGATGGACGTGCGGCAGGAGCACGAGATGCTCTCGGCGGAGGTCGGCCGGCTCCGGACGGTGCTGCGCGGGCTCGTCGGCGGAACGCGCAAGCGCAAGGTCGACGGCATCGACATCCGCGACCTGCTGGCGGAAGGCGACGCCCCCGGCCATGCCGTCGCGGCCGGCCCGGCCGTGCCGATCATCAACAAGACCGCCGCCGGATACCCCCACCAGTTCACCGATCTGGACTATCCCGTCGGCGTCGCCGACGAGTACATCCGCTGCCCGGACCTGCACGACCCGCAGTCGTTCGGCATCCGCGTGGTGGGCGACTCGATGGAGCCGAAGTACGAGGAGGGAGACATCGTGGTCTTCTCCCCCAACACCCCGGCCGAGCCGGGGCAGGACTGCTTCGTCCGCTTCGACGAGGACGCCGGCACGACCTTCAAGCGAGTGTACCAGGACACGCCCGAGACCGTCCGACTCCAGCCGCTCAACGACCGCTACCCGGCGCAGACGTACCCGCGCGAGCGGATCACCGGCATCTGGCCGGCGGTCTACCGCGTGCAGCGGATTTGAGCGTACGCGGCGAGGACGGCGCTACGCAACGGTCATCACCGAGTTCAGCGTGCCGAACTCGTTGGCGGCCCAGTCGCTGTGGTCCGGGTCCACGTGCCACTGCCCGGCGGCCAGGAACTTGTACTCGTAGGTGCCCGGCTCGAGCGACACGACGGCGACGCGCTGGCCCTTGTTGTTCTTGCGCATCCGTTGCGGCTGCCAGCCGTTGAAGTCCCCGGCCAACTCGACGCCGACCCTGTCGCCGGGGGCCAGCCCCAACCTCTCCGGATTCACCGCGAAGCGGTATGTGCCTCGTTTGCTGCCCTTTTCCACCATGGGTCGATCCCTTCTTGCCGGGCGTACCGCGCCCCGCACGGGGATTTATACGCGACCGAAGGGCGCCGGCGACAGGGGCGCATGGGATTTCCCGAAAGACACCGCCGCCGGCGGGGACCGGTCGGGGGCGCTACCAGCGGGCGACCTCGCCCTTGCGGGAGTCGGCCTTGATCTCCGGGTGAAGACCCAGGACCTTGGCCAGGGCCTTGCTGTTCGGGCGCTTGGGCCAATCCATGCGGCGGGTCAGCTCGTCGGAGGCGAACTCGATCGAGCAACGGCGTCCGGCCCGTGTAATCAGGTCGAGCACGGCCTGCCAGAAATCCGCGAGCATCTCGCGGCGGGCCCGCAGGGCCATCGTCTCCAGGTTGGACGACTCGATCTGCCGGATCCGCTCGCGGGTGAGCCCGTACTTCTCGGCGAGCCGGCCGAGCGACCAGACGCCGTTATCCGTGAGCCCCAGGCGCTTCCGGAGCACGTCCATCTCGCGCGGCTCCGAGGCGGTCATGCGGATCAAGCTGCGCACGAGCGTCTCGAAGCTGGACAGGTCCACGCCCGGACGCCCCGCGCCTTCGCCGTCGAGCAGAAAGCCGCGCAGCTCCTCGTGCAGAATGCCCAAGCTCCGGGGCCCGAAGCCCCACTGGTCCATCAGCCGCTCGCGCGGGGTGGTCAGGAGTTGCCCGATCGTGCGGACTCCCAGCGCCTCCAGCGCCTTGAACGCCCGCCCGTTGAGCGACAGCTCGTAGACGGCCGCCTCCGGACGGTACGACGGGTGCAACTGCTCGGCGTCGAGCTGCATCGGGTGACGCAGCAGGAAAACCGGGAATTTCTCCAGGTGGTCCCGCGAGCAGGGCGCGCTGCCCAGGTCCGGCGGAATGGGCACGGCGGGTTGGTTCGGCGGACGGCCGGGTCCTCGTTTGGGTGCTTGCATGGCAATGCAATATTCCAGAAAAACCCCAGCGTGTCAATGGACTTCTTGCCTGCCTGCGGCCCCTGTGGCGCCGCGCCTACTAGAGTTGAAGGAAATTGTCCAGCAATTTGTGCCCGACTTCCGTGAGGAAACTCTCCGGGTGGAACTGCACGCCTTCGGTGGGGGCCGTCTTCGAGCGGAGGCCCATCAGCTCCTCCTGGTCGACGGTCCAGGCGGTGCGGTCGAAGCTCGGGTCCAGGTTCGTCGTGTCGACGATCAGCGAGTGGTACCGCGTCGCGGTGAACGGGTTCGGCAGGCCGTGCAGGACGCCCCCTCCGTCATGGGCGATCCGGCTGGTCTTGCCGTGCATCATCCGCGGGGCGCGGGGAACCGTGCCGCCGAAGACCTGCCCGATGCACTGGTGTCCGAGGCACACGCCGAGGATCGGGATGCGGCCGTGGAAGTGACGGATGAAATCGCAGCTTCGCCCGGCATCGTCGGGCGTGCCGGGCCCGGGGGAGATGATCAGGTGCGTCGGGCGCTGCTCCTGCTCGACCTGCTCCGGTTCGACGGTGTCGTTTCGGAACACGCGGATGTCCTCGCGTCCCAGCTCGCCGATCCGCTGGACGAGGTTGTAGGTGAAGCTGTCGTAGTTATCGACGATCACGATCACGTCGGCATCGTAGCCGTGCGGGGGGAGGGGGTCAACCTGCGGGACCGGGCGCCCTGGGGGCGAACGTCTCGCCTCGCACGGCCGGCCGGGCCGGGGCGGCCACGGGCGGGACGCCCGTGTCCCGAGGGCGAATCGATCCGCAACTCCTGGGCCCGCGGCGCGTCTGATAGTATGATGCAGTAGCAGGAGGACGGACATGAGCGTGAGCCGATACATCCTCTGCTGCCTGATTTCTGTCGGGGGCCTCCTTGTGCCGTGCGCCCGTGGGGACGACGGCCCCCCGGCCGAGGAGCCGGCCGAGCCGACGACCCGCCCCAGCCCGGCCGAGCGGCTCGCCGAGGCCCTCCACGTCATCCGCGAGTCCGACACGTTCGACAAGGCCTCCAAGGCGTACACCGAGGCCGTCAGCATCGACCGCGACGTGATGGTGCTCCACGAGGCGTACATGGAGCGGATGCTGCGGTTCGGGCTGGTGAAGCTGGCGTCCTACCCGGCGCGGCGTCTGGTGACGATGGAGCCGGACCACGGGCTGGCCCGCGCGGTGCTCGGCTACAGGGCCGGGCGGGAGGGCGAGCGGGCGGAGGCGTTCGAGGCGACGATGCTGGCGGCGCGGCGGCTGCCCGGCAACCCGGGCGTGCTGAACAACGCCGGGCAGCTCGCGGCGTGGTTCGAGCGGGCGGACGACCGGGGCGACGTGTCGGCCGAGGCCCGGCGACTGCTCGATACCCACCGCAAGCGCTTCATGGAGCGAGAGGAGTTCGCGCGGGCGTACGAGCGGGTGTCGGCCGCCTATGCGGCGCGGGCGGAGCAAATCGAGGCGCTGGAGGAGCAGCTCGCCGACGCACGCCGGGCCGTGCGGGAACTGGCCGCACCCATCGCGGACATGGAGGCGGCGCTGCGCGGCATCTCGGCCGAGATCGACGCCCGAAAGGAGACGATCGACGACCTCGAAGACGATCTGGACGACTACGACTACTACATCTACAACGGGCGTCCCTACCGCCGCCGCGCGCCCTACCGCGACGAGATCCGGGCGCTCATCCGGGCCGAGCGGCTGGCGATCGAGCGCCTCACGGCCGAGGGCCGGCAGATCCAGGCGCGCCTCGCCGGGCTGAAGACCGAGTATGTGACGCGGAAGGCGGAACTCGATATGCTTACCGGCCGGCGCTCCCGGCTGGACGCGAGCGTCCGGGAGGCGTACCGTTGGGACCCGCCCGCGGTGGACGGTGAGATCACGGCCGCGATCGAGCGTCCGAGCGATTTGCCGCCCAGCGCCCGGAGCGTGGAGGAGGACGAGGACCGTCCGCCGCGCGCTCAGCAACGGCTGAACATCGCGATGCTGTACCTGAAGCACGACATGCCGGAGAAGGCCCGGACGATCCTGGAGGAGGTGGCGGCCCAGGATGAATCGCCGGACGCGTCGCGCGAGGCCCGGCTGCTCCTGGACGATCTGGACCGCCGGGAGTAGCGCCGGAGCGGGCGGCAGGTCATCCCTCGCCGTCGGTTGGGGAGAGCGACATGACAGAGCACATCCTGTGGATTGCCATCCTGGCCGTCGTGCCGGCCGCCCCGGCGACGGCGGACGAGGGGGACTCGGCCCCGCCCGACCCGCCGGGCGAGCCGACGAGCCGACCGGTCGAGGAGGCCGAGGCGCTCGAGGCCGCCATCGCCGAGATCGAGGCCGCGACGGATCCGCAGGAGGCGTGGGAGGCGTGGACCGGCGGCTGCGCGATCGACCGCGACCACCCCCCGCTCCACGAGGCGCAGATGAGGCGGATGCTGGCGTTCGGCCTGCCTCGCTACGCCCGCGGGCCGGCCTGGGCCCTGACCCGCACGGACGGGACCTACCCGCTGGCCTGGGCCCTGCTGGGCTACATCGCGGGCAAGAACGGCCGGCTTCACGACGCCGCGAGCTACACGATCCGCGCCGGACTCGACGCGCCGGAGAACGAGGGCGTGCTGCACAACCTCGGGCTCATCGTCGCATGGTATGACCTGGAGGAGGACGCCCGCCGTCGAATCCCGACCGTGCTTCGCGAGAAACTCACCGATCAACGCGGGAACTGGAACGACCACGAGGCCTACCGCGAGGCCCGTGAGAGCGTCGAGGAGGACTACGTCGCGCTGGAGCGAATTCGCGCCAAGTGGGACGAGAGCATCGCGGAGGCGGAGGACGAACTCGACCCGCTCCGCCGCGAGGTCGCCGCCTACCAGCGCCGGCTGCGCAGCTTGGAGAACGATGTCCGCTCCCACATCCGCCAGAAGGACCGCTATGAGGAGGAGCTGGCCGGCGTCCAGCGGGAGATCGACGAGCGCCGACGCAGGGGTGAGAACGATGACAGCCAGCAGCGCCGCGCCCACGAGCTTGGCAAGCTGATCGAACGTGAGAAGGAGAAGATCCGCGAACTCAACCGAGAGGGCGAGAAGGTCCACGACGAAGGCAAGGACGTCTTCCGGCAGGCCGCGAAGCTCGAGGATGAACTCGAGGACATGCGGCTCAAGCTTCGCGCGGAGCTGGCCCAGAACCAGCCCGACTTCGACTTCGTTCCCCCGGCCGTGGACGGACGCATCGTGCCCGAGCGGGAGGACGTGCGGCTGGACGTCTCCGACCCGTTCGTCGCCCCCGAGGAGCCGGAAGAGAAGCTCGCCACACGCATGGAAATGGCCGAGTTGTATCTCAAGAACAACATGCCCGGCAAGGCGGCGGAGATCCTCCGCAAGGTCGTCCTGCACCACGAGGGCACGGAAGAGGCCGAACGGGCCCAAGAGCTGTTGCGAAGACTCGGGAAAGAGTGACGGCCGTAGCCAACAAGACAGGGAGGTCGCATATGCCGGATGTGGGAACCGTCGTATTCCTCTGCAGGAACTGCGGCAAGCGGATCGAACGCCCTGCGGACTGGCGCGGGGTCCTCGTCGAGTGCCGCGACTGCGGGGAAAGGAACCGAACACCCAGCATCGCCGCGCAGGGGCAGGCGACCGCTGCTCAGATCGAGGTCATGGAACGCGCAGCCAGATGGCACGCGCGAGGCCTTTGGGCGCTGGTACCAATCAGTCTGGCGTACGTCGCGCTGTCCGCCTTGGCGCTCGGCGAAGTGATCGACCTGGAAGACCGAAGCCGTGCCACGATGTTCGCCGTCACGTTGATCTGGGTGGTGAGCGTGGCCGCGGCCGCATTCGTGCTGGCGGCCGAGGTGTCTGCCGTGCGCTGTCTCGGCTGGGGCGTAGGCGTGTCCTTCATTCTGTTCATCATCCTGTGGCCGGCCTGGCTCATTCGTTCCATCGCCGGGTACCTGCACCTCCGCTCGGCCCTGGCACATCACAAAGAGATGGGGCCGCGGCCGACTGCGGCGGCCGATGGGGGGCCGGCCCGCGCCGGATGAGCCCGCGGCGTCAGTTCGTCCGAACATCGCTTACGGGGAAGGGCAGGAAGTCCACGAGCCAGCGGTGCTCGTGGTACACCAGCGCCATCGAGCCCTGGAGCGTCTGCGTCGTGTCGCCGAACTGGCCGGTCAGGGAGGTGTTGAACTCGACGTGGAAGGTCGCCCGGTCCCGCGAGTCCATCTTGCCGCCCTCGAGTACAAAGGACTCGTGCGACTGGTTGCCGACGCCGACGATCTCGTCTCGCAGCCGCTGCTGCCCGTATCGCTCGACGAGCCGCTCGGTCACGCGCTCGCGGGCGGCGTCGTAGTCGCTGTCCTGCCAGGCCTGACAGAACCGGTAGGCGGCCGCCCGCGCCGCACCGAGATCCCGGCTGTCGGCCTCGCCGGCGGGCGGCGAATCCCCTTGCTCCTGGCATCCGCACGCCAGCAGACCCACCAGCACCAGCGCCATGATCGACTTGCCCGCCATCCGGCTCCGTCCGCTCGAGACGATCTCAGTCGACGGCCACGACCTCCTGCACGGAGGGCACGTTCTGCTTCAGGTGCCGCTCCACACCCATCCGGAGGGTCATCTGTGCGCCCGGGCAGCCCTGGCAGGCGCCCTGCAGCCGCACCGACACACGCCCGGACGCCTCGTCCGTGTCCACCAACTCGATCCCGCCGCCGTGCTGCTGGAGCATGGGGCGGATCTGGTCAATCACGCTCTCGACCTGCTCGGCGAAGCCGGCGGCCTGTTTCGGCTCAGTCATGTCTCACCTGTTGCGGGCCGGGGACGGCCCTGTATCTTATCCCGTGCATTATAGCCGCGGGGGACCGGCTCACAAGGGACGCCGCGGCCGGGCGCCGAGCAACAGCAAGGGACCCGCCGCCGGAGCCGCGGGGCTCTCAGGACGGTCCGGGGCAGGCCTCAGGACTTGGGGCGGAAGTAGGCCTTGGGGGGGATGACTTCCTTCTTTCGGATCAGCGGCCCGTTCCAGAACGGCACGACGCGCCCGTAGCCGCTATGGTTGAACCACTCGATGCGGAAGGCGTGCTTGCCGCCGGTGAGGTCGACCTGCCCGGACTTTTCCCTGGGGTCGTGCCGCCCGTCGTTGTTGACGACCAACTCATTGTCGATGTAGAGCTTGGCCCCGTCGCTCGTGTTGAGCCAGAAGGTATAGGTGCCGTCGGTGGGCAGCTCGATGTAGGCGGTGAACACGCCGCCGATGCTCTTGCCCTTGGGCAGCTTGGGGAACTGCCACGTGCCCTTGCTGTCCCGCGTGTGGTGGAACAGTTTCGGCGGCGTCCGAGTGGCGAACGGCTTGAGCTTGCCGAAATCCGGCACGCTCTTGGGGTTGTCGAGCACGTAGTACTTGGCCGTCACGCCCGGCACGAGGTCCTTGGGGATTTCCAGGTCCGGGTTGCGCAGCTCCGCCAGGCGCCCGATGACGGTCCGCAGGGCGATCTCCGCCTTCGTGCGGCGGGCGTCGTCCGCCTCGTAGACCTCGAGGAAGCGCGTGTAGTACTCGACCGACCGCTGGAGGGCGGTGATCTGGGCGTATCGCTCCCGGCCCTCGCAGATGCGGGCGTACCAGTCGCCGAGCCGCAGGCAGTTCTCCGGCTCGACGTGACGGACCTGCTTGGCCGCCAGCGGCAGCAGCTCGCGGTACTCCGCGTCGAAATCCGGTGTGACGTGCCCGGCCGCCTCCGTCGGTTTGTCGCACGCGATCGTCAACAGCTCGACCAGCTCCCGCCGGGCCGTTTCGTCCCACTCGTTGGCCTCCAGGCGCGTCTCGAATTCGCGGACGCGCGCCCGGACCTGCCGCCGCCATTTCAGCCGCTCGGCCACCTTCTCCAGACGCACCAGCCGCGGAGACTCGTGCTGCCGGGCCAGCCGCTCGGCCTGCTGACACAAGGCCAGTGCCTCGTCGATCTCGCCGCGGCGCTCCTTGCGCTCCAGGACATCCATGATGTCGCGGACGACCTGCCGCCCGAGGGCATCGCGCTGCTCGCCGTGGCTCGTGGCATACTGCCGCCGACGAAGCGCCAGGATCCGCTCGTCGTACTCCCAGCGGCGGCGCCGGTCGAGCCGACGCAGCATCCCGGCCGCGCGAATCGCCGTCGGTATGCCCGGCTTGTACTCAGAAGTCAGCTCGTACGCCCGATCGCACAGGAGCTTCTTGAGCTTCCCGTTGTCGGCCTCCTCGGCGGCGTTCAGGAGCGTCTCGGCCGCCTCGATGTCATCGTCGAACCCCCGGCTGCTCCGGGCGTCGTCCACCATCTGCCCGTACAGCGCCTCGTAAACGTCCTCGGGACGCTCGGCCAGCGCGACGCCGGCCGCAACGGTCAACGTGACAAGCCCAATCGCGATGTGCGTGCTTCGTGCTTTCCACATGGCGGCGCCTCCTGGCAAGAGCGGCGCGTGTCCCGCGTTCGTTCGGCCGGGGCGGGCGCCCCCGCACTTGGCGCATGCCCGGACCGGTTCTGTCTCATCTTACAACGTTGTGCCGGTCCGGTCGGCACCGCAAAAAGCGGATTTTCCGCCCAAGCCGGTCAATCCCGCGGAACGGGCAGCCGCTCGATGGCCGGGCGGTGCGGCTCCTTACGCAGCGGCGCCGGCTCGGGAAGCGCCTCGGGCCCCTCGGGTGCGGCCGGGGCGGGCGCGTCCGAAGGGCCGTCCTTGCCTCGCCGACGAGCCCCGTCCGGGATGGTGTACCGCCGCGTGTTCCGCATCCAGCCGTGGTGCGGGTTGGGCGTGAGGGCGGGTCGGTAGTCCAGCTCCTCGCTCGGCCGGTCGGGGTCGCGCGAGCCGACGGCCTTGCTGCGGATGTCGTTGGTCATGGACAGCAGTTCCTCCGGCGTCCGCAGGATGTACGGCGTGATGAAGATCAGCAGCTCCGTCTTGACGCGGTTGCGGTCTCTCTGGCTGAAGAGATACCCCAGCCCGGGGATCTCGCCGAGCAGCGGCACCATCGTGTCGGTCTCGTCGATCGTGTCGCCGACGAACCCGCCGAGGCAGACGGTCTGCCCGTCGCGGACCTGCACGTGCGTCGTCGCGTGCCGCGTGACCAGAATCCGCGGGGCGAGCTGCTCGGTGATGGCGAAGGTGTCCGGGGACGTGTCGTCGATGCGCTGATCGATGTCCAGGCGGATGAAGCCCGCGGCGTTCACGTGCGGCGTGACGAGAAGCCGCGTGGTCACCGGCTCGTAGCGGACGGTCGAGTTCGTCGACCCCTCGGCCGTGACCTTGGTCGTCTGGAGCAGGGGCACCTTCTTGCCGAACTCGATCTTCGCTTCCTGGTTGTCGAGCGTGAGGACCTGCGGGCGGCTGAGCACGTTCAACCGGGTGCTGGTCTTGATCAGCCGCACGAACGTCTCGATGTTGTCCGAGATGTACGTGTAGGTCAGCCCCGTGCTGGCCGCGTCCACGTTCAGGTCCATGTTCCACTCGTTGCGGCCGGTCTTGTGGAGGTCCTGGTACATCCAGTCGATGCCCGTCTCGGCGGTGTCGTCCAGGGTGACCTCGGCGATGAGCACCTTGATCATCACCTGCCCGCGGGGGCGGTCGAGCTCCTGAATGACCTTCATGATCGGGTCGATGTTCCGCGGATGCGTTCGGATGAGCAGGGCGTTGTTGTGCGAGTCCTCGATGATCTGCACGCGGCCGACGGCCATGCCCAGCCCGCCGGTGACGAACTCGCGGGCCACCGCCTCGTCCACGCCGACCTCGGTGAGGGCGCTGGCGGCCTCTTCCACCTGCGCCGCGTATTCTTCCTCGCTCAGGTCCGCCAGCCCCTCGCGCGTGAACGGCAGCGACGGCCCGCCTCGGTAGAGCTGATCGAGGATGTTCCGGACCTCGCGCGACGTGGCGTTGTTCAGCCGCACGTGGTACGTCTCCAGGTCCTGAGACTCCGGCACGTCGAGCATCGCGATCAGCTCCTCGATCTGCTCGAACTGCTCGGGCTCGTCGCTGGTGAAGATCACCGCATTGATCCGCTCCTCCGCGTACGCCGAGAGCCGCAGCAGCGAGCGGGCCGTCTTGACGATGTAGTCGGCCGGGACGTAATCCAGGCGGTAGACACGGCGCTCTTCCTTGGGGCGGGCGTCGACCTTGTCTTCGGCCGGGCGGAACACGTCCTGCGCGGCCGTCAGACGCGAGGCGTAGAGCCGCCCGTCCGCACCGTCGAGGTTGGCCTCGCGGGCGACCTCCACCCACGTTTGGGCCTGCTCCCAGTCCCGCGTGTTGACCGCGTGGCGGAAGAGCCGCTCGACCACGCCGGGGGCCGACGGGTCCAGCCGGGCCGCCTGGCGGAGGAACGCGAGGTAGTCCTCCTGCATGTCGTACAGCGCCGCGACGTTGGCCTGCTCCAGGGCGCGGCGGAGGGGTTCCTCGATCCGCCCGACGTACTCCAGGTGCCGCTCGTAGCGCTTGCGGGGGTCGGGCTCGTCCAGCAGCGACCGGTGGAACCGCAGGCGCTCGGCCGGGTCGTCCGGGGCGATCTCGTCGTCTCCGTCGCCGCCGTCGATGGTGTCGCCCTCGGCGGGCGGCTCCGGCGCGGCCTCGGGGTGCTTGGCGGCCGTGCGGGCCAGAACGGCCCGGGCGTCTTCCGGGCGCCCCGACTGCATGTACATCGTTGCCAGCTTGCCGGCGATCTCCGGGTCTTCCGGCCGCTTGGCGTGGAGCGTCTCGACCATCGCCACGGCCTGAAGCCGCCGCCCCTCCAGCCAGACCGCCGCCGCCCGCTCCAGCATGAGGCGGCTCGTCCGCTCGTTGATCTCCAGCGACGAGGGCAGCCAGGGCTCCTCGCCGGCGGTGACGGCCGTCACGGCGAGCTTCAGGTCCTGGGCTTCCTTGTTGTCCGGCTGGGCCTTGAGCACCTGCTCGACGTGCTGCAAGGCCTTCTTGTAATCGCGGGAGTCGGCCTCGAGCCGGGCCAGCGCCAGCAGGGCCGTCGGGCTGTGCTCCTGTCCGGGCTGGCTGAGGAACCGCTGGACGATGTGCTCGGCCTGCCGGGTCATGCCCCGCTTGATGTAGAGCTTCATCAGCAGGTTGGCGAGCGTCGGGTCGAACGCGGGCATGCCGCGATAGGCCTCCTGCAGGAGCAGGAGGGCCTGTCTCTCGTCACCGGCGGCGTAGGCGGCTTCCCCGGCGACCTTGAGCATCGACGGGTCGGGCGGTCCGGGCTTGGGCTTCGGCTTCGGCCGCGGCTTGGGCTTGGGGGTGGGCCGGTCGAGCGTGGTCTGGATGAACTCCCGGATCGCCGCCATGTGGATCTCCGGCGCGCGGACGATGACGGCCTTCAGCCGCGGGTACGGAACGGCCGTGACTTTCATCGTCCCGCTCAGCAGCGCAGAGCCGTGGCGGTCCATCTGCTCCAGCAGCGCCCGGACCATCTCGGCATTCTCCGTGGTGGTCTCGCGGAGCAGGTCGGGCGTCTGGAACATGTCGTTGACGATCTCAGCGACCTCGGTCGGGCTGCTGTGATCGAGAGGGATCATCTCGACCTTGGCCGCCGCCAGCGAGACGGGCATGATCCGGACCGTCTCGCCCTCCAGTCGGGCGACCGCGCCCTGCGACTTCAACTCGGCGGCCAGGAGCTCGACCATCCGCTCCGCCGTCACCGCGCCGCGGCTGTTGACCGTCAGCGGCTCGGCGATCTCCACCTCGCTGACGAACTCGACGTCATACAGCTCCTTCAGCGTCGAGAGCACCAGCTCCGGCTCGGTCGAGCGGAAGTTGAAGCTCGCCTTCCTCGGCGCCGGCGCCTTGCCCCTCGCGCCCGGCGCGGCGCAGACCAGCAGCAGCGCCGACGCCAGCGCGACGCAAACCGCCCGGCGACTACGGCCGTGGATAGCTTTGTCGTAGCACATCACCTGCCATGTCCTCGAATACGACGTTTCGCGTGATTCGGTACTCCCGGTCCTCGTCCATCCAGCGGACCACCACCATCGTCAGCCCTTCCGGCGTCGGGTCCGGCCGTCCCCAATCCAGCTCGAGCAGATACCCCGGCGTAATGCCGCCCCGGAACCGGTCGTCGGCCTGCTCGACCGTGATGTTCCACGCCGCCAGGGGCCTCGGCTCCGGCCCGGCCGGGTGCACCACCGCGAACACCTCGAAGCGGCCCTCCTCGCGGGACGGCCGGCCTTCGTCATCCAGCAGCAGCGCCCGCAGGACGTAGCCGTCCGGCCCGGCCGGCTCGCGCCACTCGCGACCCGCGACGCCCAGCATCAGCACCATCTCCTTGACGGGGCTGCCCTCGGTCACGTCCGACTCGTCCACCCACTCGTAGTACCGTTCCTCGGCCAGATCGTCGGTGCCCGTCGGGCCGATCGGCGGCGCCAGCGGCGGAGCGACCAGCGTCCGCCCGGAGCAGCCGGCCGCCAGCAGGCACGCGAGCGCGGCCGCGGGGATTGTTTTCGTGCGCGTCGGGCTCATTGCATCGTCGCCTCGATCGTATAGGCGCCGCCGACGGGGACCTCGACCTCTTCGTCGCCGGCCCGAAGCGTCATGCCCTCGTCGTCGATGCGGACGACGACGGCCTGGCCGAGCTTGTCTTCGGCCTGCACGCGCCGCGGCGTGTCGGACTCGCCCACGCGGATCAGCGCGAAGGCCTCGGGGCCCGTGCGCACGCCGAGCAGCTCGAAGGACCCCGCCAGCACCGGCCCGCCGGCCAGCAACGCCCGCGACGACTGTCCGACGGCCAGCGGAATCGCCTCGCCGTCCCGCTCAAAGACGGGGCCCTGCGGCGTGATGTCCCGCACGCGAAGCCCGGCGATCCACCCGCCCGGCCTCAGCCACGCCGTCTCGCCCGTGTCGGCGTACTCGATCAGCGCGCCGGCCTTCTCGTCCGAGATGGCCGTGCCGATCACGCGGAACGCGCGGGTCTCGGCCGGCTCGGTCTCGCTCGGCGCCGGGGCCGGGGCTCCGATGGAGCCCTTCGGGTAGAAGATGTTCGGCATGCTCGGGCCGCTCTCGGCGCGTCGCGTGGCGGGTCGGGTCTCGGCCGGGGCGGTCGCCGGCGCCGGCGGCTCCGCCGCGGCGCACAGGCACAGCACGGCCGCGGGCAGCAGCGTCCGCGCCGCGGTGCGCACCGGCCGGAATCTCCGCTCGAACGCCATCGTCGGTCAGGAAGTCCTCTTGTGGGCCAGCGTGGAGATCGTCAGCGTCATGTCCAGCCCGCCGTCGCCCTCGTCCGCCGGGCGGATGTCCAGGTTGTCCACCTGGAGCAGCTCGCGGCTCTCGTCCAGACGCTTCAGCACGTCGAGCAACGGATCGAGCCGCCCCGACAGCCGCAACTCGTAGGTCACTCGCCGCAGGTCGGCCGCCGCGGGCACGTCTCGCGCGGAGACCTGCCTCGAGCTGCGGACGTTCACGCCGGGCCCGGCGAGGTCGGCCAGCTCGCGCCGGAACTCCACCTGCTCGGCGCCGGCGCCGCGCATGCGCCGCCGGGCGCGCCCCAGGCGCGGGCGGAGCTGCTGAGCGCGCTCGGACGTGATCTGCGCCTGCCGGGTCGACTCCCGCAGAGACGCGATGCGGCTGTCGGCGGAGGTCAGGAAGCGCGCCAGCGGGCGGATCGCGAGCTGGTCCAGCGCCACCAGCGTCAGCAGCAGGATCACCACGCCTAGGAGCACCTTTTCGCGCTTCGTCTGAAGGATCGCTATCTCTCCTCGATGCGGGCGGTTACGGAGAAACGCCGGTCGAAGCCCGCCGGGTCGTCCACCTCGGAGATCGCGCCCGGAGCGGCCGAGCCGATTCGCTCGGCTTCGTTCAGGCGGTTCGTGAACTCATACACGGCCGTGTCGCCGGCTTCGCCGGGCAGGGCGCGGCCGTCAACCTTCAGCGTCAGGCCGTCTTCGCCTCGAGAGATCACCACTCGCGGCGCATAGGCCCGCTCGTGCGGGAAGGCCCAGCCCACCTGCGTGAGCGTGTCGCGGAGTTCCGCGCGGGAGCCGCCGTGCCGGGCCGGTCGCCAGGGGCGGAGCAGGTGCCAGCGATTCACGACCTCCCGGTCCTGGGCGAGGTTCCGGGACGCCTCGGCGTATTCGGCTTCCAACTTCCGGATTTTGCTGTACTTGACCGCGGCCACGGTTCCCAGCGCCGCGACGCAGAGCACCAGAACCGCCGCCACGCCCACCGCCAGCCGCCGCGGGGAAAGCGGCACCGGCGCCCGGCGCGGACGGCGGGCGCGCAGCAGGTTGACGGGCCGCTCGCCGGGCTGCACCCGGTCGCCGTTGCCCGCCGCGGCGTCCAGACCCCCAAGGGCCAGCCCGATGGCGGCCGCGGGGTCCGCCGGCGCCGCGGAGCACGCCTCGGACAGCCGCACCCCTTCGGCCCGGCCGGGCACCACGACCTGGACGCCCACGCCGAGCCGCTCGGGCAGCGTCCGTGTGGCTTCCTCGTCGGCGGGGTTCGCCACCAGCCGCACGCGGCTCGGCGGGTGCTGCGGGTGTACGGTGGTCGCCAGGCGGAACATCTGCTCGACCCGCCCGACGGTGCGCAGGTAGGTATCCAGGCGGTCGGGGCCCTCGGGGCCCGGCTCGCGCCGCCGGGCGTGCGCGGCCAGCAGGTCCGGACCCCGCAGAAGCAGCAGCGTCACCACGTCCCGGGCGAGGACGATGCCCATCTCCGCCTCGTCCGCTTCCGCGCCAGGCCCCAGCGCGCGCAGGCAGCCCAGCGCCCGCAGGTTGACGGCCAGCAGCTCGACGCCGGCCTGGGCGGCAATCTCCCTCAGGCGGTCGATGTCGGCCTGCCCGGCCACGGCGCGCAGCCGCGCGCCGGACGGCGCGGCGACCTCGTCGTGCACATAGTCCTCGCCGGGCAGCGGGGGCGCGGGGGCGTCGGCCTCGATGTGCTGGAAGAAGCCGCGGCCCTCGGGCAGGCCCATCACGGCGGCCGAGGCGGTGAAGCCGCCCGACGTCAGAAGATGGCGCAGGACGCCGGCCAGCGCGGCGGTGTCGGCGCCGTCCGGCGCTTCCGCCGCGGCGCAATGCGTGACGACCGGTCCGGACGGCTCGCGGCGCAGTTGCACCGCCAGCACCCGGCCGGGCGCAAAATCAATGCCGAGAACGTCTCGGGCCTTCATGATCATACCGAATTCGAAAGGGGTGTGACTCGATGCCGTACATCTTCTATCGGAAGGGTCGGCGGCGCATCGTCAGGCGAAATCCGCCGGTTTCCGGGGCCTTCTCGGGCCATCGGCCCGGCCACGCACGTTCGTGGCGCCGGCTACCACCGCAGCCAGAAGATCACGCCGCACCGGTCGTCGCCGCGCTCCAGCACCGCCAGGGCGCGGGCCGAGCCCGGCGCCGACAGCGAGCCGGCGCCATCGATTGAACCCCCGTCCGGCTCCGATGTGTCGCTCCGGGCATACATGCGGAACTGATTTGTCCGCGTCGTGAGGTGCTCGCACGCCGCGGCGAACGTCTCGTCGTCCAGCACGTCGAGCGTCCAGGCGATGCTCCGGCGGGCCTCCGCGGCGGGGCGGGCATCCACCAGGGAGGCGGCGTGGGCCTCGGTCAGCCCCGGCACGGCCGCCAGAACCTCCGCCGGCGCCGTGTTCACGTTGACCCGCCCGACGAGGAGCCCGGCGTCCGTGACGGTGATGCGGTCGGCGATCCGCCGGAACTCCGGTCGCTCGATGCGGACCGGCCGCGGCTCCTCCTCGTCGCCCTCCGGCGGCAGGGACATCTCGCGCGTCAGCAATCCGCCGATCGTCTCGAACGGCGCCTCGGCCCGCTCCAGCACGAGCGCGGCGAGCTGGTCCTCGCTGAGCGCGTCGCCGAGGCGCGCCGTCAGCGCCTCCGGCGGGGCGGTGTTCACGTTCACCCGCGGGGCGCCCGCGGCGTCCGTGTTCGGCCGGCGGGAGTAGACGGTGAGGTACTGCTCGACGGCGCGCACGGCCGGGCTGTAGCCGGTGGCGTCGGCCCAGGTCCGGGGCGTCTCCGCCGGCTCGCCGCCGAGCCCCAGCCCGCTGGCGACGAAGGCCTCGGCCAGGGCGTCCAGAACGTGCTGCGGCGTGGCGAGCGGGCCGGTGGTTCCGCCCGCGCGCCCGGCGGGGGCCGCCTCCCGCGCCGCGACGAACGCCTCGGCGGCCGCGAGCGTCATGTTCGGAAGGCGAGAGAGCATCTCGGCCGTGGCGGTGTTGGCGTTGAGCCGGGCGGCCTCGTCCGTCAGGCCCCATCGGGCCGGTGCGGGTCCGTCCGTCCGGACGGAGACGCTCCGGGCGCTGATCTCGAAGCGGAAATCGCCGGCCGCGTCGGTCGACCACGGCTCGTCGAGCGTGTCGGCCGCGGGGTCGTCCTCCAGCACCACCCGCCGGGCCAACGACCGCGCGCTGGCCAGCGACTCCACGCCCGTCACGTGCCGCGTGTCCCGCACGGCGTGCGCCTGACGGTACCGCGCCGTGCCCGCCAGCGCGAGGCACACGACGGTGAGGACGACCACGGCCCACAGCACGAATACCAGCACCACGCCGCGGCGACGCATCACGGGCCCTCCTCGATCGCGGCCGACAGCGGCGGGGCGTCCACGGCCACCTCCACGGTCCGGCGCAGCGTCCGCTCGCCCGCGCCGGAGGGGAAGCGCAGCGTCATCTCGATCAGCCGCGGCAGCTCGCCGCGGGCGTCGGCGTCCCATTCGTCGGACCAAGCCGAGCCGTCGAAGTAGCGGAAGCCCGCCCCCGCCAGTCCGGCCGCGACGATCTCATAGCGCCCCACATCCTCGTCAAGCGGCAGCCCCTCTCCGGTCGCCGACGGCTCGGAGCGGCGAAGCAGCGAGCCGCCGCCCTCGTCCGCCACGTAGAAGTAGTCCACGCGCATGTCCTGCTGGCCCTTCTCCGGCCGGGCCGCGACCCGCAGCCGCAGCAGGCACTCGCCGGCGCCGGGCCCCACGTCCGGCCGGGCCCACAGCGCGGCCGCCTCGCCCGGCTGCTGGGGCAGCAGGCGGGACACGTCGTCGTCCAGCAGGCGTGCGGCCGCGACGCCGGTCGTCTCGTCGGCGGCCCGCTCCCGCGACGCCCGGTACGACCGCACCGACACCCACAGCGCCGTGTGCACCGTGCCCAGCACCAGCGCGATCAGCGTGACCGCCAGGATGCTCTCCAGCAGCGTGAAGCCCGCGATGTGCCGGCGGGCGGTCATGGGCCGGCCCCCGGCGGCGGGGCCAGCCGCTCCAGCGAAATCCGCCGCTCATCGCCGCGGTGATGCCAGATCACCTCGCACCGGATCGTCTCGCCCGGCGCCGCCGAGCCGCGGTCCAGCCGCCAGGTGTACGTATCCCCGCCGACCTCGCGCACGCCCGCGGCCGGAGCGGGCACATCCCCCGCCGCGGCGCGGTTGAGCTGGTCGGCGGCAAGCTGGCGGGCCTCGTCGTGCCGCCCGGCCTCCGTGCCCGACGACAGCGACTGCGACACCGACCCGAGGAGCACGACCATCGCCGCGGCGAGGATCACCCCGGCGATGAGAACCTCCAGCAGGGAGAAGCCCTCGCGGGCCGCGCGGCGTTCGCGACGGGGGACGCTCATGGCGCGGCGCCCCGGCAGTGCCGCCGCCAGTGGCCTCGGACGGCGGCGAGTCGGTCGGGGTCGAGCAAACTCGGCGTGTCGTCCTCGACCAGCCGCACCAGGCCGCTGGGGCGGCGGACCTCGACGCGCACCGCGCGGTCGCCGTCGTTCAGGCGGACCATGTAGTCGGCGTCGACGCCCCACGGCTGGAAGCGGACCATCAGCTCGCCGCGGGTGGCGAGGTCGCGGTCGGGGGGAATGCGGATGAGGTCGTCCAGCTCGCCGAGCAGCGGGCTGCGGGCCCACGCGGCCTCGACGGGCCGCGGGCCGGACTCCGGGTCGACGCTGAAGATCTCGGCGCGGTAGCCGCCGCTCTCATCCGGCGTGAGGCGCACCGAGCACGGCTCGGAGCCCGCGGCCGCGTGCCAGCGGGCCTGCCGGAGGATCCAGACCAGCTCGTACGCCGTCGCGCGCGCCGCCAGGCGCCGCCCGCCCCCGCTCAGCGCCGGCAACGCCAGCGTCGCCACGAGCGAGAGGATCAGCACGACGAGGATCAGCTCGACGAGCGTGAAGGATTTGGCGCGAGCGCGGCCCATGTCACCCGTCCGTCCGGTCGGTGTTCCCGATGTCGTCTTCGGTTCCGGGCTCGCCGTCGGGGCCCGGGGAGAAGAGGTCGTAGGACGCCTCGTTGACCGTGCCGGGGTGCCGATAGACGTACTCGTTGCCCCACGGGTCCCGGGGGACCTCGGACTCATCGAGGTACCGCCGCCACTGCACCGACTCGCGCAGGCCGGAAGGTCGCTCGACGAGCGCCTCCAGCCCTTCCGCGGTGGTGGGGAAGCGTCCCGCGTCCATCTCGAACTGGCCCAGGGCGGTCTTGAAGCTCTCGATCTGCGCCTCGGCGTTGGTGATTTCGGCCTGCCGCGTCCGACCGATGAACTGCGGCAGCACCAGCGCGGCCAGCAGGCCGATGATCACGACCACGAGGATCATCTCGATCAGGGTGAATCCGGGTCTGTCTTTCATGGCATCGCGCCCCAGTCTCCAATGACGAATGACGACACCGGAATGACGAACTGCCCATCGGGCTTCATCATTCTTCATTGGTTCGGCATTCGGGTTTCCTCATTCATGCTTCCCGCGTCACCCGCCGACCAGCGTGTTCATCAGCAGCACGGGCAGCAGCAGTGCCACGACGGTCAGCCCGACCACCGCGCCGATCAGCAGGATGATCACGGGCTCGACCAGCGAGAGCAAGGTATCCGTGCGGAGCTGGAAGTCCCGGCGCCGCTGCTCGGACAGGCGGGCCATCGCCCCGGCGAGCTTGCCGCTGGCCTCGCTGACGACGATCATCTCGATCGCGGTGGCGTCGAAGAACCGGCTGCCCTTCATCCGGCCGCTGAGCGATTCGCCGTGCTCGACCGCGTCGGCCAGGGCCCTCACCTCGCCCCGCAGCGCGCGGTTCGCCACCACCTTCGCCGACAGACGCAAGCTCTGAAGCACCGTCCCGCCGCCCGAGAGCATCAGCGACATCGTCCCGGCGAAGCGGGACATCTCCCAGTCCCGCAGCGCCCGCCCGAGGACGGGCATCCGCAGCATCGCCGCGTCCCAGCCGTCCCGGAACGGGCTCCAGCGGAACAACGCCCGAACCGCCAGGATGGCCACCAGAAGCCCCAGCAGGAGCCACGCCCAATACGCGGAGATGAACCCGCTGACCGCCAGCAGCCCCCGCGTCGCCCACGGCAGGTTCTGCCGGGCCGTCCGGTACATGGCAGTAAACTTCGGCACGACGAAGGTCAGCAGGAACACCACCGACGCCACGGCCGTGATGGCCAGGATGGTCGGGTAGGCCAGCTTCGCGCGGACCTGCCGCACGGCCGTGACCTGTTGCGTCGTGTGCTCGGCGAGGTTCGCCAGCGTCTGCTGGAGAAACCCGCCGGACTCGGCCGCCCGGACCATGGACACCTGCACGTCGGTGAAGGGCGGTCGCAGCGCGTCCATCGCCTGGGCGAGAGAGCGTCCGCCGATGATATCCTCGTGCAGCCGGCGGGCCAGCGCCCCCAGCGGCGAGCCCTCGAACTGCCGCGCGACCGCATCCAGCGCCCGGCTGAGCGGGCAGCCCGCCTCCAGCAGGTCCGCCAGGTCGACCATCAGCGCGGAGACCTCCTTCGTGCCCAAGCGTCCGACGCCCTTGAGCGGCGTGGTCCCGTTCGGGGCCGATGTCCGCACGGCCGTGGTGTCCATCCTTCCCGTATCCTATTCTCTGGCGTGAGGTTTCGTTATTCGGCGTTTTCGGGCGTCACGTCGCGGGTGACGCGGTAGAGCTCCTCGAAGGTCGTCACGCCGCGCCGCACCAGCTCGACGCCCGCCTGGCGCAGGGGCACGAGCCCCTGGCGGGCGGCCGCCTCGCGGACCTCGGCGGTCTCGGCGCCGGCGGAGATCATCTCGGAGACCTCCGGCGTGATGAGCAGCGACTCGAAGATTCCGATCCGCCCGCGATAGCCGGTGTTGCGGCAGGCCTCGCAGCCGGCGCCGCGCCAGGTCGATGCGCCGGCCAGCGAGGGGAACTCCCGCAGGGCCTCGTCGGGCACCTCGGGCTGCGGCTCCTTGCAGCTCTCGCAGATGACGCGGACCAGCCGCTGGGCGAGGACGACCTTCACGGCCGAGGCGATGAGGTACCGCGGCGCGTCCATGCTCACCAGCCGGTTGATGGCGGTCGGCGCGTCGTTCGTGTGCAGCGTGGAAAAGACCAGGTGCCCGGTGATCGACGCGTTCATGGCGATGTTGGCCGTGGCGCTGTCGCGGATCTCGCCGACCATGATCACGTCCGGGTCGTGCCGGACGATGCTCCGCAGCAGGTTCGAGAAGCCCAGCCCGATCGTCTCGCGGACCTGGATTTGCGTGATGCCCTCCAGCCGGTACTCGACGGGGTCCTCGATGGTGATGATCTTCCGCTCGGGCCCGGCCACGCGGTTGAGCGAGGCGTACAGGGTCGTGGTCTTCCCGCTGCCGGTCGGGCCGGTGACCAGCACCAACCCCTGGGCCAGCGACAGCACGCGGCGGTAGGCCTCCAGCATCGGCTCCGGCATGCCGACCTCGGCGAGGTCCCGGTACTGCGCCTGGCGGTCCAGGATGCGCAGCACGACCGACTCGCCGTAGATGCTGGGCACCACGCTGACGCGGACGTCCACGGTGCGCCCGAGCACGTTGAGGCGGATTTGCCCGTCCTGGGTGAGGCGGCGCTCGGCGATGTCCATGTCGCCGAGGACCTTGATGCGGGAGATGATCGCCCGCTCGAGCTGCTTGACGGCCGGGGGGACCGGCACGTCCTGCAAAACGCCGTCCACGCGGAAGCGGACCCGCAGCTCGCGCTCGAACGGCTCGACGTGGATGTCGCTGGCCTGGCTCTTGACCGCCTCGAAGAGCACGCGGTTGACGAACCGCGTGACCGACGCCTCCTGGGCCGAGTCCAGCTCCTCGCTGATCGAGACGCTCTCGGAGGCGACCAACTCGATCCGCGGCTCGGGCTCCTCCGCGGTGGCCACCAGGTCGCTGACCGTCTCGGCCCCGAGCCCGTAGCACCGCTCGATATGCCGCCGGACGCGCGACGGCGGGGCCAGCAGCACGCGCACCGGCTCGCCCACGCGCGTGGAGATCTCGTCGGCCTGCAGCAGCGTCTCCGGGCGGCTGGTGACGGCGAGGAACTCCCCGTCCCGCCGCCGCAACGGCGCCACGTCGTGATCGAGCGCGAAGCGGCTCGGGAGGCGCTCGACCAGCCCGGCGTCCGGCCGCTCGTCCGCCAGCGCCTCGAAGTCCACGCCCAGGTAGAACGCCAGCAGGCGGTAGATTTCCGCCTCCTGTCCCGGGGCGCGGTCCGCCAGCAGCTCGTGCACCGAACGCCCGGTGAGCTGCGACTCCTGCGCCGCCCAGCGGACCAGCGCGGGCGACAAGGCGCCCGAGTCCAGCGCCGCCCGGGCGAAGCTCCGGGACCCGCCCGGACCCGCGAATTGCGACTGCGACTGCGTCATCAAAAGCGATTCTCGCCTGTAGGGCCCTTCTCGTTCAACCCGCACGGCCGGGAGCGGACCGGCCGAATCGTCGCGAAGCCGCGCCCGACCGTCCGTGCCCGGCTTCACCGGACAGTAGGCGCATCCGGGGGCGCGCGTATAATTGGCGGCGTGAGTGAGCGCGAATCGGAGCATGGCGAGGCGGCGCGGCGCGAGCCGGCGGACGGATCAGACTCGAACAACTCGAGCGCGACCCCCGACGTGCGGGTCGGCTCCGCGGGCCCCGGGCACGGTTCGTGGGTTCGAACCATCATCCGTTTCTGGCCGCTGTCGATCGCGTTGCCCCTGGCAGCGGGGCTGGCGGGGTATTTCCTCGCCGGCACGGCCCCGTCCAGGTACACCGCCAGCGCCGTCGTGGTCAGCGCGCCGGCGGTGATGCCGGACGTGGACGCCGAGCAACTGCGGATGTCGTGGGAGGATCTGTCGCAGTTCTTCACCGCCCCGGAGGTCGTCGAGACGGCGCTGCGCGAACTCGGTCTCGATCCCTCCAGCCGAAACACGGTGGCCCGTGGACTCGAGGTGACCCCCTCAGGCGGAGAGCAAACCCGCGGCGTCACCGTCCGACTGAAGATGTCCGACCCAGAGCGGGTGCAGACGCTGGCCAACGCCATCGCACGCATCGGCGCCCGGCAGTATCGAACCCACATGCGGTCCGCTTACGACGACACCCTGACCCGCCTGCGCGCCAAGGCCGAGCAGGCCGACCAGACCCTGCAAGAGGCCGAGAAGGAGCTTGCCCAACTGGAAGCGACCTCCCGGCTGGCGACGCGCCGCGCCGAGGTGGCCGAATTGCGCGACCTCGTGCAGGACCGGCAGCGCCGGATACACGACACCGGCCTGGCCAAGGACGGCCTGGCCGCGAGGATCGCGGAGTTGTCCGAGGCGCTCGAGGACCTCGAGCCGACGATAACGCTCCAGCGCAAGCTCGTGGACGTCGCCCCGATGATGGAGGCGGCCGAGCCACCGGAGGAGCCCGAGGGAGCCGCCGATCGGATGGCGCTCGATCTGGACGTGACGGTCCAAAACTCGACCTACTGGCAGATCTTCCAATCACTGGAAGAGGCGCAAGCCGCCCTGGCCGAACGCGAGTCGGAGCTGGCGGCCGCCAGGTCCGGCGTCGAATCGGCCTCGGAGGAACTGAAGCGGAAGGAAGAAGCCCTTCCCGACCTGGAGCGGAAGCATCAACGCGCGGACCGGGTCGTGAAGCGCGCCCGGAGCGACAGCGCCCAGCGGTTCGCGACGCTCCGGAGCGTGGAGGCGATCCCCGTCTGGCCGCCGCAGCACCTGACGGTTCTGGAGCGGGCCGAGCCGGCAAGGCCGGTTTCCCCAAACCGGCGGGCGATGGCGCTCCTGGCGCTGCTGGGCTGCGGGCTGGTGACGTGGCCGCTGTCGCTCTGGCTGGGATGGCGCGCGCGACCGTCGGAAACGGGGCGATCCGGCCATGGCTGAGATGATCGTGCATGTCGGGCTGCTGGCCGGCGGGCTGGCCGCGGCCCTGCTGCTGACGCCGCTGGTGAGCTGGGCGGCCCGGCGGATGCGGATCGTGGACCGGCCGGGTACGCGCAGGATACACACCCAGGCCACGCCCCGCGCGGGCGGCTTCGCCGTGGTCGCGTCGCTCGGGCTGGTCGGGTTCGTGACCGTCCTGTTGAGCCCGGCGCTTCGCGAGGCCGTGCTGGCGCCGCCGGGGTGGGTGCTGCCGCTGCTGGGGGCGGGGGCGCTGGTGTTTACCGTCGGCTTCATGGACGACTGGCTGGGCCTGGCGCCGCGCACCAAGCTGCTGGCCCAACTCCTGGCCGCGGGCATCGCCTGCGGCGCCGGGGTGCGGATCGAGACGCTCAATCTCGGCATCGGGCCGGTCGAGCTGGGCTGGCTCTCCTGGCCGCTGACGCTGGCGTGGATCGTCGGGGCCACCAATGCCGTGAACCTCAGCGACGGACTGGACGGGCTCGCGGCCGGCATCGCGGCGATCACGGCCGTCATCCTGCTGGCCTTCGCCCTGGCGGCCGGCACGATGGCCGGGACGGCCCTGATGTTCGCCCTGCTCGGCTCGCTGCTGGGCTTCCTCGTGTTCAACTTCCATCCCGCACGCATCTTCCTGGGCGATTGCGGAAGCATGGTGCTGGGCTTCCTGCTGGCGGGGACCAGCGTCGGGCTCTCGGGCGTCACGAACTCGCCCGTTCCGCTGGGCTTCGCGGCGTTGGGGCTTTCGCTGCCGATCCTGGACACGGCCTTCAGCATCGTCCGGCGGCTTCTTCAGCGGCGCTCGCCCTTCTCGCCGGACCGCGGCCACCTGCACCACCGGCTGATCGACCGGGGAATGGACCAGCCGCGGGCGGTCTTCGTGATGTACGTGGTGACGCTCGCGGCCGTGGGGGTCGGCCTGCTGATGCTGCTCGTCAGACCGTCGGGGAAGGTCATGGTCTTCTGCGCCGCGCTGGTGCCGCCGCTGTTGCTGTTCCGGGCGGCCGGGGCGATGCGCTTCCGCGAGGCGTTCGCCGTGTTTCGCCGGAACCGCCGACACCGGCGCCTGGCCCGACGGCAGCGGAAGGGCTTCGAGCGCGTGCAGCTTCGCCTGAGGGAGGCCAAGGGGCGCGATCAGTGGTGGCGCGCGGTGCGCCGCGCGGCGCGGGCGATGGGCTTCGCCCGCCTGACCGTCGAGGTCCGCCTGCCGGACGGCTCGCGGGAGACGCTCGTGTGGCGGCTGCAGCACCGGCAGCGAACCGGCCCTCGCATGCTGTACGCGACGCTGTCGCCCTCGCCCGAGGGCGAAGGGCCGCTGCGCATCGACGTGGACGTGCCCGTACGCGACTCGGTCGAGTCTGCGGCCCAAGGAATCGCCCTGTTCGGCCGCCTGCTGGACGAGCATCCGGAAGCCGCCGAGCCGAAGCTGTCCGTGCGCGACATCGGGGACGAGCCGGAGGGGAGGTATGTGTCGAACGCCGGGGCTCCGGCCGAGCCGGGCCGGTAGGCCTACCGGGGCCGCTCGATGCGGTAGATCTCCACGACCAGCCCGCGATCCTCGCACACCAGCCGATGCAGCAGGACGGCGCCGACCCGCTCTCGAGCCGACTCGGAAAGCCGCTCCGGCCGATCCGCCCTGTTGACCAGCACCACGTACCGGAATCCCTTCTTGCGGGACCAGCGGATCAACTGCCGCTGCTTCTGCGGCCGGTTCAGCCGGCGTCCCAGGTGGTTCAACACGCCCTCCCGGTCCGCGTAATGGACCACGCGCCTCCGATCAACGACGATTCGATCCCCGGGCTCGCTGATCGATCGCACGTATTCGCCGGCGCGTCGGTAGCACACCGCCTGCACGTGCAGCGGCCGGGAGGCGTGCAGCAGCAGGCCGATCGCCAGCGCGGCGTAGAGCAGCCAGCACGCATGGCGCAGCCGCGGGCCCGGCCGCCCGAGCCGCTCGGCGCCGAGCCGCCACCATTGAGACAGAATCACGACCGCCGCGCCCGCCAACGACGCCAGCAGCAGCGACGGAAGCATGAAGTAACGACTGCCGATCGTGCCCCAGCGCAGGTGGCGAAGCATCATGGCCGCCAGATAGAGCCCCAGGACCGTCAGGATCAGCGTGCCGCCCGAGACCGAAGGAAACACCCGCACCGCGCGCGGCAACCGCAGCCGCAGCACCCGGACACCGGCCCAGGTCATCACCCACAACCCCACCAGAATCGCCACGGACACGTGCAGCGCGCCGATGAACTCGTCGGCCGTGACGTACGGCGTCGTCTGATGGATGCTGGCCAGCGGCAGAGCCGGACCCGCATGGGCGTGGAGCGGGCGGAGGTAATCGGAAATCTCGTGCTTGGGCGTGACCATGCCCACGTGCGCGATGTACGGGGCGACCGCCGCGGCTGCCACGGCCACGCTCGCCAGCCCGCCCAGTAGTGCCGTGTGCCACTTCGCCCGCTTGCGCAGCACGGCCGCGGCGAGCAGCACCAGCACGGTGGCCAGAGCGAGGATGGCCTCGACGCGCGCGAGGTAACCCGCGGCGGCGGCGAGGCCCGCGGCCGCCAGCAAGCCGCATGCGGCGCGCGGTCTCCGGCGCAGCAGCCCCTCGGCCTTGAGGGCCAAGGCCAGGCAGAGCATCTGGAACGCGATGGCCATCGTATCGCTCAGGGCATCGGCGCCGACCGTGGCCCATTCCCGCGTGACGGTAAACAGGCCGATTCCCAGCGTCGCGACCCGCGCGTCGAAGACCTGCGAGGCCAGCCACCACGCCGCGGCCGTCGCCCCCCCCGCGAAGAGCATCGCGACGATCTGACCGGCCGCATCCCATGTCCGCGGCCCTTCGGGCGCGCCGCCGGCCCGCAGGACGGCCTCCACGCCCGCCACCGCGGCCGGGTAGCCGGGGTGCAGCGGCGTTCGGCGCATCGCGGAAGCGCCCTCCTGCTGAAGCTGCCGAGCCGCCTTCAGGTAGAGCGTCGCGTCGATGGCGACCACCGGAGACCGGGCCGCGACCCACGCGCGCAGGCCCACGCAGACGAGCAGGACCGCCACGAGCCCCACCCAGCCGTGCCCGCGGCGGGCATCGTGAGGGGGCCCCGAGAGAGAGCGAGGTTGACGTTCGGGGCGCGTCATACGGACTCGGAACGTTACGCAACCCGGAGGCCGGCGGCAAGACGAAGGTGCCCGCAAACGAGGTCCGGGCGCACGGCCGGGACGGATGGCCGTTCCGAGCGCCGAAGAGCCGCGGTTTGACCCCATTGGATTCGCGGGCGTACACTATGGGGCTATGTCCGGATCCGAGAACCAGGCCGCTCCGCGCGGACAGATCGGGACGAGCCCAGCAACGCTCGCGGCGGCAGCGATGTCGGGTCGCGAGGTCTCGTTCACCTCCTGGCTGGCCGAGCGGCCGCGAGGCAAGCTCTGCGCGGCGCTCGGAGCGCTTCTGCTGGCCTCGATCCTGGCCGCGTTCGGCGCCCCCGGCCATTTGAGCCCCGGTTACATGGCCCTGCCCGTCGCCTTGTCGGTGGCGGCCGTGCTCGCCCACTGCGCGTACCGCTACCACGCCACGCCGCGGCCGGTGAACTGGCTCACGGTGGACACCGTGTTCGTGGCCGGCTACTGGCTGGTGCATCTGTTCGTGCCGACCCTGTACGTCACCGGCCTGTGGAACGACCCCGGCGACAAGCTCTGGTGGAGTCGCGACATCGTCTGCTCCGCCACGGCGATGTCCGTCAGCGGGCTGATCGCGTTCCTGCTCGGGTTCCACGCCCTGCCGCAGGAGCGTCATGCCCCGCTGCGGCCGGTCCGCCGCCGTGGCGCGTACCGATGGTGGGTACCCCTGGCCAAAGGGATGCTGCTGGCCGGGGCGGCACTGATCGTCCTGGAGTACGGCGTGCTGCACGCTCCGGCGGCGCGGTACCTCGGCGTGCAGGACTGGCCCATGCGAGATCGACGGCTGCTGCTGCTCGGCCGCTTTTTGTTGAGCGTCGGCTTGGTCGTGACGGTGGTCACCTCCGCGCAACTGGCCCGCCGGCGCGCGATCGCCTGGGTCTGCGGCCTCGCGCTGACGGCCGCCCTGCTTGCGGCGGGACGCTTCGGCGACCGCTCCCTCATTGTCCAGGTGGGAGTCACGGGCGTCGCGGCGTATTCCGAGTACGTCCGACGCATACGGTTGCGAGCGCTGGTCGGCGCGCTCCTGGCGGGCGTGCTCCTGATGAGCGCGATCCAGATCGCCCGCAGCCAGAAGGAACGCACGATCGGCGCCTTCGTCAATGCCGCGGAGGATCGGTTCACCGGCGGGTGGAAGCGATCCGGGGTGATCCACAGTGTGGGGGCCATCAGCGCGCGCAGTCTCTACATCGCGGTGGACCAGATCCCGCGCTCGCGGGGCCACTTCTGGGGCGAGCTCCACGTTTACGGCATTGCCTCCGTCGTGCCCTTCCATTCAACCTTCGTGCCGGAGGTGGAATACAAGTCCAGCGCCCACTACCTCACGGAGGTGTACAACGAGCCCGGGGAGCGTGCGGGGCGCGGCACCTCCACGGCCGCCGATTTGTACGTCAACTACGGCTACGTCGGCCTCATCGTCATTCTCTTCCTGGCGGGGGTCGTCACGAACCGGGTGCAGCAGCGGGCAAGGCGGACCGGCTCGCTGCCGTGGATCGTCGCGTACATCTTCGCGATTCAAAGCGCCCTGATGGCGCGATACACCTTCCTCCATTTCGTGCGCGCGGTGTTCTGGTCCGTGGCGGCCGTATGGCTGCTGGCCCTGGTGCTGCGACTGCCGTTCAGGCCGGCGGGCGTCGCGGAAGACGGCCGGGACGCGGGCGAGGGCGACACCAACGCCCGCGCGAGCTAATCGGCATCGGAGCGCGGACCGGATGCGGGTCGACAAGAACAACCTGTACCAACTGCTCCGAGGCGGCCGACTGCGCGTGGCCGTGGTGGGCACGCTGAAGTTTCTGGATCCGGCGGTCCGGATGTGTCACGCGGCCGGGATCCCGCTGACGAGCAGCTACCCGATTCGGCGGTACGGGCAGGCGTTTCGGTGGCTGGCGTCCGAGGACTTCCGGCGAACGCACATCGTGTACCAGCGCGGCGGGCGCGGCATCAAGTACATGGTCGCGTGCTCCTGCCTCGGCAAGCCCTTGATCAAGCACTGGATCGGCACGGACGCCCACAGGACGGTCGAGGCCCCGGGGGCGCTGGCGGCGATGCGGCGCGTCGTCTACCGCCGAGTGCCGGCCTACCACCTGGCCGTCCACGCGGACGTGGCTCGACGACTTGAAGGAATCGGCATTCGGACCCGGTCGATCATCCGAACCGTGACGGAGCTGAGCCACGCGCGGCCGAGCCCCTTGCCCGAGAGGTTCACCGTGCTGGGATACTGGCGGCGATGGCGGAAGCGGCTCTACAACGGGCATCTCTTTCTGGAGTTGGCCCGGCAGTGTCCGCACATGCGGTTTTGGGTCGTCGGCAGCGACGGGGACGACGAGGAGGTTCCGCCGAATGTCGAGTTTCTGGGCTACCGCGAGGACATGGACGCGGTATACCGTCAGTGCTCGGTCCTGGTCCGAATGCCCGAGACGGACGGCGCCGCCAACATGCCGATGGAGATGCTGGCCCGCGGCCGTCACGTAATCTATAACAGGCCCCACCCGCACTGCCTCCTGGCCCGGACGCTGGAGGAGGCCCGTGCGGAGCTTGACAAGCTGGCCCGCACCTGTACGGTCAACCAGGCGGGGGCCGACTACGTCGCGCAGCAGTTGTCGCTGCCCCGCGAAGCCGCGAAGTTCCGACGGGCCCTGGAGCAATGGCTGACGGAGTGACCGGCGGCGCGCCACGGCGAGCTTCGCTTCCGCCGCTGGAGTACGCTCCAAACCATGAGGATTCTCCACCTGATCCGTTCGCTGGACCGGCATCTGGGCGGTCCGCCGCAGGGCCTGCTCAGCTTGACGCGGGCCCAGGCGGACCGCGGGCACGACGTGGCAATCCTGCCCGCGCTGCCCGGCGGCCAACCGGCGGACGCGGGCGACGTGGTGACGGTCGTACCTCCCCCCGGCAGCCCGCTGCGGATGAGATTCCGCGACGCGAGGTTCCTGCGGTCTCTGCGCGAGGCGGCCGCCCACGCGGAGATCCTGCACGTCCACGGGCTCTGGTGGTACCACGTGTCGGCGGCGGCGAGAGTCGGCGGCGAGCGGGAGACCCCGTTCATCCTCCGGCCGCAGGGACACCTCGGCCGGGCCGCCCGGCGCCACCACCGGCTCCGCAAGGCCGTGTACATGCTGCTGCAGCGCGCCTCGATGAACCGCGCCGCGGCCGTGCATTGCACCAGCGAGAAGGAGAGGCGAGAGACCCTCGAAATCGGGCTCAAGCCGCGCCATTTCGTCGTTCCTCAGCCGGCGGAGGGGCCGCCTGCGCCGGGGGATGCGGAGCGTGCGAGAGCCCTGCACGACCTCTGCCCGCAATTGCGCCCGGAGCAATTCGCGATCCTCTACATGGGCCGCTTGGCGCCCATCAAGCGCCTGGGGCTGCTGGTGGAGGCCTTCGCGGATCGCGTGCGGCGCGGAGACGACGTCTACCTGATCCTGGCCGGGCCGGAGGAAGACCGGGCCGTGGTCCGCGACCTCAGGCGTCGGCTGGGCCGACCGGAACTGAGCGGGCGGCACTGCTTCACGGGATTCGTCGGCGGAGCGGACAAGGCGGCGGTGCTCCGCCGGGCGGACGCGTTCGTGCAGCCCTCCGCGCACGAGAATTTCGGCATCTCGGTGGCGGAGGCCATGCTGGCCGGGCGCCCCTGCATCGTGTCGTCCGGGGTCGCCCTGGCCGACGAGATTCGCCGCGGCGGCGCGGGGCTCGTCTGCGGGGGGGCGTCCGGTGAGTACGCGGCCGCGCTGGGCGAGTTCATCCGAGATCGCGACCGGCGCGAGCGGATGGCGGCGGCGGCCGCGGAAGTCGCCGCCGAATTCCTCCCGGCGCGGGTCGCCGCGGCGCTGGAAGATCAGTACGAACAATGCATTCGGGAAGCGTTCGGCCGCTAGAACGCGCGGCGCCGCGCCGGTCGGGCCCACCAGAGAGAGATGATCCGCCCCGAAACCGAAAATCGGGAAGCCGACCCGCCGGCCGCCCCGGCCGTGCGCGTGGCCTACATCGCCGGGACCGGCCGGAGCGGCTCGACCCTCCTGAGCCGCCTCCTCGGCCAGATGGACGGCTGCGTGTCCGTCGGCGAGTTGCGGTACCTGTGGGAACGCGGGATGATCGACGACGCGCCCTGCGCCTGCGGGATGTCCTTCAGCAGGTGCGGGTTCTGGACGGCCGTGCTCGCACGGACCTTCGGCTCGGGGGAACTCCCCGATCCGCGGTCGCTTCTGGGGCTGCAAAGACGTGTGGACCGTCACCGGAACATCCCGCTGTTCGTCCGGCCGGAGCTGTGCCCCGCCGGCCTCGGGCGCGACATGCGGGCCTTCCGGCGCCTCACCGCAGCCCTCTACCGGTCAGTGGCGGAGGTGTCCGGCGCTCGGGTGGTCGTGGATTCGTCGAAAGTTCCGCCCGTCGCCTTCCTGATGCGCAATGCCCCGAGCGTGGACCTGCGCGTGATCCACATCGTCCGGGACCCGCGGGCCGTCGCGCACTCCTGGCAGCGCCGCAAGGCGCGGTTGAACGGCTCCGATGGCCGGCGGTTCATGCCCGTGTTCTCGCCCGGCCGGGCGGCCGGACGCTGGGTGCTCACTAACGCCGAGATGGAGGCCTACAAGCTCCTGTTCCCGAGGCAGGTCCTGCGGGTGAGGTACGAGGACCTCGCCCGCCGTCCGCGGCCGTGGATCGAGCGCATCGCGCGCTTCGCCCTCGGGCACGACGCCGACCCGGACTTCCTGCAAGGCAACGTGGCCCACCTGTCGCCGGAGCACTCGTTCTCCGGCAATCCGATGCGGGCGCGGGTCGGTCCGGTCGTCATCCGCCCGGACGAGGAATGGCGGAATCGCCGCGCGGGCATGCCGCGCGTGCTTTCGCTGGCGCTGGGGCCGATGCTCCTCGGCTACGGATACCGGCCCTGACGGCCCGGCCGCCGTCTCACCGGGCAGCACCGGTTCGCCCGAGCCGGCGCGGCAGGGCCTTCCTCAACGCCGAACGGTCCTCCCCGGAGATGCCGAGGCAGTACGCGATGAGCAGTCCCAGCACACCGACGCCGGTAACGTACAGGGCGCTCCATGCGAGTGTGGGCGGCCGCCAGAGCGCCCGCGCGGCCAGCGACGCCGCCAGGATCAGCCCCCCGCTAAGCACCGGCCGGGCAAGGGAGCGGGCAAGGTACGCCGGCAACCCGAGCCCCAGCCGCCGACAGGCATACACGGGCAGGACGATGCCCGAGATCGGGACGGATGCCGCCAGCGACGCCACGGCCACGCTCATCAGTCCCAGGGACGTGAAGCGCAGCATCGCCAGCAGGACGGCGGCGAACAGCACGGAGCGCCCGAGCAGAACCCAGGACAGGAAGCCGATCCTCTCGGTCGCCATGATGATGTGCACGGCCGGCAGTTGCACCAGATTCAGCCACGCGGCCGCGAGCAGCAGGATGAGCACGTCCCCGGTGTAGGCGAGTTCCGGCCCCACCCACTGGCCCAGCAACACGTGGGAGAACACCCCCAGCGGCACCATCAGGCACAGGGCGAACATGGCGCAGATGCGGGAGCCGCGCTGGTACACGGCGCGTCGCCGTTCGCGGTCCACGCGCGCCGCGACGCCGAACAGCGGCAGCGCCAACAGCCGGACCAGCGTTTCGACCTGCAGCGCCAGGACGAGCACGATGTTCAGTTCCGCCGCCTTGGCGAGCCCCAGGAACCGGCCCACGGCCAGCTTGGGCGCATGCTGGCTCAGGACCGCCGCGAGCGTCGAGAGCAGCGAGTAGGCGCCGAACGAGAGCATGGGCCGAAGCAAGGGCGACCTCGGCGACCCCACGCGCAATTTCAACTGGGGGAAGCATCGTCGCGCCGCGACGTACGAGAAGACCAGCCAGAGCGCGGAGGAGGCGAGCAGGGCGGCCGCCAGGGCCTCGAGCCGCCGGCTCCAGCCCAGCACCAGCGCCACGGCGAAGCCCGCGAACAAGACTCGTTCGAAGGTGCTCGTCAGCCGAGTGAGGTCGATGCGGTTCGCACCGAACATCACCCCGGCCAGTGCGCCTCGAACGAATCGGGCAAGCATGTACAGGCCCACGGCGCCCAGCGCGAAGAGCAGCTCGCCTCGCAGCTCCGGCGGCACGGGCACGACTTGGGGCAGCCACCAGACGCCGGAGAGCACGACCAGCATGGCCGCGATACCGAGGCCGCCGTACAGGAGCAGCGAGAGTCCGAGGACCTCGTTGGCCTCGCGCGCGTCTCCCTTGGCTATCGCGTCGGACTGGAAGCGGCGCATGGCCCCCATCAATCCCATGTCGAAGACGATCGTCGTCATGCCGAAGGAGAACACGACCGTCCACAGGCCGTACCGCTCCTTCCCGAGCTGCCAGAACAGGAAGGGCAACAGCGCCAGCTTCACCGCGATTGCGATGAGCGATGCCAGGTAGCTGCCCAGCACGTTCCGAAGGAATCCCCGGACCAGACTCATGGGCCACACCTCAGTGCCGAGTCGTCGGCCATCAGTCGTTCCGCCCCCGGTCCGATCGCGCGGCGCCCGGCTCGACCTCCGCGTCCCCGAACAGAACGTCGCGAAGGCCCTGCCGCCCGGTCTTGACCAAGTCCCGGGCGAAGCTCTCCGGCATCTTCTCCCAGCGCATCAAGTGCCAGCGGAACGGCGGGTGCGCGGCTCGGTAGTGCCGGCGCCGCGACATCAGCCGCCGCACGCCGCCCCGCGTCAGACGCATCAGCGGCAGGAGAATCCTCTCCGCCGTCCAGATCCAGCCGATGGACGGCGGGCGCGTGCCGGACGGGCGCCGGTGGCTCGAATTGGCCGCGTACGGGCTGTCCAGCATCTCGGGCGCGAAGTCCAGGCCCGCCTCGTCGCAGATCTTCCGAAGTACGCTTTCCCGGTCCCGCACGAGGGCCTCGTAGTCGATCTCCATGCCGTCATGCCGACGCACCAGGTCCCGAAACGCCGCGTACCATACCGCGAAGCCGGCCGTGTACTTCACAACGGCCAGTCGCTTCGGCAGATACGGAAGATTGTGAATGGATTCCCGGCCGGGGAAGCGCAGGTACGACCGCAGCGCCGCCCGAAAGCCGCGACGAATGCAGACGAACTTCACCTGTTCGTAGCGATCCCGAAGGGCCGCCAGAAACGCCTCGAGCTGCTTCGGGTGGGCCGCGAACAGCGGGTCGAGCTTGCCGACCCAATGGGAAGCGTTCTCGGCGGCCGCGTGACGGTCCCGCACATCCAGATAGAACTCGAAGAAATCCCTCGGCCGGTTCGCGTAGTAATGCTCCACGTCCACTCCGGCCAGCCGGGCATAGTCCGTGTTGCGATAGATCTCGAGAAACCGGATGAGGGACCGGTCGTTTCGCAGGTCGCCGGCCCACAGGTGGGCGCGGAGGATCTTCGCCTCGCACAGGCCCCAATGGACGCGATGCGCGACGCAGGCCACGCCGGGATGACGGCCGATCAGGTTACTGAGCCAGGTCGTTCCGGTACGTGCCGCACCAAGCACGAGGATCGGTATGGGTCTTGCGGCGTCGCGTAAGCTCACGGTCGGGTAGGAGTTCGCCGTATCCGAAGGATGGGCCCCGTCCGGGCCGGGCTCGGCAGCCGACGGCGACGGCTCCGGCCGGGCGGCATTGTACGGCCTTGAAGCGCCTGCCGGGAAGCGTATAATCGCCGCCCGGTCCTGCACGTCGTATGGGAGATGAGCATCGATGTGTCTGCCGGAATCCGCCCCCGAGCGGGGGACCGCGGACGCCGATGAGGGCGTGACGCAGGGCTCCCCTTCTCCATCGCCAGCGCGGCCCGACGGGACGCGGATCGCCCCTGACGATCCTGCTGCCGGCGCTCGCGGCCGTCCAGGCGCGGATGCCGGGAGAGGGCCGGAGGCGGGTGGACAACCGACTCGATGGGCTCCCACACGGTGAAACGGCAATGGGACTGAAGGAACGATTCTACCCCGAGAGCCGCTTCGGCGGGTTCACGGACACGGACGGCGCGATCACCTTCTACGCCCGCGTCAACGCGCTGCTGGGGCCGGACGACACGGTGCTCGACGTCGGGTGCGGGCGCGGCCGGGCGGCCGAGGACAAGGTGCCGTTCCGACGGAATCTCCGCGTACTGCGCGGCAAGTGCCGCCGGGTGGTGGGCATCGATCTCGACGAGGAGGCGGGCGCGTCGAACCCTTGCCTGGACGAGTTCCGCCCGATCACGAAGCCGACCTGGCCGGTGGCGGACGGCGAGGTGGACCTGTGCCTGGTGGACAACGTCCTGGAGCACGTGCCCGACCCGGCGGCGTTCTTCGCCGAGTGCGCCCGCGTGATCCGCCCGGGCGGGCACCTGTGCATCCGCACGCCGAACCGCCGGAGCTACTTCGGCCTGGCGGCGTGGCTCGTCCCGGAGCGTCTGCACGGGCGTATCCTGCGCCGCGCTCAGCCCCGCCGGGCCGACAAGGACAAGTTTCCCACGCTGTACCGATGCAACACGACCGGCCGGATCCGCCGCATGCTCCGGCGGCACGGCTTCGACGGCTGCGTGTACGGATACGAAGCCCCGCCGAGCTACCTGGCGTTCTCCCGGCTGACGTACGCCTTGGGCGTGCTTCACCAGCGGCTCGCGCCGCGGGCGCTGCGCCTGACGTTGTTCACCTTCGCCCGCCGCCTGGAGCAACCTCCCGGCGGACGAACTTGACGGAGCCCGCCGGGGCGGCTCTGATTGGATGCTGATTCGCCCGCACCCCCCGGAAGCACAACAGGCCGCTCGCCGCCGTCGCGGGCGCGCGTGCGGAAACCGACCGACGATGGCGCCCGCGACCGAAGAACCTCTGCTGCTGATCGGCACGCACCGCTCCGGGACGACCTGGCTGGGCGAGGCCCTCTCTCAGGCGCCTTGGGCGGCGTATTGGAAAGAGCCCCGGCAAGTCTGGGTCTACGGCAACTGGTTCCGCCCGCACGACGTGCTCACCGCCGAGCACGCCCGGCCCGGCGTCGTGCGGCACATCCGTCGCCGCTTCGACGGGTTCGTCCGCCGCTCGGGGGCCCGCTGCCTCTGCGAGAAGACCCCGAGCAACTGCCTGCGCCTGCCGTTCGTCCACGCGGTGTACCCCGAGGCGCGGATTCTCTTCCTCGTGCGCGACGGCCGGCACGTGGTGCTCTCGACCGAGGACGAGCGGCGCCGGGGCGTCCTGTGGTATCGCATTCGCGAGCGCCTGCTCGAGATGCGCCCCAGCGAGCTGCCCGCCTTCCTCGAACGGGTGCCCTGGTTCGTGCGGGCGTTGCTGACGGGCGCGGGCAGGTACTGGGGCCCCCGCCCGCCCGGCTGGCGCCGGTGGCTGCGGGAGGACCCGCCCGACGTCGTGGCCGCCAAGCAGTGGGCCGCCACGATGGGCCGGGCACTGGACGACCTGGAGCGCATCGACCCGCCGCACCTGGCGCGGATTCGCTACGAGCAGCTCGTGACCGAGCCGCGCGCGACGATGGAGCGGGTTCGCGACACGCTCGGCCTGCCGGACCTGGAGCCGGTGATCGAGTACCTCGAGGCCACGTCCGACCCGAACCGCCACCGGCAGCGCCGGGAGCAATCCGAGGCCGATCGGCTCGATCCGCTGCGCCGCCATCTCGAGCCGGTCATGCGCCGGCTGGGCTACGAGTGGTGACGGCGCGCGGCGCTTTCGGCTCGACTTGCGCGGCGTCTGCGTCTACCCTTACGAGCACGTGTCGGGCCCTGCGTCGGGGCCCGCGGGTCCAACGCCACCGCACGCGAAGAGGACGGAACGCAGCGACATGAGGATTCTGGTAACCGGCGGCAACGGAACCATCGGGCGCGGGTTGGTCGAGGAACTCCAGGGGCGGGGCCACGAGGTCGTCTCCCTGGACCTGACCCACGCGGAGCACGAGGTGGGCTTCTCCCTGCGGACGGACCTGCCGAGCCCGCACTACGCGCGGTGCGACATCGGCGAGTACCGCCAGATCGAGCGCGTCTTCGACCAACTCGGCCCGTTCGACCTCGTGTACAACGCCGCGGCCGAGTTCGGACGCTGGAACGGCGAGGACTTCTACGAGCAACTCTGGCGCAGCAACGCCGTGGGGACCAAGAACATCATCCGCCTGCAGGAGGCCCGCGGCTTCCGGCTGGTGCAGTTCTCGTCGTCCGAGGTCTACGGGGACTGGCCCGATCTGATGCTCGAGACGGTCATGGACGAGCACGAGATCAAGCAGATGAACGACTACGCCATGACCAAGTGGGTCAACGAGATGCAGGTCCGCAACTCGGCCGTGCAGTTCGGCACCGAGAGCGTGATCCTGCGGATCTTCAACACCTACGGCCCGGGCGAGTACTACAGCCCGTACCGCTCGGTGAACTGCCGCTTCTGCTATTGCGCCCTGATGGGCATTCCGTGGCTCGTATTCCGCGGGTACGGGCGGACGAGCTTGTACCTGGCCGATGCCGTGCGGACCATCGCCAACATCGCCGAGAGCTTCCGCCCGGGGCAGGTCTACAACATCTCCGGGACCGCCTATCACACCATCGAGGAACTCTCCGACCTGATCGTCCAGGCCACCGGGGCCGATCCCTCCCTGGCCGAGTTTCGGGACCAGGAGGTCCTGACGACCCGGCACAAGAAGGTCGACGCCTCCCGGGCCGTGGCCGACCTCGACCATCGCTGCACGGTCTCGCTGGAAGAGGGCGTCCGGCGGACCGTGGACTGGATGCGCTCGGTCTACGCCCCCGCACTGCCGGCCGGGCGCGATTGAGAATCGGAGCGAGGCGCCGTGCGGATCCTCCTGTTGGTCGACTGCTACCACCCGCAGCCGAAGTCCAGCGCGACGCTGATCGGCGACCTGGCGGGCGAGTTCCTGCGACGCGGGCACGAGCCGGTCGTCGCCACGCCGGGCCCCGGGCAGGGGCCGCGCATCCGCTCGACCGTCGAGGACGGCTTCCGCGTGCTGCGGATCCGCACGCCGGACATCAAGAAGGCCTCTCGAATCCGGCGGGGCATCTGCGAGGCCCGGCTCAGCCGGACCTTCTGGAAGCGCGGGCGGGGGTTCTTCCGGTCCAACCCCTGCGACCTCGTCGTGTACTACTCGCCGACGATCTTCTTCGGGCCGCTGGTCGAGCGGCTCAAGCGGTTGTGGGGCTGCCCGAGCTACCTCATCCTGCGGGACATCTTCCCGCAATGGGCGATCGACGCGGGCATCCTGCGGGAGGGGCTCGTGGCCCGCTGCTTCCGGCACTACGAGCGGCGCCAGTACCGCGCCGCGGACGTGATCGGCGTGGAGTGCCCGGCGAACGTGCGCTACTTCGACCGGCCGGAACTGGCCGGGCGCCACAAGGTCGAGGTGCTGCACAACTGGGCGCGGCTCCACGACGCCCGGCGCCCCCCGCGCGATCGGCCGCGCGAGCTCCCGGCGGAGTACGCCGACAAGGTCGTGTTCATCTACGGCGGCAACATCGGCGTCGCCCAGGATATGGACAACGTGTTGCGCCTGGCCGAGAACGTGGCCGGCGAGCCCGCGATCCAGTTCCTGCTCGTGGGCGACGGCTCGGAGGCCCCGCGCCTGCGGAGGGCCGTGCGCGAGCGGGGGCTGGCCAATCTCGCCATCCGCCCGCCGGTGGACCAGGCGACCTACCGCCGCATGCTCGACGAGGCCGACGTGGGTCTCATCACGCTCGACGCCAAGCTCAAGACCTTCAACTACCCCAGCAAGATGCTCGGCTACATGGACGCCGGCCTGCCGATCCTCGGCAGCGTCAACCCCGGCAACAGTCTCAAGGAACTCATCGAGGACGCCGCCGCCGGGCAGGTCCGCATCAACGGGGATGACGAGGGCCTGCGCCGCGCCGCCCTCGAACTGGCCATGGACGCGCAGTTGCGGCGGTCCGCCGGGGAGAACGCCCGCCGGCTGCTGGCCGGCCGCTTCAGCGCCGCGGCCGCGGCCGATACGATCCTCGCCCACGTGCCGGACCGCACCTGACACGCCGGCCTCCGGCCGGGCGCCGGCCTACTTCAGCGCTTCTTCCAGCGCCAGCACCGAGTAGAGCGTCGCCAGCAACGGGTTGCCCTCTTTCCATCGCTCCGCCTTCTCGTTGACCCAGTGGACGCCCGGCTCGTCCTCGTTGTCCTGTACCCGCTCGGCGAGGGCGTCGACCAGCTCGTGCCGCCAGTTGTGGTCGTTGCCGCGGACGTCCGTGATGACCGGCTGCCCCCACGCCCGCAACGCCTTGGCGAACGTGTGGTAGTAGTAGTACAAGCCCTGGTGGGACTTGACGTTGGGCATGTTGGGGTTGCTGTCCAGCCGCCAGTAGGTGCGGATCCAGTCGTAGGCGGCGCGGACGCGCGGGTCGTCGCGGTCGACGCCGGCGTACAGCATGCTCATGAAGCCGGCGTAGGTCATCGAGCCGTAGCTCCGCGTGCCGATGTCGTCCGGCGAGGCCTTGGACTCCGGCGTGGCCAGCCGCCCCTGGCGCGTGGCCGGGGCATACACGAAGCCGCCGTCGTCGGGGCCGTCGGCCACCCAGGCGCGGTCGTTGGACTCGCTGCGGTTCTGCGTCCGCTCCAGGAAGACGACCGCCTCCCGCCAGAACTCGTCGTCCTCGGGCACGCCGGCGTCCTTCATCGCCTGTGCGGTCATCGACAGGTTGCTCAGGTCCGGCCGCCCGTGATGGCCGTAGCTCGTGCCGCCGCGGAACGGATGGTCCTCGGTGATCTCCTGCTCCTCTTCCCCGCCCTCGGTTGTCTCGCCGACGCGGATCTGGATGCCCTTGAGGAACTTGACGGCGTTGCTCATCGCCTCGTCGTACTTCGGGTCGTCCACGGCCGCCAGGGCCATCAGCGCGATGGAAGTGCAGTAGTTCTCGTAGCCCTGGTCGTAGATGCCGCCGTCGGGCTTGGCGTAGTCCATCAGCACCCCCAGCGCCTGCTTCACCTCCGGGCTGTCGGCGTCGAAGTCCGGATGCTGCACCAGCGCCTTGATGCCCATGGCCGTGTAGGCCGGGCGCGTCGGCTTGCCCGTCTCGCCCCAGCCGCCGTCGATGCGATTGGCCAACAGCCAGTTCAGCCCGCCGTTGAGCAGTTCCTGGGCGGTCTCCAGGTGCGGCCCGTCGATGGCGGGCGTGCCGCCGTTGACTTCCTCGCCGTCGCCGGCTTCCTCGCCGTCCCCGCCGCCGTTGCCCGCCTGCGGGCCGGGCTCCATGGGCGTCAGGTCGCGCTCGCCGTTGTCCGACGACTCGCCGTCGGGGTTGTAGAAGGAGAACGCAACGATAGCGATGACCGCCGCGGCCGCGATGAGCCCGATGCCGATGCCAAGCTGCTTATTCATGGTCCATGCCTCTCGCCCCCTCGGTCTGCGCGTACCTATTCTACGGTCCGTCACATCATGCTATGCAAACGGGGTTCCAGCGGCCATGCAAGGACGCATCCCTTTTCTGAATAAAGGTTTGTGATCCATTCGCCCTCGTCGCCCGGCGGGGCGACCGCACCGCGACAGGGCACGCATGCACTGTTATAGTGCAGTTCCGCGGCCCAGCCCCAATTCCCGGATCTTCCGGCGGAGCGTGTTGCGATGGAGCCCGAGCAGTGCGGCCGCCTCGGACTGGTTGCCGTTCGTGTGGGCCAGGGCCTCGGCGATGACCGCCCGCTCGACCGGCTTCAGCGCGGCCTCGTGCCACCGCCCGGGCTCGACCGGCAGGCGGGCGAGGTAGTCGCCGGCGGCGTCGGCGGGCGCGGCCTCACCCTCGGCCGGGGGCGTGCCGCGCCGGACGGGCTCGGGCAGATCCTCCGGGCCGATCACGTCGGCCGGGCAGACCGCCAGAGCGTGCTCGACGGCGTTGCGCAGCTCGCGGACGTTGCCCGGCCAGGGGTAGCGCCGCAGCAGCTCGGCCGCGTCGTCGCTGATCGCCGGCGGCACCCGCCCCGGCGCCAGTTGCCCGAAAAACTGCCGGGCCAGCGGCAGGATGTCCTCCCGCCGCTCCGCCAGCGGCGGCAGCGACACCTGCACGACCGCCAGCCGGTAGTACAGGTCCGCCCGGAAGCGCCCGGCCGCGACCTCCGCCGCCAGGTCGCGGTTCGTCGCCGCGACGATCCGCACGTCCACGCGGACCGGCGCGGCCGAGCCGACACGCTCCAGCGTGCCCGAGTCCAGCACGCGGAGCAGCTTGACCTGCGCCGCGGCCGGCAGCTCGCCGACCTCATCGAGGAACAGCGTGCCGCCGCCGGCCGCCTCGAAGCGCCCGGTGCGGTCCTCCGTCGCGCCGGTGAACGCCCCTCGGACGTGCCCGAACAGCTCGCTCTCGACGAGGTTCTCCGGCAGTGCCCCGCAGTTGACCGCGACGAACGGCCCGCCGCTGCGCAAGCTGTGCTCGTGAATCGCCCGGGCGATGACCTCCTTGCCCGTGCCGGTCTGCCCCAGAATCAGGACGGTCGCGTCGCGCCGGGCGAGGCGGCCGATCCGCTTGAAGACCTCCTGCATCGCGGGCGAGGCGCCGACGACCTCGCCGCCGGGAACGGCCGAGGCGGCGCTCGCGCCGCGCGGGGGTGCGGCGCTGCGGATCGCGCGGCGGGCGAGATCCTCGGCGCGGTCGAGGTCGATGGGCTTGGCAAGGTAGTCGAACGCCCGGCCCTCCAGGGAGCGCATGACCGTGTCGAGCCCGCCGTAGGCGGTGATGACGATGACGCGGGCATCGCGGTCTTCCGCGAGTAGCTCCTCCAGCACGGTCAGGCCGTCGCGGTCCGGCAGGCGAACGTCGAGGAAGACCACGCCCGGGCGGTCCTCGCGATAGGCGGACAGGCCCTCCCCGGCCGAGCCCGCCACGCGGACCGACCAGCCGCGCCGCTCGAAGAACGTGCGGAACGCGGCGCAGATCGACTCCTCGTCGTCGATGACCAGAATGGATCGGTTCCGGCTCACTGTGGGCGAATGAAGATGCTACCCGCCCGCGCGGGCGCCGCTCAAGCTTCCGCGCCGGCCGCCGGCAGCTCCAGGCGGAAGGCCGCGCCCGCTTCCGTCGCGCGGTGCGCGATCCGCCCGCCGAGCGACTCGGCGATGCGCCGGCAGAGGTACAGCCCGAGCCCGGCGCCGCCGCGCTTCGTCGTGGCGAACGGCTCGAACGGGTCGGCCAGCTCCGGGTCCAGCCCGCCGCCGGTGTCCGCGACCTCGACGGCCGCGGCGCCGTCCGTCCCGCCCTCCACCGTCACCCGAAGCGTGCCGCCCCCGGCCATCGCCTCCAGGGCGTTGACGATCAGGTTCATCAGCACCTGCCGCGCGCGCTCGGCGTCGGCCAGCGCGGGCGGCGCGTCGGCGGCGTACTCCCGAACGACCTCGACCCCCGCGTGCCGGCAGCGCCGCTCCATCAGCGCGAGCACGGAATCCGCGACCGCGCCGAGCGCGACCGGCTCTCGGGCCGCCGGCTCCGCGGCCGTGCCCGGCTCCCCCGCCGCCACCTGCATCAGCTCGTGGAGATACAGCTCCATGCGGTCGATCTCGCGGGCGATCACCTCGAGCCCCGCCCGCTCGCGGTCCTCCGCCGGCAGCGAGTCCTCCAGCACGCGGACGTGCATCTTGATGCCGCTCAGGGGGTTGCGCAGCTCGTGGGCCACGCTTGCCGCCACGCGGCCCAGCGTCGCCAGCCGCTCGGCGCGGGCCAACTCCTCCCGCGCATCGGCCAGCCGGGCCATGAGGTGGTCGAACGACTCGGCCAGCCGCGCGATCTCGGCCGGCCCCTCGCGAGGCGACTGCCTCCGCCCGGCCCGGCGCTCCGCCGGCTCGCCCCGGGCCGTGTGGTCCATCTCGTCGGCGAGCCGCCGGATCGGCCGCGTGATCGTGATCGACAGGGCGAAGGCCAGCACCGTCGCCGCCGCGGCCGCGGGGATCGTCACGGCCACGACGCGCGACCGCGCCCGCGCCCGCGCCGCGGCAAACTGCGACTGCGGCGCGACCGCATACAGGCGGAGGTCCGCCGGCGGCGCGCCCGCCAGCCGAACGCCGGGGATGTCGTGCGATTCGTACCGGTAATGCGTCTCGCCGAGCGTGAGCGTGCCCGACCGCTCGCCGGCCGCCAGCACTGCGTGAAGCCGCCGCGTCTGCTCCGGCGGCACGCTGCTGCCGACGACCTCGCCCCCGGCCGGGCGCACGGTGATGAACTCCGCCCCGAACATCTCGCTCAGGTACGCCATGAGCGTGTCGCTGAAGGGGATGTTCCGCCCGCGGATGAACTCGACGGTCCGCGAGACCGTCTGCCGCATGAGCCGCTCCTCGACGACCTCTCCGGCGACCTCCGAGCCGAGGTACCCCACCCCCACGGCCGTGGCGATGACCAGCAGGTTCGTCAACACGAGCATGCGTACGCGGATGGAGATGCGCATGGACGCTCCCAATACCCGACGCCGACCTTCCAGGCGAACGGTGGGGGCATTGTAACGTCGCAGGTTCTGGATCGAAGGTCGAAGGTCGAAGTGAGAGGCGTGTGACGTCCGGGTTTCGACCCCCGACCTCCCTGTTGACGCCTCCCCCCGTCCCGGCTACCGTCCGGTCGGCATGTCCGACGACGCCCAACACGATCTGCACAAGGTCCTGGAGATCACCCGTCGCATGGCTGGGGCGGTCGAGCTGGACGAGCTGCTGGCGCTGATCCTCCAGCGGAGCATGGAGCTGCTCGACGCGGAGCGGGCCAGCATCTTTCTGTATGACGAGGCGGCGGGCGAGCTGGTCAGCCGCATTGCGGCCGGGGAGCGGGAGATCCGCTTCCCCGCGGGCAAGGGCATCGCCGGGGCGACGCTGGCCGAGGCGCGGACGATCCTGGTGGCGGACGCCCGGTCCGACCCGCGCTTCAACCCGGAGGTGGACCGCGAGACCGGCTTCACCACGCGAAACATGCTGTCGCTGCCGCTGGCGGACCAGGCGGCCCGGCCGGTCGGCGTGCTGCAAGTGCTCAACCGCCGCGGGCGATGCTTCGACGAGCGCGACGCCGCCCTCGGCGAGACGCTCGCGGCCCAAGCGGGCGTGTCGATCCAGCGGGCGCGGCTCATGGCTCACTACGTCGAGAAGCTCAAGATGGAGCGGTCCATGCGGATCGCCCGCGATATCCAGCAGGGCCTGCTGCCGGACGGCCCGCCGGAGCTGAGCGGCTACGAGCTCGCGGGCTTCAATCGCCCGGCCGACGAGACCGGCGGCGACACCTACGACTGGCTCGCCCTGCCCGACGGGCGGCAGCTCGTGACCGTCGCCGACGCCAGCGGGCACGGCGTCGGGCCGGCGCTGGTCATCGCGCAGGCGCGGGCGATGATCCGCGCCCTGGCCGCGGGCGGCGCCTCCGCCGCCGACGTGCTCGCCGGGGCGAACCGCCTGCTGAGCGAAGACCTGGAGGGCCGCTTCGTCACATGCTTCCTGGCCGTGCTGGGCCCCGACGGCTCGCTGAGCTGGGCCTCCGCCGGGCACGGGCCGATCCTGTTCCACGACCGCGCCGCCGATGAGTGGGAGCAGCACCAGGCCACGGCCGTGCCGCTGGGCATCGCGCCCGAGGCGGACTTCTCCGAGTGCCGGAGCCGGCGACTCGCCCCCGGCGACCTGCTCTTGGTCACCAGCGACGGGTTCTTCGAGGCGATGGCGACCTCGGGCGAGGAGTTCGGCATCGACCGCATGACCGAGCTGCTTCGGCGAGACCGCGACCGCCCGCCGGCGGAGATGATCGCCAACCTCTACGCCGCCGTGCGGGAGTTCACCTCCGGCAAGGAGCAGGCGGACGACCTGACGGCCGTGGTTATTCGCCGAACGTGACCGGACCCGTGCCGCCCCCCGCCTGGGGACCGCGGGGGAAGGGGATGTGCACGACGCCGTCGCCGGCCGTGCAGCCGTCGGGCCAGTCGTCCGTGCCCGGCCATTCGGCGACCGCCCGCGCCAGCGCCAGATACACCCGCGCCGGTGCGTCGTCGGGCCAATCGGCGACGACCGCTTCCAGCAGCCCGGCCGCAGCGGCGAAATCCCGCGCGGCGAAGCGTTCCAGCGCGGGTCCCATCCGCGCCAGCGCCCCGGCGCGGCCCTCGGGCAGTTCGCTCACGGGGCCGACGACCTCGCGCAGCTCGACGCGGCCCGCGCCGCGGATGTCCACGCGCCCGAGCGGGCGAGAGGCGACGTCCTCGCAGCCGGCGGCCCGCCACGTCTCCTCGGTCACGAGGATGCGGCTGCCGAAGAACTTGTTGGCCGACTCCAGCCGGCTGGCGAGGTTCACGCAGTCGCCGATGGCGGTGTAGTCCATGCGCTCCGTCGAGCCGCAGTTGCCGACCATCGCCTCGCCGCTGACCACCCCCACGCGTACGGCCAACGCCGCGTCGGGGCCCAGCTCGGCGTTCAGCTCGCGCACGGCCGCCTGGCACTCGACGGCCGACCGCACCGCCCGCGCCGCGTGGTCCGCCTGCTCGACCGGGGCGCTGAACAGGCAGAACACGCCGTCGCCGAGGAACTTGTTGACGTACCCGCCGCGGCGGCCCTGCACCACGGCCGTGAGGCGGTCGAAGTAGCGGTTGAGCATCTCGACCGTCCGCTGCGGGCCCAGCCCCGCCGACATCTTCGTGAACCCCGCCAGATCGCCGAACAGGCACGTCACCTCGCGCCGGTGCCCGCCGAGCTTGGCCAGCGACGGGTCCTCCACCAGACGGTCCACCAGCGCCGGAGACAGCGCGTGGGCGAACAGCGCGCGAATCCGCCGCCGCGCCCGCTCCTCCGTCAGCTCGCGATGCACCACCACGACCAGCAAGCTCGTGCCCATCGCCGCCAGTGGCGCTGCCAGCACCAGCCACACGCGCCCCGCGCCGAACACGCCCCACGCGTTGACGGCCGCGTAGCCCGCCGCCAGCACGAGCGTCAGCACGGCCGCCTGAACCACCGGCCGCCACGCGGCGAGGAGCGACACCGCAGCCCCGGCCAGCAGGATCGCCGCGATGTTCCCCGGTTCCGGCGCCCGGCGGATGAACTCGCCGGAGGCCACCGTCTCCAGCGCCTGCCCGTGGATGTACACGCCCGGCGTCCGCGGCCCGAGCGGCGTAGGCGCGAAGTCCGCCGCCCCCGTCGCCGTCGAGCCGACCAGGCACAGCTTGCCGTCGACGCGCTCCGCCACCTGGGCGCGCAGCGCCTCGGCGCTGGCGGCGAGCTCCGCCCGCCTCGGCGGGATGCGATCCAGCACGGCCGTGATGCGCGACGCCCGATCCCGCCGATCCTCGAACCCTTCGGACTCCGGCCCGCCGAGGAACGCCGGCAGCGCGTCATCTTCGCGCAGCAGCGCGACCAGCTCCGCTGAAGTGGCCTTCGCCGCCGCGTCGGCCTCGTCCTCCGCCGCGCGGAGCCGGGCCAGCTCCGCCCACCCGGCCGGGGTGACGGGCTCGGTCGCCCCGCGGCGGTCCGCCTCGCGCTCGGCCGCGACGCGCGCCAGATACGCCGCGTCGAGCGTCTGGGTCTGCTCGGTCAGCCGCCAGTACAACGCCTGGGCCCGCTCGCCCGGCAGGGACCGGCCCAGCGAGATCAACTCGGTTCGAAGGCGATGGGCGATATCGTCGAGCCGGGCGAGCTTGCGTCGCTCCTCGGCAACGGCCACCACCGCCGCGGCGGGAACGTGCATCCGCCGGCGCCGCCGCGACGGGTGCCGCCGCCAGTTCACGAGCAGCTCGCCGTCGTCCGTGCGGACCCGCCACGTGTCGGCCAGGAAGCCGCTGGGCCGGCCGCGCTCCGCGCGCTCGTGCTCGCGGCGGGCCAGCGCGATGCCGAACTGATGCAGCTCGACGCCACCGGAACGATCCGGCGCGAACGCGCCCGCCTCGACGTGCCGGACGACCCCGTCGGCGTCCGGGCGGATGTTGACCAGCCCTCGGGACTCCGCCCCGGCCGCGAACATCGGCAGCGGGGCGCGCAGCTCCGGCGGGTCCGCCCGGTACGCCGTGGCCGGCTTGAGCACGACCGGCAGCGTCACGCCGCCGGCGGCGATGGCCTCGGCCAGCAGCAGGTCGTCGAACACCGGCCGGGGCTCCGGCGGACGCCCGCCCGCGGGGGCGCCGTCGAGCCCCACGCCCTCCGGCACGACGTACCGCGTCCGCTGGGGGTCCACCAGAAGGATGTCCAGCCCGATGCCGCGGGCCCCGCAGTCGCGCAGGACGTTGACCACATCCGCCAGGCGCGCCCGCGGCCAGGGCCAGCGGCCGACCTCCTCGAGCGAGCCGTCGTCGATCTCGACGTAGCAGAGCCCGCAATCCGGCGCCGGCGCCCCGGCGTGCCGAAAGCGGAGATCCAGCGCGTCCCACTCCAGCCGCTCCAGCTTGCCCGTCGCGTGCAGCGCCAACGCCACGACCGCCCCCAGCAGGCCGAGCAGGAACGACACGTGAACCCGGGATGTGCCGCGGGAGTCCGCGCCCATGGCGGCACTCTACGCCGCAACGCCCAGCCGGGCAATCGGGCGTTTAGCGGATGATGGCGGCGCCGGCGCCCACCCCGGCGCCAAGCCGCGGATCAGTAGTCGTCCCCGAAGCCCGGACTGTTGCGAAGGAACTCCCCATTGTCTGCGCTGCCGTTGGAGCCGTTGTCGTCGCCGTTGTCGTCGCCGTCGCCGTTCGGGCAGATGCATGAGTCCGACCAGCGCGGGATGAGGCCCGAGCCGTTCTGGAACCGCCCGCCGGTGAAGCCGAAGATGCCGCGTCCGCCGCCGTGCCGCAGCAGGTTCAGCCGCTCACCCTTGCCGAGCCCCCCGAACAGCGCGCCCATCTTCGGATCGCGCCCCGCCTCGGTCAGCAGCACGGAAGGCGCCAGCGTGTCGTTCGTCTTCTCGCCGGGGCCGACCTTCGTCTGCCCGAAGTTCGTTCCGACGCCCCACTCCGACTCGCTCGCCGCGAAGCGGAAACCCATGTCGCCGGAGTAGCCGAACCGCCCGCCGCAGCCGCGCACCGAGGCCGTGGCCACCGGCGTGTCGACCGTCATGTTGCTTTCCCCGGCCGCGTGGGGCAGGCGCACGTCCATCTCGCCGTACTTCAGCCCCAGGTGCGCGTCCAGCACGCCGGCCGACATCGCCAGATCGCGGATGCCCACCTGCGAGCCGGATTCGACCGTCACGTCGCCCCGGTCGGCGATCTTCAGCACGGCGCTCGACCCGAGGCCCGTCCGGACGACCGTCAGCCCGCCGAGCTTGTCGCCGACCTCCATCGCCTGCCACTCCGGGTTCTCGCCCCCGGCCGGGAGATGCTCGGCAATGCCCTCGACGGAGACGACCTCCGCCTGAATCGCCTCGCCGCCCGCCTCGTCGCCCGCGGCCGCCTCGTCTTCTTCGGGGTCCGCCGCCTCCGGCTCGGGCGCCTCCTCGGCCTGGGCCAGCATCTCGCCGCGAACGGCCGCAACCGGCTCGACCTCGGCCGTGTCCGGCTCGTCCGCCCACGCCGGCGCCGCAAGGGCCGCGACCAGCGCGGCAATCGTCAGTGTCCTGCGCATGTTCATCACTCCTCCCGGCGCCGCGGGGCTACGGCGTTCCGCGGCCGGCGTAGAGCCCGCCGGTGCTGTCGGGGAATTCGCCCGTTCGCGTGTACGCGTCGGCCCTCCGTAGCACGGCCACGTACTCCATACCGCTGATCTGCGTGTTGCCCAGCCCGTCGACCATGATGCCGCGGTACTGAAGCTCTCGAAGGCAATACCGCTCCGACGGCCCGAAGGCGGTCAGGATCAGCCCGCCCGGCATGTCCGTCGCCTGGTAGATCATGTACGCCAGCCGCCCGCGGGTGACCGGCGCCGAGGCGTCCATGTTCCAATGGCCGACCACGTCCCGCTCCCGCAGCGCCCGGACGCGCGCCGCGAAGTCCGGCCGGGCGTCCTCGCCGTCCAGCAGCAGGATCACGCCGCGGCAGGCGTCGTTCTCCGACACCGTGTCCAGCGACGAGACGCGGTCCAGGAAGGCCGCCGAGTTCTCGTTCTCCGGCCCGGCCACCTCGCCGCCGACGATCTGCGGCGTGCCGGCGCGGCACCCGCCGAGAAGCGCCGCCAGCATCGCGGCCGCGGCCAGAAGAACCGTCTTCCGAACGTTCATTCGTTTCCGCATGGGCTCGCCCGCCTGTAATCCTAGAAGCTGAACGTGATGCCGGTGTAGAGGAAGTGGCGGGAGGTCTCGTCCCCGCCGTCGAACGCCCCGCCGGGCTGGAAGCACCCGTATCGGACCGTCCAGCTCACGTCGCTGGTGATCCGCCAGTTGGCGTAGATGTCCCACTCCCAGCCGAGGCACTGGGCGTCGGTGTTCGTCGCCGTCGTGTCGCTGATCGGCCCGCCCTTGTCCGCCTTGTGATACCAGAAGAGCTTCGTGCCGACCTCCATCCGCTCGAAGCCGCGCACCGACTCCAGCGGGTACAAGCTCCCGCCCAGGGCGTACATGTGCAGGTTGCTGACCTCCGGGGCGAAGGCGATGCCCGTGTCCCGGAAGCCGAAGGCGTTGAAGGCGTTGTCCTTGCTCCCGGCCGTGTTGCCGCCGACCGTCGAGGTCGCGCTCGTGCCGCGGTCGCCGTCGCCCGTGGCGTAGATGTACTCGAACGACACGGCCGGGCGCATCGCCGTCTGGAAGTAGTACTTCAGCTCGGCGTCGAACGCCGCGGCGCAGATGTCGTCCCGATACGTCGTCGCGCCGCTGGAGAACGTGTGCCCCCACTGCCCGACGAACTCCGCGCGGTAGTGCAGGTCCGGCAGCAGCACGGAGCCCTCGCTGCCCACGCCGAGGTAGCTCGACTCGTAGTCGAAGGCCTGCAACGGGGTCGGCGGCTCCGGCTGCGTGTGGTCGTTCTGGCTCAGGAAGTACACGAACGGGCGGTGCCGCGCGAACCCGCCGTAGCCCAGCTCGAAGCCGTAGAAGCAGCGGTCCTGGTGGTCCCACACCTGCGGGGAGTTGTCCACCAGGTTCGGGCTGTTGTGGATCGTCTGCCCGAGCAGGGCCATGAACTCGAAGTCCCCCGCGGTCGCGTCGAAGCGGATCATGTCCAACGGCATCGACAGAACCAGCGACGTGCCGATCGTCGCGTACTGCCGCCCGACCTTCACGCTGAAGCCGTACGGCGGATACTCGCCCGTCTGGTTCCGCATCAGCTCATGGAAGCTGAAGCGGTACCACGCCCGCTCGATCTCCTGCTCGTTGTCGCACTCCCGACCCGTGACGGGGTGATCGCCGCCGTTCCAGCTCTCCCAGCCCAGACGCCCGCGAACGTACGCGCTGTGCACCTTCCGGAAGTCGAAGCTCGCCCAGCCGCGAAGCTCGTACTGACGCATGTTCCGCGTGCCGCTCGGCGGAATATCCTCGAAGTGGAACAGCGCGAAGTTGAGCCAGCCGCCGGCGTCGAAGCCCGCCTCGCGGGAACCGCTCACCTGCTCATCGAGCCGGACACGCAACTGCTCCTCGTACACGCGGACGCCGGTGTCGTCCTGCGCCGCAGCCGACGCCGCAACCGCGGCCACCATCACGACCGCCAGCGACCCTAGACGTAGTGTGCGCAAGGTTCCCGTGCTCCTTTGCTTTCGTTTCCGATGACGCGCGTTCTCGACGGCGCCGCCCGCGGGGACCATGCTTCCCCCGCCGCGGCCGCGGATCATACGTGTAGCCAAGGCAAAATGTATAGAGCAAATCCCAGGAATCCGCAAGGAAAAACGCCCAGCGGCACCAGCAACGCCCCCGGCCAGGACGACCACCTCCTCGGCCGACAGAGCCCGGGAGTAGATGCGGACGTCGTCGATGGCCCCGTCAAGATGCCGCTCCCGTTCGACAGGCCTGCCGTACGTCATTGCGCGTGCAGGCGTTGCCTGCACGCCCTACCTGCTGGAGCGTGTCCGCACCGGTGTTCTCGGCCGCCGATTCGCGCATCGCCAGC
>CAZHEH010000017.1:0-62960 GCA_964531695.1 uncultured Planctomycetaceae bacterium | reverse complement strand
CCCGCCAGGACTCGAACCTGGAACCTGCGGTTTAGAAGACCGCTGCTCTATCCGGTTGAGCTACGGGCGCAGTGCAATCGGTTGCATTCTACGTTTCGGCCGAAACGCCTACAAGCTGTACGGAAGCGGTCAGCTCCCGCGTCGCCTCTCGGCCGTGACGAGGCGGTGAGCTTGCCGGGTCGGCTCGGGCAGGCGGACGCCGCGGGCGCAGCGGAGCGTCCAGCGGACGGCGTCGTCGAGCGTGACGCGGTGGCCGACCGAAACGTATAGCGGCCTGACGCCCGTCCGTGTGCGGACGACGGTGCCGATCACGCGGCCCTGCGCCGCACCGGCCCGCCCCGCAGATGCGGTGTCCGGCTCCGCCAGGCGGAGTTGCGTCCGGCAGCCGCGGCGGGCGCCGGGCTCGCGGTGGCGGCCGCACAGCCGGCTCTTGGCCGCGCCGATCGTCGGCAGGTCCAGCCACAGCCCCACGTGCGACGCCAGGCCGATGCCGCGAGGATGTGCCCGGCCTTGGCCATCGCATAGCAGCAGGTCCGGGCGGCGGGGGAGCTTCTCGACGGCGGCGATCACGGCCGGGGCCTCGCGGAAGCTCAGCAGGCCCGGCACGTACGGGAAGGCGCAGGGGCGGACCGCGCAGGCGGAGGCCAGCGGCGTCATCGTATCCGCGTTGAGCAGGACGACGGCCGCGACGACCTGACGGTCCGTCGGCCGAATCCACGGCGGCCCGGCGCCGAGGTAGGCGCAATCGGCACCCGCGACGGTGCGGACCGGGCCGGCCAGGGGCTCCTCGCGGACCCGCCCCGCCAACTCGCGCTGCAGGGCGATTGCGTCGGCCGGCGTCAGGTTCCAGGTATGCCGAACCATGTCGCGCTCCGGTCGGCTCGTATGCTGCCGCGGCGATCGGCGAGCTCAGTCGCCTTCGGACATGCCGAGCACGTCGAGCATGTCATACAGCCCGGCGGGCTTGCCGGCGAGCCACTGCGCGGCCCGCAGGGCGCCGTGGACGAAGATGTCCCGCGTGTGGGCCGAGTGGCTGATGGTGATCGTCTCGCCGAGCGAGCCGAAGTGGACGCTGTGCTTGCCGACGGTGTCGCCCAGGCGGACGGCGTGCATGCCGATCTCGCCCGGCGCCCGCGGCTGCCGGCCTCCGCGGCCGAGGGCGGCCACCTCACCGTAGTCACGGCCGGTCGCCTCGCAGATGCTGCGAGCCAGGGCGATGGCCGTGCCGGAGGGGGCGTCCTGCTTGAAGCGGTGGTGCGTCTCGACGACCTCGATGTCGAACTCCGCACCGAGCGTCTTGGCCACGAGCGCGACGACCTTGAGCAGCAGGTTGACGCCGACGGACATGTTGCCCGCGTGGACGATGGGCACGTCCGACGCGGCGTCGGCCACGGCCGCCTGCTGGCTCTCGGTCAGCCCGGTCGTTCCGATGACCATCGCCACGCCCCGGCCACGGCAGGCGTCGAGCCAGTGCAGCGTGCCTTCCGGGCTGGAGAAGTCGATCAGCACGTCCGGCTCGCCGGCGAGCGTCTCGGTGACTTTGACGCCGAACGCGCCGACGCCGGCCAGCTCGCCGATGTCTTTGCCGACGGCCTCGTGCCCGGCGTGCTCGGTGGCGGCGGTGATGTCGAACTGCTCGCCATCGATGGCGAGCGCGGCGATGCGGCGGCCCATGCGCCCGGCCGCTCCGGCGATAGCGATTTTGACCATGGCTGGCTCCTCTGGAGTGCGTGCGACGGCACAGCGTACCCGGCAAGCGGGGACGAGGGCAACCTAGCCGACCGTCTCGACGATGAACTCCCGCACGGCCTCGCGGTCGTTGGGCAGTGTGGCGCAGCGGGTGGGCTTGTCCATCAGCTCGTCGATCCTCGGGTGGTGGGCCAGGTCCTGACCGGTCGCTTCGCGGATGGCGTCCGGGAACTTGGCCGGGTGGGCCGTGGCGACGACGACGGTGGGCTCCTCGTCGCCGGGCCCGCGGCCCTCCCCGACCCCCGCCGGCACGAGCGACTCGACCACCGAGTACCCACAGGCCGTGTGCGGGTCGATGAGGTACCCGTGTTGATCGTAGCAGCGCCGGATGGCCGCCAGGATTTCCTCGCGCGTGGCCGCCCCGGCCTCGAACAGGGGGTCGGGCCCGCCGCCGGGCAACTCGGGCTCGACCAGCAGCGAGCCGGTGCGGGAGAACTCGGCCATTCGCGTCTGGAGCTCCCGCGCGTCGCAGTCCAGCTTGTAGTACAGGTAGCGCTCGAAGTTGCTGGCGACCTGGATGTCCATGGCGGGGGCGAGCGTCCGGTGAACGCTGCCGAGGGAGTACTCGCCCGTGTTGAAGAATCGGGCCAGGATGTCGTTTTCGTTCGTGGCGAGGACGAGTTGCGAGATCGGCGCGCCCATCCGCACCGCGTACCAGGCGGCGAGAATGTTGCCGAAGTTCCCGGTCGGCACGCAGATGCGCACGGCCGGGGCATCGGTCTCGTCCTGCACGGCGAAGGCGGCGCGGAAGTAGTACACGATCTGCGCCAGCACGCGGGCCCAGTTGACGCTGTTGACGGCGCCCAGCGAGTATCGCCGCTTGAATTCCAGGTCGGCCGCCAGCGTCTTCATGATCCGCTGGCAGTCGTCGAAGCTGCCCTCGACGGCGATGTTGTGGACGTTGTCGTCCAGGACGGTCGTCATCTGCCGTTCCTGCGTGACGGCCACGCGCCCGGACGGATGCATCATGAAGATGTCGATGCCGCGCCGCCCCCGCACGCCGTAGATGGCGGCCGAGCCGGTGTCGCCGCTGGTCGCCCCGAGGATGTTCACCGTTCCGCTGTCGCGGGTGAGGATGTACTCGAAGATGTTGCCGAGCAGTTGCAGCGCCACGTCCTTGAAGGACATCGTCGGCCCGTGCCACAGCTCGAGCACGAACAGGTCGCCGACGCGCGCGACGGGCGCCACGTCCGGCTGGAAGGCCTCGCCGTAGGATGCGTCCACGAGCCGGTCGAGGTCGGCCTCCGGCAGGTCGGTGGCGTAAAGCCGGATCACCTGCCGGGCGAGGTCGCGGTAGGGCAGGTCCCGCCAGGCGTCCTGCCGGTCGCGGACGTCCGGGATGTGCTCCGGGATCAACAGCCCGCCGTCGTCGGCCAGGCCCATCATCACCGCCTGCTGAAACTCCAGCGGCTCGACTTGTCCTCGCGTGGAGACGTATCGCATGGGGCAGCCCAGTGGGTCTCGGCGGATCTTCGTCCGGCCGGACAGGATACCATCGGATCGGCGGATCGTGCGACGCGTTTCGCGGCTTTTGTCAGCCGCGCGGGTGGCAAGGCCGGCTTGCCAAGCAGGGCTGGGCTCAACACGGCTGGGCGAGCCAGCCGTGCACTCCCGCGAGGGCGGCGCGCTACAAGCGACGGATTCGCTGCTCCTCGTCGCGTTGGCGGCGTGTGGCGTCCTGGAGCTTCTTCCGCTCGGAGGGCGTCAGCGAGCCGATGCCCTCGTTGTGGATCTTTGCGAGGATGTCGTCGATCTCACGCTGGTTCTCGGCCTGGCGGCGGATTTTGCGCTCCCATGCGCCTTGGTTGATCTTCTGGCGGGTCTCGGCGGCGGCCTGCTGGGCCCGCGGCAGGAACCAGAGCCACCCGGCCGCGGCGATCACGCCGCCCAGGTGGGCCACCTGGCTCCAGAACGAGCCGCCGCGCATGCCCTCGTCGGCCAGCCCGGAGAGGATCACGAAGCCCATGATGCCGAAGATGATCATCGCCGCGAAACGGATCGGCACCGGGAAGAACAGGAAGATGATGCGGAAGTGTGGGAACAGGATGGCGGCCGCCAGGATGATGCCGAAGACGCCGCCGGAGGCCCCGATCAGAGGAATCCACCCCTCCATGCCGAGCGCGATGTTCGCGATGACGTACGTCAGCCCGGCTGTCACGCCGCAGGACAGGTAGAACGCCACGAAGCGCTTCGCTCCATAACGTTGCTCCAGGGCCGTGCCGAGGAAGTACAGCCCGAGCATGTTCATGATGATGTGGAACGGGCTCCGCACCGAGTGCAGGAACTGGAAGGTGACGAACCGCCAGATCTGCCATGCCTCATCGGCCGTCACGCCCAGCCACTGGCTCATCGCGCCGACCCGCCCGATGCGCCCGCGGTCGAAGAAGATCTGGAGCAGGAACACGACCCCGTTGAGGATCAGCAGCCACTTGACGGCGTTGCCGGGCTTGGGCATGCCGAGGGTCATCCCGCGCATCCCGCCCGGCGGGGCGGATTGCCGCTCGTGTCCCGGATGCATGTATGGGCGGTCTTCGAGGCCCACGTCTATGGCGTCCTGTGCTCTCGTGATTGGTCGCGGATTGCGCTCAGCCCCGCAACCAGTATAACCCTAACGCCGCAACCGTCTTGGCGTCGTGAATCTCGCCCGAGCGAACCATTCGCCGCACGTCGTCGTCCGTACGGGGCTCGACGGAGATCTCCTCGTACGGCTCGAGGCCCTGCTCGCCGTCGGTAAGCTCCGTGGCCAGATAGGCATGCATCACCTCATCCATCGTGCCCGGGCAGGAGAAGAACTGTCCGAGCTTCTCCACGCGACCGGCCGTGTAGCCCGTCTCCTCCGTCAGCTCCCTCGCGGCGCAGCGATCGGGGTCTTCCCCGGGGTCGATCATCCCGGCCGGCAGCTCCCAGAGCACTTCGTCGACGACGAAGCGGTAGTTGCGGATCAGCACGATCCGCCCGTCGTCCAGCACGGGCAGAATCACGGCCGCGCCGTTGTAGTGGAAGTAGTCGCGCTCCACGACATTGCCGTCGCCCATGCGGAGCTTGACGCGGTAGCCCGTGGCAATCCGACCGTCGAAGACGAGTTCCTTGGATACGATTCGGTCTTCCATGGCGGCGATTATAGGGGTGCGGCCGGGGTGTCGCCAGCGATGCCCGTGTCGCGGGGGCGCGGCAAACGGCCTTGTTTGAGCCCTTGGGCCCGATAAGATGACCGGCGGCGTGGCAAAGCGCATCGCCATACTGGGCTCGACGGGCAGCATCGGCCGGCAGGCGCTGGACGTGATCGCGGCGCAGGACGATCTGTTCGCGTGCGCCCTGGCGGCCGGCCGCAATGCGGAGCTGCTGGCCGATCAGGCCCGCACCTTCGCGCCGGAGTTCGTCGCGTTGGCCCACGAGGGATCGGCGCCGGCCCTGGCCGCGCAACTGCCTTCTGGAACGCAGCTTCTGCGCGGGCCCGAGGCGATGACGGAGGCGGTGCGCCGGTCACGTCCGGACGTGCTGCTGACGGCGGTTGTCGGCACGGCCGGGCTGATGCCGACGCTGGCGGGCATCAAGTGCGGCTCGACGCTGGCGATCGCCAACAAGGAAACGCTCGTCACGGCCGGGGCGCTCGTGATGCCCGCCGCCCGCTCCGCGGATGTGAACGTGCTGCCGGTGGACAGCGAGCATTCGGCGATCTTCCAGTGCCTGACGGCGGGGCGGCGGGACGAAGTGCGGCGCGTGGTCATCACCGCCTCGGGCGGGGCCCTTCGGGAGTGGGACGGCGAAGCGGCCGCCGAGGCGACCGTCGAGCAGGCGCTGGACCACCCGACCTGGAGCATGGGCCGGAAGATCACGATCGACTCGGCGACGCTGATCAACAAGGCGATGGAGGTCGTCGAGGCCCATTGGCTCTTCGGCCTGCCGGCCGAGCGGATCGAGGTCGTGCTGCATCCGGAGTCGATCGTGCACTCGTACGTCGAGTTCCGCGACGGCTCGGTGATCGCCCAGATGGGCCGCCCGGACATGACCACGCCGATCGCCTACGCGCTGAACTGGCCGGACCGGCGGGAGCGGAACGCGGCAACGCTGGATCTGCCGTCGCTCGGGTCGCTGAGCTTCGCCCGTCCCGACGGTCGCTTCGCCCGGGCGATCGAGTTGGGCTTCGAGGTCATTCGCCGCGGCGGCGCGTCCGGGGCCGTGCTGAACGCCGCGAACGAGGCGGCCGTGGCGGCATTCTGCGGCGGGGCGATCCGCTTCGGCGACATCGTTCCGCTTGTCGAGCAAACCTTACGTGCGGCTGAACCGATAGAACGGGTAACATTGGACGCTTTACTCGAGGCCGACGCCTGGGCCCGGCGCGAGGTCGCGGGGCGGCTGAAGCGCACCGTGAACTCGGACTAGACCGAAAGACCCTCCATGGACGTGAATCCCATCCTGTTGGCAAGCATCTGGGGCGAGTGGCTCCTCCCCATCCTCCTGTTCGTGGTCGGCCTGGGGCTGGTCGTGTTCGTGCACGAACTGGGCCACTTCATCATGGCCCGAAAGGTCGGCATCAAGGTCGAGCGGTTCGCCATCGGCATGGGCCCCAACCTGTACGCCATCAAGAGAGGCGAGACGGAATACTGCATCAAGGCGTTCCCCTTGGGTGGATACGTCAAGATGCTGGGCCAGGAGGATTTCAAGCCCATGGAGGAGGCGGACGAGGTGGACCCGCGCTCCTTCGAGGGCAAGTCCATCCGGTCCCGCCTGCTGGTCGTCTCGGCGGGCGTGGTGATGAACGTGCTGTTCGCGGCGCTGCTGTTCATCATCGTGTGCATCGTGGGTATCCGCTTTCCGGCCCCGGTCGTGGGAAACGTCGTGCCGGGCTACCCGGCCGACCTGGCGGAGATCCGCTGGGAGCGGGCCCCCGAGGGTATGCCGGAGGTGACTCGCGGGCTGGAGCCCGGAGACCGCATCCGGTCGCTGGACGGCGACCGCATCGGACGCTTCAGCCACATCCAGGTTTCGGCGGTCCTGGCCGGGCGCGACGAGCAATTCCGTATGGGTATCGAGCGGGAGGTCCCCGGCGGCACGGCCGTGGGGATCGCGGAACTGGGCGTCAAGCCGACGCTGACGGACCGTGGCAGCGAGCGCCTCGTGTTCGGCCTGGGGGGCGCGCAGGCCCTGACTGTCGGCCGCTTCCGCGAGGGCGACGTCAACACGCCGCTCAAGCCCGAGGACGTGATACAGAGCGTCGCCGGCGAGCCCGTCGCCCATAGCTGGGAGATCCACGACGTGCTGGAGGCGGTGCTGAAGCGCGAGAACATCCCGACGGCCGTCCCGGTGACGGTGGAGCGCAAACAGGGCGAAGGCACCACCACCGAGACCGTCGAGTTGCCCTTGCAGCTATCGCTCGACGGAGTCCTGCTCAAGGAAGGGCGGATGATCCGCGTCCATGCGTTGGATCTGAAGCGGGAGGAGGACGGATCGGAGCGCGTGGAGGCCCTGCTGCCCGACACCGAGACGACGCGGACGTATGCCCGGCAGGAGGTCAAGCTGCCGCGCGACGTGATCCTGAGCATGCTGGGGATGGTGCCGCGACTTCGGGTATCGAGCGTCAGCGAGGGTTCCCCCGCGGACGAAGCGGGCCTGCAGGCCGGCGACGTCCTCGTCAGCTATGCCGAGGAGGCGAACCTGACCTTCGAGCGGCTGCTGGACATCAACAAGGAGCACAAGGACGAGAAGACCGGCATCGAGGTCGAGCGAGACGGCCGCCGGATGCACCTGGAGATCAGCCCCGAGAGCTTCCGCGGCGAGGCCAAGATCGGCATGACGCCGGAGCTGCACCTGGAGGCGTCCGTCGTGGGCGGTGTGCTGCCGGACTCGCCGGCGGATCGGCAGGGCATCACCCCGCGCGATCGCATCGTCCGCATCGTCGCGGCCCGCGCGCCCGCTTCGGCGGAAGAGGCCCCAACGACCCGCCCGGCCGACACGCGCGAGATCGCCCACTGGCTGGACGTGTACGAAGCGCTGCGGGACTTCGCCGGCCGCCGCGTGACCGTCGAGTTCGAGGGCGGCAAGCGGATCGAGATCGAGGAGTTGACGCCGGCGTTGTTCGACGCCGAGGTCTACCAGGCCCGCTTGGGGGCTACCGGCCTGCCCCTGGCGCCGCTGATGGGCCCGGAGATCAAGAAGAACCCCTTCAGCGCGCTCGTGTGGGGCGCCGGCGAGACCTGGTACACGATCAAGCTCGGCTACGCCCAGATCCTCGCGCTGATGCGCCGCACCGTGTCGCACAAGGAGTTCACCGGACCGGTCGGCATCACGCGGATGGCGATCGAGGTCGGCCGCAAGAGCGTGATCGACTTCGTATACTTCCTGGCCATCCTGTCCGTGCTGATTGCCGTGATCAACTTCCTGCCGCTGCCCGTGCTGGACGGCGGGATCGCGGCCTTCCTGCTGGTCGAGAAGATTCGCGGCAAACCGCTGCCGACGAAGGTGATGAACTGGATTCAGATGATCGGGCTGGCCTTGATCATCCTGCTGTTCCTGCTGCTGACCTGGCGCGATATCGTCCGGTGGATCGGCAGCACCTGGTGAAGACCCCCGAAATGGGAACGGGAGAGACGACGATGCAGAAGTACGAGTGCGACGTGTGCGGATACATCTACGACCCGGAGAAGGGCGACCCGGACCAGGGCGTCAAGCCCGGAACGCCGTGGGAAGAAGTTCCGGACGACTGGGTCTGCCCGGAGTGCGGCGTGGGAAAGGACGAGTTCTCGCCCGTCGACTGATTCGGTCAAACGGTCCGCGAATCCGAGGCATCGGACCTGTGAGCGATGCGTTCGGGGACGGCGATTGCCGGGAGTGCGTCCCGGCCGCGGGACCCCGGCGGCGTCATGGGATCTGTCGCGGGTCTCATTCCCCGCTTCCTTTCGCACCCGCCCTATGATGTGCCAATGAGCGAACTGGACCGAAACGTCGAGGATGAGGACTTGGCGCTGGCGGCGGAGTTGCAGGCCGCCTTGCTGCCGCAGACCTGTCCGTCGTGCCATCCGCACCACGAGGCCGCGGCGAAGAACCGTATGTGTCTCGGGGTGGGCGGGGACTTCTACGATTTCCTCCGACTCAACGAGGACCAGATCGCGCTGTTGATCGGCGACGTGGTGGGCCACGGGGTTCGGGCGTCTCTGATGATGGCGCAGATCATGGGCTACCTCCGCAACGAGGGCATGCGCAAGACCAGCCCCACGCAGGTCGTCGCCGGGCTGAACCGGATGCTGCTGGACCTCGGCGAGCGGGTCAACGATGTGATGCCGTGCTCGCTGTTCTACGGGGTGCTCGATCTGCCGTCGGGCACGTGCTTCTTCGTCAATGCCGGGCACCCGTGGCCGATTCTGTGCGACGGCGTGAAGTGCCGGTGGATCGGCGCGCACGACATGCTGCTGGGCGTCGAGGATTTCGAACCGGCCGAGCAGTGCCATACCTTCACGTCCGGCCAGCGGCTTGTGCTGTACACGGACGGCCTGACCGACGCGTTCAACGGCGCCGGCGAGCGATTCGGCCCGAGCCGACTGCTGGACCTCGTGTCGTCCGCCCTCGAGCGCGGCGCCGACGATCTGGCCGAGCACGTCTTCGCGGAGGTCGACGCCTTCCGAGCCGGCTCGGCCAGCGGAGATGACGAGACGATCGTCGTCGTCGACCGTACGTAGGCGGTCGGAGAGTCAGAGGCGCCGCGCGGAGGACGTACCGCGGAGGTGAGTGTATAATGGGGACGATTCCTACATAGGAACGCATCCGGTCAGGAGCGACCCCTTTGAGCGGAAACGAGTTGGATCGTCGACTGCGGGGCTTTGAGCAGGCCTGTCGGGCCAGGGGGCTCAAAGTGACGCATCAGCGGACGGAGGTCTTCCGGGAGCTGGTGGGCACGGAGGAGCACCCGGACGCCGAGACGGTCTACCAGCGCGTGCGGAAGCGGGTCCCGTCCATCTCGCGGGACACGGTGTACCGCACACTGGCGACGCTCGAGCGCGAGGGCCTGATCCGCCGGGCCGAGGCGGTGACCGGCCCCGGCCGCTATGACGCCAACACCGAGCGGCACCATCACTTCATCTGCACGAGCTGCGGTGCGATCCGGGATTTCACCAGCCGGGCGCTGGATGTGCTGCCGCTGCCCCGGAAGCTCAGCAACCTCGGACGCGTGGAGTCCGCCCAGGTGCAGGTCCGCGGCATCTGCGCGGATTGCGCACGCGCAGACGCGGCCGGGCGCTAGCAGCCCGTTGAAGAAGCTGTTCCTGCTGCGATCGGCCGAACGGCCGGCACGTCTGCGTTGCGGGAACTCGATCCAGGCGGGACCTGTGTTCCCGCTCCGGGGTGTTTGCCCGTTCCGCTGAATCTCGCAACGGTACCCATTCTTCAAAGGACTGCTGAGATTCCCGACGGTATCCGGGTTTTTCGTTCGTTCAGCTTGATAGTCGTAAGCCATCCTATCTAGGATTAATTCGTGCGAGACGACCGGTTCCGCCGAGGCGGCCGCGTGGATCGGCCCGGCAGAGCCGGGAATCAGCACGTCGAGACGAAAGGCGGTGCGACATGAAGCTGGTATCGAGACAACTGCTGGAAGAGGCGGGCGTTGACGTGGAAGAGATTCTTCAGCTCCTGGTGGCCAACGCGGCCGCGGAACTGACGACCTTCTACTACTACACGGCCCTGCGGGTGAACCTCATCGGCACGGAAGGCGAGGGCCTCAAGGAGATTGCCGAGGACGCGCGCATCGAGGACCGCAACCACTTCGAGGCCCTCGTTCCACGGATCTACGAGCTGGGCGGCGAGCTGCCCGACGACATGAACGAGTTCCACAACATTTCGGCCTGCCCGCCGGCCCGCATGCCGAAGGACCGCAACAACGTCAAGGCCATCGTGGAGGTGCTGCTCGGGGCCGAGCAGTGCGCTGTGAAGGGCTACACGCACATCTGCAACATCACGGCCGGCAAGGATCACCGCACCTACGACCTGGCGCTGGCGATCCTGAACGAGGAGATCGAGCACGAGGCGTGGTTCGCCGAGTTCCTTGCCCACGGCCCGTCCGGGCACTTCCGCCGGCGCGAGGTCGGCGAGTCGCCCTTCGTCTCGAAGTTCCTGCATCCGTAGGGCGCGTACGGCCGGGCTGCGGCTCCGGCTCGGCGATCATCGCCGCCAGAATTGCCACCACTTGCTCTGTCGGCGTCGATCCTCGTCTTCCGTGATGCGTGCGGCCATGGCGCCGAGGGCGGGCAGCTTGCTCTGCCGGTCGCGGAGTGTCTGCTTGGTGAAGCTCTGCGGGCGCTGGCGGAAGCATTCCCGCGTCTCGTCCGAGAAAAAGGCCGACTCGGGCGGCAGCTCGTCGTCGCCGTAGAACTTCAGCGCCTCGGCCAGGCAGAGGGCGGCTCGGTAGCCGGTGCGGCGCGCGCCGGCGCGCGATGTCTCGTTCGACGCGTGCTCGATCAGCAGGTAGAACAGGCCGACCCACTGGGCGAGGTCCACGACGCGGCTGGGCTCGTCGGTCGGGTTGATCCGCTCGGCCTCCGGGCCGGCGGCGGGAACGGCATGCTCGCAGACGAAGCCGTGGGCGTGTCGGGCGCCGCAGTGGGCGCACTCCGTGTCGAGCGTGAACGCTTCGCCGGCGGCCGGGGCGGGCGAGCCCAGCACGCGCTGCGGCCCACCCCCGCACGCCGGACAGGCCGACGCCCGCAGGTAGTACAGCGCCTCGTTGACCGTGTGTGCCGGCAGGGGGTCCATGGCTCGCTCCGTGGGCCTATTCTTCCTCGGGCAACTCGCCGTCGGGCGTCAGGTTGTCCCCTTCGCCCTTGGTGAGGATCTGGATCTTCTGCTCGGCCCGGTCGAGGATCGTCCGGCACTGCCGGATGAGCTTGATGCCCTCGGCGTACTTCTCGATCGATTCCTCGAGCGGGATCTCGCCCGACTCGATCTTCTCGACGATCGCCTCGAGCCGCTCCAGCGCCTGCTCGAAGGTCAGCGTCCGCTCGCCGCCCTCGCCGGGGGGCGCTTCCGGGGTGTTGGGTTCCTTGGCCATGTCGGTCCTCTTCAGTCTGTGTCGAACAGCGTCGGGCCGCCCGTGTCGCGCGGCTTTCTGCGCGCTCGCTTGGGCGCGGGCGGCCGGGGCGGCGCCTCGCCCGAGGCCCGTCGGTCCACGCGGCTGCCGACGCGTCCGTCGGCGAATTCCGTCTCGATCCGCTCGCCGTCGGCCGGCTCGCCCGATGACCGAATGATCGCACCGTCGGCGTCCCGTGTCACGCTGAAGCCGCGCTCCAGCACGCGCCGGTAGCTGAGGGACTCGAGCTGGCGCCCGGCGGCCCGGAGCCGCTGCCGCGCCAGCCGCAGCCCGTGTCGCGGGTGGTTCTCCGCCAGGCGGGAGGCGACCTCGGACAGCGCGTCCCCCGCCTGCTTGCTCCGCCCGCCGAGGGCCCAGGCGAGTGTGCGGGTCAGGGCGTCCAGCCGCCGCCGGCCTAGCCCCGCCAGCCGCGCCGGGTGCAGCGCCGCCAGACGGGCGCCCGGCGGCTCGAGCCGCCGGCGGCTCTGGGCGATCCGCTCGCCCATGGCCGAGGCCAGCCGGCGAGACAGCTCATCCACACGTTGCACGGCCGTGCGGACCCGCCAGGACGGGTCGCGGAAGACGACGCTTCGCCGGAAGGCATCGAGCGCCGCCCGTCCGTGGCGCAATCGCTCGCCGAGCGCCCGCGTCAGCCGCCCGGCCAGGCCGGCGACCTGCTCGCGCACCTCCTCCGCGCTCGGCACGGCCAGCTCGGCCGCGGCCGTCGGCGTGGCCGCGCGGGCGTCGGCGACGAGGTCGCAGATCGTCACGTCCACCTCGTGCCCCACGCCGGAGATCACCGGGGTGGCGGCCGCCGCGATGGCCCGCGCCACGACTTCCTCGTTGAACGCCCACAGGTCCTCGATGGACCCGCCGCCGCGGGCGACGAGGATCGTGTCGATCTCCCGTCCTCCGGCCGCCGCGTCCAGCAGGCGCACGGACTCGGCGATGCCTTCGGCCGCGCCCTCGCCCTGCACGAGCGTCGGCACGAGGTATACACTCGCGCCGGGCCAGCGGCGCCCGAGCGTGCGGCGGATGTCTCGCACGGCCGCCCCGGTGGCGCTGGTCACCACGCCGAGCGCCCGCGGGAAGCGGGGGATCGGCTTCTTTCGCTCCGGCGCGAACAGCCCCTCGCGCTCGAGCTTCTCGCGGAGCTGGCGGAAGGCCAGCTCCAGCTCGCCCGCGCCCTTGGGCGTGATCCGCTCGACGTATAGCTGGAGCTGCCCGCGGACGTCGTACACGTCCACCTTGCCCTCGACAACGACCTCCATGCCGTCCTCGGGCGTGAAGCGCAGCTTGCTCGCCCGCCCGCGGAACATGGCCGCGTCGATGGCGGTGCGCGCGTCCTTCAGCCGGAAGTAGAGGTGGCCCGACGTGTGAAGCTTGACGTTGCTCAGTTCGCCGACGACCGTCACGCGCTTGGGGAACGCAGCCGCGAGGGCATCCTTGATCTGCCCGATCAGCGCCGAGACCGTCAGGGGTGCCTCGCCGTTGTCATTGGCGGCGTCGCGCGGGCCCACGTCCGGGCCGCGGCGCGGCCCGCGGGCGCGGGACGGGTCGAAGAAGGCGTTTCGGGCAGTCATCTCGGGCCCATTGTAGCCCCGCCGACGCGCCGGGCAACGGGCGGGCCGATACGGTGCCCGTGGGCGAGAAACGCGGTTTTTTCTTGGCATCGGCGAGAGGACGGGTAGAATCGCCATATCGCGTAACACGTTAACGGACACGTCATTGGTACATGGGAAAGGGGTGTGTGCATGTTCACCCGACCACGACAGGATTCCATCTTTCCGAGGTCTTTGCTTGCGGCCGCCATCGCCGCTCTGAGTATGTTGCTGTTGCTCTCCCCGGTGGCGGCGGAGGATGGGCCCCCGCCCGCGTCGGCGGAGGAAGCCCCCGTCGCGGCCGAGGAAGTGGCGGAAGACGCCGCGGAGGCGAAGGATGCCGGCACCTGCTTCGTCATCCAGGTGCACGGGGTCATCGGCGTGGACTTCCGGGCGGTGCACATGGAGGAGATTCTGGAGGAGGCGGCCGAGATTGAGCCGGACGTGGTCCTGCTGGACGTGGATACGCCCGGCGGCCTGATCGGCGACGCCGAGGAGATCGTCGATCTCATCATCAACCAGGACGAGCTTCGCTTCGCGGCGTACGTGCACAAGGCGCTGTCGGCGGGTGCGGCGATCACGCTGGCCTGCGAGGACATCTGCATGGACCGCGCGGCGACCATCGGCGGGGCGACCTCGTTCCATATGACCGAGGACGGCGCGATCGCCGAGCTGCCCAAGGATATCGAGGAGAAGTTCCGCTCTGTCTGGCGTGCGACCTGCCGCAAGGCGGCGGAGAACGGCGGGCACTCGACGCTGCTGGCGGAGGCCATGACGGATCGCGATTTCGCGCTGACGATGCGCGACGGCCCCGACGGGCCGATTCTGGAACGGAACGGCGAGGGTACGGTCGTGGCCGCCAAGGGGCGCCTGTTGACCATGACCGCGCGCGAGGCCGTGACCTGCGGTCTGGCGACGGCCGAGGTGAAGGACCTCGAGGGGGTGGCCGAGGCGCTGGGATACGGGTCGCTTCGTCGCCTGAACACCGCGATCGACTACGACGAGGACGAGCACGACAAGTCCCTCTGCGGCCTTCTGCGGACGAAGCTGGATGAGCGCCCGGACGAACGGGAGATGACCTACCTGCAGCGCGACGCTTGGATCAAGGAGATGGAGGCCTGGATCCGCGACCAGCTTGCCGACCGTGAGGGCCAGCGCGTGCATTGGGTGTTGCGCATGCTGGAGGCCGAGCCGCCCTGCACGCGGGAGCAGATGCGGGAGGCCAGGCGCCGGGTGGACATGGCCGGGAAGAACTATCGCCGGGCCCGCGGCGAGGAGAAGCGCCTCTGGGGCGAGCGGCTGCGGGAGTCGCGCGAGTACCTCAAGAGCTTGCACTCGTTTGACGTGGTGGCCCGCCCGTTGCATGACGACCGCATGATGATCGTCTGCCAGTTCCCCAATGATATGGTGGATGAATTCGCGGACCGGAAGCGAGACAGCATGCTGTACGTCACCGGCATCCTGGAAGACATCCGCCTGCCCGAACGCGAGGGTGAGATTCGGACGGTCTTCCACTGGCACACCGCCAGGCCCTTCGATGCCGGCATCCGACTGGTCCGCTGTGAGGCGGGCGAGAAGGTCAAGGCCTACATGGAGCGCCGGCGCGAACTCGAGCGCGAGAAAGCCGAATCCGAGCCCAAGGTGCGCTCGCGTCCTGACCCCGCGCCGGCCGAGACGCCCGCCTATGATGCCGCCGAGCTGGCCCAGAAGAAGCTCAGCATGGCCAAGCTGTACGTGGCCAACAAGATGCACGCCAAAGCGCGGGAGATCCTCCAGGCCCTGATCGAGGAGTACCCCGACACGGACGCGGCCGATCAGGCCCGGAAACTCCTGACCGAGTTGGCCGACGGCTAGCCGGCCGCTGAAGGAATGCCCGCTGCCGGGAGTGGCCGAACACGGCCTGGGCGTCTGCCGCGCGTGGGCCCCTCGGTGCCCGTATTGGGGCGTGCATGGTCGTTACGCCGCCGCGGCTCATGCCGCGGAGTAGACCCGCACATACTCGGCTCCGGTCCGATCTCACGGGCGCACGTCTCGATCCGGAATGCACTTGGCTCTTCTCCGTATGGCTCGGATCTGCCTGTCGGCTCACCGGCCGGCCCGTCGTGACGGCGAATCCCTCCGGCTTCCGTCCATCCGCCCGAGTCGCAGGCGCCCCGGCGGACCCGCATACAATGGCCTGTGAAGGCGTCGCTTGCGGTCCCGGCGGGGCGGCGCCGGGCGCGGACAGCCGGGAGGAAAGGCAGTGGGTTTGTTTGGGAAATCCATCACCCTCTTCAAGCTGTTCGGCTTCGCCGTCCGGATCGACCTGAGCTGGCTCATCATCCTGGTGCTGGTGGTGACGACGCTGGCCACGGGTGTGTTCCCGATGCAGTACGAGGGTCTGCACTGGAGCGTTTATCTGGCGATGGGCCTGGCCGCGGCGTTCGGGCTGTTCCTGTCGATCGTCTTTCACGAGTTGTGTCACTCGCTGGTCGCCCGGCGGTACGGGCTGCCGATGAAGGGCATCACGCTGTTTCTCTTCGGCGGTGTGGCCGAGATGGACGAGGAGCCGCCCAGCGCCAAGGCGGAATTCATGATGGCCCTGGCCGGCCCGGCCGCGAGCGTGCTGGTGGCGGCGGCATTCCTCGGCACCGCCCATGTGGGGCGGGGCGCCGCCTGGCCGGACACGGTAACGGGCGTGCTCCAGTGGATCGGCTTCATCAACGGCGTGCTCGTGGCGTTCAACCTCATCCCGGGCTTCCCCCTCGACGGCGGGCGTGTCTTGCGGGCGCTCCTGTGGCACTTCAAGGGCAACCTGAGGCGGGCCACGCACATGGCCTCGCGGGTAGGGGCGGGCTTCGGCTTCGTGTTGATCGGGCTGGGGATCCTCAGCTTGCTGGCGGGCAACGCCATCGGCGGGCTGTGGTGGATCCTGATCGGCATGTTCCTTCGCGGGGCGGCCAAGAGCGGCTACCGGCAGGTGCTGATCCGTCAGGCCCTGGAGGGCGAACCGGTGAGCCGCTTCATGAACGAGGATCCGGTCACGGTGCCGCCCTCGATCACGATCGAGCGGCTCGTGGAGGACTATGTCTATGCGCACCACTTCAAGATGTTCCCGGTGGTCGACGACGGGCAACTGGCCGGGTGCATGACCACGGAGCAGGCCAAGGGCGTGCCGCGCGAGCGGTGGTCTCAGCGGACCGTGGGCGAGGTCGCCACGGGCTGTTCCTCGCAGAACACCATCGCGCCCGACGCCGACGCCATCGACGCCTTCCGGCGCATGAACCGCCACCGGATCAGCCGGCTCATGGTCGTCGAGGACGGGCGGCTCCGCGGCATCCTCGCCTTGAAGGACCTCCTGGAGTTCCTGTCGCTCAAGGTGGACCTGGAGGGCGAGGAGGCGCCGGCCCAAGCGCAACAGGCCCAGAATACCTAGCAGAAGCGATACAGCCAAGGGAGACGAAAGTGAACACCAACGAGATCGTGGCCAAGGTCGACGAACTGTCCGACGGGCAGATGAAGGAGGTGCAGGCACAGCACCGCACGCTGCTGCTGGTGCGTGTCGGCGGCACGTACAAGGCGTATGTGCCGGAGTGCCCGCACCAGGGCGCGCCGCTGGCCGAGGGACTGTGCTGCGACGGCCACGTGCGATGTCCCTGGCACCAAGCCGTGTTCGACGCGGCCCACGGCGAGCTGATCGAGCCGCCCGCGCTCGACCGCCTGCCGAACTACGAGTGCCATATCGAAGGCGAAGACGTGGTCGTAAGCATTCCGCAGGAGCCCACGGATCAGTCGCCGGCGCCCGCCGCATCCGGGCATGAGCCGGACAAGGACGAGCGGACCTTTGCCATCATCGGCGGCGGGGCGGCCGGGCTCGCCGCGGCCGAGATGCTCCGCCACGAGGGCTACCGCGGGCGGATCGTCGTCTTCACGCGAGAGGCGGATCTCTCGTACGACCGGACGGAACTGAGCAAGACATATCTGGCCGATCCGGACGCATCGCGCCCGACGATCCGCGACGAGAGCTTCTATGCCGGCGCGGGCATCGAGGTGTGGACGAACAGCGAGGTCATCGAACTTGACGCTTCCTCTCACACGGTTGCCTGTGAACAGCAGACGCCACTGGCGTTCGACAAGGTGCTCGTCGCCACCGGCGGCGTGCCGCGAAAGCTGGGGGCCGAGGGCGAAGACCTGGGCAATATCTTCACGCTGCGGTCCCTGGCCGACTGCGAGCGCCTGCGCGATGCCGCCGGCGCGGCGGAGACGGCCGTGGTCGTCGGGGCGGGCTTCATCGGTATGGAGGTGGCCGCCGCGCTGACGGCGCGCGGCGTGAAGGTGACGGTGGTAGCGCCGGAGGCGGCCCCGTTCGAGCGTGTTCTCGGCGAGCGCATCGGTCGCATGTACCAGCGGGCGCACGAGGACCGCGGCACGGCATTCCGCCTCGGGGCGGGCGTCGAGCGATTCGAGGGCGAAGGCGACGCCGTCCGGCGGGTGGTGCTTCAGGACGGCCGGCGTGTCGACGCCGACATGGTCGTGGTGGGCGTGGGCGTGCGCCCGGCGACGAGCTTCGTGCGCGGCGTCCAGACGAACCGCAACGGCAGCATCGACGTGGGCACGGATTTCTCCGCCGGCCGGGACGTGTTCGCCGCCGGCGACGTCGCCCGCTTCCCCGACTGGCGGACCGGCGAGCCGATCCGCATCGAGCACTGGCGCCTGGCCCAGCAACACGGGCGCTGCGCGGCGCGCGGCATGCTCGGGCAGGGGGCGACCTTCGCGGACGTGCCGTTCTTCTGGACGAGTCAGCACGGCATCATCACGCAGTACGTCGGTTGCGCCCGCGAGTGGGACGAGATCGTCTTCGACGGCGAGCCGGGCGACGGGCCGTTCGTGGCGTACTACCTGCGCGACGGGCGGGTCCACGCGGCCGCCGGCTGCGAAAGCGACCGGAAGATGGCGGCCGTCGCCGAGGCGCTCAAGCGTCCGGAGTCGCCGAAGCTCAACGACCTTCGGGCCGAAATCGGCGCCCGGGTCGAGACGCAGAACGCATAGTCACCGAGATGGGAGACGCCGAATGCCCCTGGCCGACCGCCTCCGCGAGCTGGCGCGGAATCTGTACTGGACCTGGCACCCCGAGTTGATCGAGATCTTCCGCGACCTCGACCCCGATCTCTGGCGGGAGGTGGACCACAACCCCGTCGAGTTCCTCTCGCGCATGGACGGCGACGCGCTCGAGGAGAAGGCCGCCGCGCTCGCGCTGGACGCCCGCATCAGCCAGGCCTTCCACCAGATGCAGGACTACATGGCCGCGACCGACACCTGGGGCGCCCGTCACGCCGGGCCGTTGTACGCGGCGCCGGTGGCGTATTTCTCGGCCGAGTTCGGCCTGCACGAGTCGCTGCCGATCTACTCCGGCGGGCTCGGCGTCCTGGCGGGAGACCACCTCAAGAGCGCCTCGGACCTGTGCGTGCCGCTGATCGGCGTGGGACTGTTCTACGCCGAGGGCTACTTCCGCCAGCGGCTCGATGAGAGCGGCTGGCAGCACGAGGAGTACTCCGTCTCGGACGTGGAGAAGCTCCCGCTGGACCGGGCGCGGGATGACGACGGCAACCTGCTGCGAGTCTCCGTCCACACGCGTGAGTCGGAGATTCGGGCGGCCATCTGGTTCGCGCAGGTCGGGCGCGGTCGGCTTCTTCTGCTCGATACGAACGTCGAGGGCAACTCCGAGGACGACCGGCGGCTGACCTCGCAGCTTTACGGCGGCGGGCAGTGGGAGCGCATCCGGCAGGAGCTGGTCCTCGGCGTCGGCGGGCTGCGGGCGCTGAATGCGATGGGCATCCGACCCGGCGTGATCCACCTCAACGAGGGCCACAGCGCGTTCGCGGTGCTGGAGATGGCGCGGCAGGTGATGGAGGGTGAGGGGCGCGACTTCGGGGACGTTCGCGAGCGGGTGGCGGCCCGTACGGTCTTCACCACGCACACGCCCGTGGCGGCGGGGCACGACCGCTTCGAGCCCGAGCAAGTCGAGCGCGTCCTCGGGCCGACGCGAGACGCGCTGGGGCTCTCGGAGAGGGACCTCCTCGCACTTGGGCGGGTCAACGCGGACGACGAGGAGGAGCCCTTCTGCATGACCGTACTGGGCCTGCGGATGTCGGCGCGCCGCAATGGCGTCTCGGCGCGGCACGGGCGGGTGAGCCGCTGGATGTGGAAGGACGTCTGGCCGGGGCTGCCGACGGACCTGGTGCCCATCGGGCACGTCACCAACGGAGTGCACGTGCCCTCGTGGCTGGCCGTGTCCATGTCGCCGCTGTACGACCGCTACTTCGGGCTCGACTGGCGGCGGCGGATGGAGGACCCCGCCATCTGGGACGCGGTGGACCGGATAGACGACGCCGAGTTCTGGGAGCAGCACCAGATCATGAACGCGCATCTCATCGAGTATGTCCATCGCTGCCTGAGCCGACAGGCCGGGCGCCGCGGCGGCGAGCCGGACCTGCCCCGGCTCGATCCGCTGGCGCTGACGATCGGCTTCGCCCGGCGCTTCGCCCCGTACAAACGGGCCGGGCTGCTGCTGCGGGATCGGGACCGCCTGGCCCGCCTCCTCGGGGACGCGGATCGCCCGGTGCAGATCATCTTCGCCGGCAAGGCCCACCCCGACAACGAGGAGGGCAAGAAGTTCATCCAGCGGATTTTCGAGCTCATGCGCGAGGGGCCGTTCCGCGGCAAGGTGGTCTTCCTGGAGGACCACGACATGAACGTCGGCCGGCACCTCGTGCAGGGGGCCGACGTATGGCTCAACACGCCCCGCCGCCCGTACGAGGCCTGCGGCACCAGCGGGCAGAAGGTGGTGCTCAACGGCGGGCTGAACCTGTCGATCCTCGACGGATGGTGGGCCCAGGCCTTCGACGGGCACAACGGCTTCGCCATCGGCTGCGGGGACGAGTGCGCGGACAAGGAGGAACAGGACCGCCGCGACGCGGCCGCGCTGTACGACGTGCTCGAGAGCCAGGTCGTGCCCCTGTTCTACGACCGCGACGAGAAGGGCATTCCCCACGGCTGGATCGCCCGGCAGAAGCGGGCCATTCGCACGCTTGCCTGGCGATTCAGCGCGCAGCGGATGATGGTGGACTACACGCGGGAGTGCTACCTCCCGGCCGTGGGAGGACGGACGAGCTGCGTGCCATAGAGCGGCTCGGGGAAGCTTCCCCAAGCCGCTCTGCGGGCCGGTCCGGTCCGGGTTCAGACGGTCAACGCCGCGTCCAGAGCGTGGCCGAGCTTTCGGAGCGATTTCTTCTCGATCTGTCGCACGCGCTCCGTCGAGACGCCCATTTCGCGCCCGACCTTCCAGAGCGGGCGCGGCGCGATGCTCTCGTCCAGCGGGTAGCGCTGTTCGATGACGGTCGCTTCCGCGGCATTCAGGTCGGCCCCGTTCTCGCCAAGCAGGCGGCGCACGGAGTGAATCGCGTCGTCGCGCTGCCGCGCATGCCGGCGGTCGGTGTAGTCGTCCTTTTCGAAGGCGGGCTCGAACTGCACCGACACATGCTTGCGATACGTCTGGGCCTTGCTGCCCAGCCGATACAAGGCCGCGAAGATTGCCCGGCAGGCGTAGGTCGAGAACTTGTACCCGCGGGACACGTCGAACCGCTCCACGCAGCGCAGAATCGCCATGTACCCCTCGGCCACCTTGTCGGCGAACTCGATGCCCTCGGCGCGTTTGCGCTTGGCCATCGCCGGCACCAGCGGCAGGTTCGCATGCACGATCTTCTCACGCACGCTCAGCGCCCGGCCGCGCCACATCGCGGCTCGTTCGCGCCGCCGGGGGGTGCCGGGCTTCTCGGAGAGCTTCTTGAGACGGTACTTGGCGTAGTTGTACCGCAGGAAGAGCGTCCTCTCCTGATCGCGCGACAGAGCGGTCCGCGGCGAAGCCGGCGTTGCCGATCCGCCCTCGATCTCCGGCAGCAAGCTGTACGGCGAAACCTCGATTTCTTGCCGCTCCGGGCCCCACAGCGTGTTGGCCGTGGCCGGCAGCGAGAAGGAGGGGTGGTGAACGTACCGCAGCTCATCGGGGATCGGCCCCGGATCGGTTCCTCGCGATCGCTGGTTTCTCGAATCTTTGTTCATTGTGGTCGCCATAGTCCTTTGCGTCCTTTCTATTGTGTGTCAGCCGTGTGCCACAGTGCGGCGCGGGTTCGCGGGGTGTTCCCGCGTCTCGCCGTCGTGCCACGTCATGCGGTCGCCGTCGGGCAAGTCGGCCGGGCGTCCTGCATCCGTGTCTCCAGTTGCCGGCTGAGCTCCCGCGGCAGCGCCACGTCCATGCTGGCCAGATAGCCGGCCACGGCGTCCCGGATGCGTCTTTGCGCTTGTTCCCGAGTCTTCGCCCGGACGGCACAGCCGGGCAGCGCCGGGCACCAGGCCGTGTATCCCGCGCCGGCGCAACGAGCGATTTTGATGGCTATGTTCATTGCCTGCTTTCCTGGCGGCGACGATCCGTGTCTTCGCCGCTATCTCATTTTGGCAGCGTCCCGGCCGCGTTCAATCCGGGCGCAAGCGGCTTATCGAGGCCGGGAATCGCCGGAAGGGCATCGGGGAATCCACCACGGCCCAAAGCTGAGAAAGGCCGGAAGTGTATATAGAATATAGGTTTGCAGACGTGGCGCCCCGTGGACTCAGTGCGGCTCTTCCTTGGGGTCATTCGGGGTGACGATGGCGTCGGTCAGCGAGGCCGCTCGGTTCGCCCACAAATCCCACTCCCGGCGGATGGTCTGAAGCAGGCCGTCCCAATCGGAGGTGTCCGCCGGTCCGGCCGGGCGTTGGGAGTCCAGCACGGTCCGGTACGCCGCCAAGACACGGTCTGCGCACCTGTCGATGGAGTACTCCTCGGCGTCGGCGCGGGCTTCCTCCCGATAGGCACGGGCCTCCTCCGGTTCGAGCCGGGCCATCGAGCGCAGCGCGCGGGCGAAGGCGGCCTCGTCCTCGTCGGGTACGAGTCGCCCGTTGTGCCCGTCGCGCACGACGTCTCGCGCGCCGGGGGCGTTGAGCACGACGATCGGCGCCCCGGCCGACATCGCCTCTGCCAGGACCATGCCCTGCGTCTCGCTCTTGGAGGCAAAGGCGAACACGTCCATGGCCGCGTAGAGGTCGGCCAGCTCCTGCCCGTTCCGGAGCCCGGCGAAGATCGCCCGCTCACTGAGCCCGGCCTCGTCGATCATCCGGCGCATGCTGGGCACGAGGTCGCCGTCGCCCACGACGAGGAACCGGCTGCCGTCCATCTCGCGCATGGCCCGGATCACCGCCCTCGTCAGGAAGTCGAGGTTCTTCTCCTCCGCCAGCCGCCCGACGTGGCCGATGACGAATTCGCCGTCGCCGATGCCCATCCGGCTGCGGCCGCGGTTGCGGTCGCCCCGGCGGAAGTCCTCGACCACGAGCCCGGTGGGGATGACCTCGATCGAACTCGATACGCCGCGGCGGCGCAGGATGTCGGCGACGCTTCGGCTCGGGGCGATCACGAGCTGGCACATATCCGCGTAACGGCCGGTGAGCTGCACCACGTAGTTCCGCAGCAGCTTGGAGTCCATCGGAACGTAGTGGGTGTAGTGCTCGTACATCGTGTGGTGCGTGTAGACCAGCGGCAGGTCGCGGTGCGTGGCGGCCCGCGCGGCCGAGTCGCCCAGAAGGAACGGGTGGTGGGAGTGGATCAGGTCCGGCTCGAACTCGTCCAGCGCGCGCAGCAGCTCGAGCCCCGGGGGCAGCGCGACGGAGAAGTCGGTGCCGTTGAACTTCTGAATAGCCGAGACGCGGAACACGCCCGGCTCGTCCCGTTCCTGTTGCGGAAAGTTCGGCGCGACGATCAGAACCTCGTGCCCCCGCTCGCGGCAGGCGCGGGCGAAGCGGTCGACGGAGATCGACACGCCGCCGACCTTGGGGAAATACAGGTTGGTGAACATGGCGATGTTCATGCGCCGCTCCCCTTCTCGTCCAACTCGATCCGCACCGAGTCGGGGCCCTCGCCGTGCACATGGACGGACTGCCCCGCGATGCGGACTTCGATCGGCGGCGCGCCGTCGCGCCAGTCCGCTTCCCACGAGACGACCACGGCGTCTCCGTCTCGCTCGGCGCGGACGCTCACCGGCCCGTGCGGCGTCGGCGCCGGCCCGAACGACACGCCGCGCTCCTCCCGCAGCCATTGCCCCGGCACGCCGGAGCACAGCACCAGCCCGTCGCCTTCCTCTCGAACGAACATGTTGCGCATCATCATGATCCACTCGGCCGCCGCCCAGGCGTGTTGTCCGTCGCCCATGCACCCGCCGCCGGTGGCGGGGTGGACCGCTTCGGGCCATTGGCCGGTGGGAGACGCCACCCGAGCCACGCCCTCGACCAGTGAAAGGAACCGCTCGTCGCCGGCCCGCAGCAGGGCCTGTGCCACGGACAGCGTCAGATACGCGTTCTGCCCCGAATGGTTCATGTCGAGGAAGAGCAGGTCGTCGATCATGCAGTTCGCCAGCAGGTAATCGAGCGTGCCCAGCATGCGCGGGTCGCGCGGGGCCAGCACGGCGGCGGGGTAGCTGCCGGCGACCGACCCGACCGCGCCGGAATCCATGCGGCGATAGGGCGAGGCCGGGATGCAGCCGTTGGTGCGGGCCCGCCCGGCCCGTTCCAAGCTGCGGTCCACCGCCGCCCGAAGCCCCGCGGCCGTGTCGCGGAACGATTGCGCTTCCGGCCCGGTCCCCTTGCCCGCCAGCAGCGGCGCGGCCGCTTCCAGGCCGGCGATGCTCCAGAAGTCGTCCCAGTAGTAGTAGTCGTTGGTGCCGAGGTGCTCGGCGCTGAACCCCGCGGGCAAGAGCCCGGCGTGCGGCTCGTTGCCGTCGGGCGAGGTCAGCTTCCGGCGGATCCATCGTCCGGCCCGACGCATGCGCCCTTGCCAGTGTTGGGGCAGCGCCCGGCCGGTCAGGTCGCAGTGGCGCCGCAGCAGCCACAGCACCTGCCCGTTCGAGTCCCACTCGCCGGACTGTGAATGGAAGTAGCCGCTGAGCCGCTGGCGATGCGGGAACCGCTCCATCGACCCGGCCACCGGGGCCGGCAGATTCGCGCAGAGCATCGCGTGCAGGATGAGCACGGCGTCGCGGAACCAGAATCGCTTGTAGGTATAGGGCCCGGGGTATACGTCCTGCGGTGAGAGCAGCAGAAGCGTCCGCACCGCCGCGTCGTAGAGGAAGACGAACTGAGCGTCCGGCACGTCCAGCTTGGCCGACCCGTGAAGTGCCGAGCGCCACGGCTCGGCTCGCCCGCGCGGCAGCAAATCGCGAACGGTCCGGTCGCCCGAGAGGTCCACCGCCGCCTCGATGCTCGTGTCCTCCTCCGCTGGCAGGGGGAACATCGCGCCCGCCGTCGCCAGCCCGACCTTGCAGCGACAGGAGCGTCGCTCCGGGCGGTCCAGAAGGCCGATGGCCACGTCGCCCTCGTGGTAGGTGCTGCACGCATGCCGCTCGGCCGGCCGGTCGAAGCGGACGCTGCACCGGCCGCCCATTTCCCAGCCGCATTTGTCCTCGCGCAGCTCGATGCGCTCGACCAGGCCGACGCCCTCGGGGTTGAACGGGCGAAGGGACAGCACCAGTCGGCCGGCGCGCCTGGAGCGGGCCTCGTACCGGACGCGGCACACGGCCTGCCCGGCCCCGGCCTCGACCCGAACAAGCGACCGGAGCGTCATGCCGGACGCCTCGATGCGGGTCTGCACGGCGAGTTCATCCTCGCCGATCCGCAGCTCCTGCCGGCATTTCTCCGCCCGCGGCGGCAGCAGCGGCGGGCCTTCGTCGGGGACGATCCAGGCGTCGAGCGACCAGCCGTCGAAGAAGGGCGTCACCAGCCCGCGCGGGTCGACGACCGGCATCGCCTCGCAGCCCGGCACGCCCACGGCCGTCCAGTTCCGGTGGCACAGGTTGAGCTGCGCCGAGCCGAACGCACGCGGCACGAACGCGGCGTTGCCGGGGTGGAACTGACGCTGAATCCAGAACGGCCAGGACCAGTCCAGGTTCTGTTGCACGACCTTGCTGTTGATCACGCCCCGCGCGTGCAGCGCCAGGCCGAGCCGAAGCAATTCGATCGGCGCGGCCACCTCGGACGGCTGCGCGAGATGCTCCAGCCGCGCGAGGATGTTCAGCGGGTCCAGCAGGCCGTGGGCGCGGGCCATGCCCCGCACGAGCCAGCGCCACGGGAACCACTTCAGCAGCATGTCGCCTCCTCGCCGGCATCCACGGCCAGCACGGGGGCGGGCTCGTCGGCCCAGGCCCGCCAGTAGCGGGCGATGCGCTTCGACAGCGCCTTGGGTTTCTCGGCGAAGATGCGCCGCCCGAGCGGCCGGGCCTCCGCGCGCAGCTCCGTCTGCCGCCGCCGAACGAGGCCCAGAAGCGCCTGTACCTCGCGCGTGTCGCCGAACTCCTCCGACGACTCGCGCAGTGTCCTCTGGAGCACGGCCAGGTCGTGGCTGTCGCCCAGCCGGTCGGCCAGGTCCTTCACGCCGCGGCGACGGGCCTTCATCACCCCCGGCCAGACCTCCCGAAGCAGCCGCACGTGGTACCAGTGGTACTTCACGCGCTTCCGCCACTCGTGGAAGGCCTCGGGCGTCAGCGCCTCGTACGCGGCGCCGAGCGCCTTGCGTCCGCGGCGGTACGTCCGCCTCAGACCGGGCTCCAGCGCGTCGAAGCCCCCGGCCGACAGGCGCCATCGCTCCACCCGGCCGCGAATCGCCCGAAGCTGTGCGGCCACGTCGGCGGTGCGCTCCGACAGGTCTCCCGATTCCTTCGCCAGCTCGCCGCGTCGCCGAACGAGCGCCTCGCGAACCTCGGCAAACGCGTCGGGCTCGATCTGCTCTGCGAACGTCTGCCGGATACCGTCGACCGTCTCGATCAGCGCACCGGCGTCGCGGACGCGCGCCAGCGTGCGGCCGATGTCGCGGAACCACACGTTCTCCAGCGCGTAGACCTCGTCCAGCGAGCCGCGAGCCAGCCGCAGCACGGCCCGGATCTTCTTGAAGCGCTTGCGCGCCTGATGCACGGCCTCGTGCCGGTCCAGCGACGCGTCCGTCAGTTCGGTCCAGGCCTTGTCGATCTGCTCGCAGGTGACCCGGCGGATCGCCTGCTCGACCGTCTCATTCTTCTCGATTCTGTAACCCATGATGCACCGCTCATCCGTTGGATAGCACCCAGCCCCCTTTAAATCGTAGCGGTCACCCCTCGGTCCTTCGGATCAGGCGCAGAAGCAGCGGCGGGGCGGCCAGGCACGTGACCGCGCTGACCAGCACCATGCCGGCGTACGCCGAGGACGGCACGACCTCCTCGCCCAGCCCCGAGGCCCGGTGCAGGATCAGCAGCGTAATCTCCGCCCGCGGCACCATGCTCACGCCCAGCGTGACGGCCGGCAGCCAGCCCGTGTAGAGTCGGGCCGGGCCGATCGTGCCGACGAGCTTGCCCGCCACGGCCGTCGCGACGAGCACGCCGCCCACCGCGGCCGCGCCGAGCGTAAGGTCCGCGTCCAGTCTAAGTCCGACGCCGACGAAGAAGAACGGAGTCAGCAGGTCGTACAGCGGCGCGAACTTCGCGTCGACCTTGACCCGCTTCGGGTCCCGGCTGAACACCAGTCCCGCGAAGAACGCCCCGATGGCCACGGAGAAGCCCAGCAGCCCCGCCACGGCCGCCACGAGCATGCCCGTGCCGACCACCACGAGCATCGGGTCGGGCCCGGTCTCGATCCGGCGGATCATGCCCGTGTAGCGCCGTTCCACGTATCGCGAGAACAGCACGCACCCCGCGGAGAACAGCACGAGCTTCACGGCGTACAGCCCCGCCTCCCGGCCGAGCACGGGCAGCAGGCCATCGCCGTCGGGCGAGCGCAGCACGGGCAGCAGCGAGAACAGCAGGCCCATCAGCACGACGCCGGAGATGTCGTCCATCTCGCCGACGTCCACGAATCGCCGCCCGCTGTCCGTGTCGAGCGCATGGGCCTGCTGCCATACGCGCGCGGGAATGCCGACGCTCGTGGCCGTCATGGCCGTGGCGATGACCAAGCTTGGGATCAGCTCCATCGACAGCAGGTACCGCGCCGCGACGTACCCGGCCGCGCCGCTGACCAGCACGTTGCCGACCCAGATCGGCGCCGCCGAGCGAAGCTGGTGGATCAGGCCGGGCAGGTCGCTCTCGAGCCCCACGCGGAACAGCAGCGCCACCACCCCGAGCGTGGCGAAGAACTGGAAAACCCCCCGCCCCTCGGCGCCGAGAAGGCCCAGGCGCTCGTCCAGCAGACCCAGGCCGATCCCCAATGCGAGGTATGCCACCAGAGGCGGCAGGCCGATCCGTTGCAGCGCCGCCTTGGCCAGCAGGGCGACCACCAGCACGCCCGCGAAGACCAGCACCATCAATGCGGCATCTGTCTCGGCCGCGGCGATCACTCGATGCTCAACTCCTGAAGGCCCTTCAGTTCGGAGAGAGCCCCAAAGAGCTCCTCGGGCGAGGCCCGCGTGGAGGATACGTGGAACGTGAGGGTCTCGCGACCGGCCTGCACGTCGCGCCGGATTCCCCAGTGTGACACGTCGATAGCGCATCGGCCCAGGACGTGACGCACCTCCTCCATGCGACTCGATGCGTCGGTTTGGACGGTTGCCCGGACTGCCCGGTGCCACCGTGAAGTCACTCGTCGGTCAATCCAGGACAGGCAGTACAGGACGATCAGTACCAACACGGCCGTGACCGCCGCCAGTTCATACAGTCCCAAGCCGCACGCCAGACCGATTGCGGCGGTGCACCACAAACTCGCGGCGGTCGTAAGCCCCCGAACGCTGACGCCGTGTCCGATGATCGCGCCGGCCCCCAGGAAGCCGATGCCGGCCATCACCCCGTACACAACGCGTGTGGGGTCGATCTGAACCGACGCAGCTCCCCGGTCCTCGTACTGGCGCAACAGATCCATTGCCACGACGATCGCCAACGCAGCCCCGATCCCCACAAGCATCTGCGTGCGGAACCCTGCGCTGCGCCCGCGGCGCTCGCGCTCCAGGCCGATGGCTCCCGCCAGCAACGCGGCCGCCAACAGGCGCAGCAGGCATCGCAGAAGCCAAGGCAACGATGTCATTGCATCCGAGACGTACACGGTCCAACTCCCACGGCACGGTGTTGCGGCCGGGCTACGCTAAGCTAGCCCGGCTCCTTCCCGGTGGCCACGGGCAGGCCCGCCTGCTGCCAGTCCTCCTTGCCCGCCTCGTAGTCGTAGACCTTCTGGTAGCCGAGCCGGTCCATTACGCGGGCGGCCTTCGGCGAGGCCTGGCATTCCTCGTTCGCGCAGTAGACGACGACGGGCTTGGTCTTGTCCGGCACGGCCGCTGCGATCTTCCGGTCGAAGCCCTCGCCCACCGGCACGTTGATCGCGCCGGGCAAGTGGGCCGCCTCGTACGAATCGGCGCCCAGCACGTCGACAACGGTCAGGTCTCCGTCCTCGTCCCGCATCTGCTTGAGATGCTCTCGGTCAATCGTTTCCATGGCTTTCACTCCCGTGTCTGTCCGCGAATACCTCAGGGAATGGTAGCGCCGACGGGGCCTGCGAGCACGGATGGCCCGCCGCACGAACGGCAGCCGGGCGGCCACGTACGGTGCGGCCGAGCCGGACCGTGAAGCGCGGTGGGCTGGACCCGGAACCGTCGATGGCCGATGAGGTAGCAGGCACGGCCGTATGCGGCCGCGGCGAGGGCAGCATGCTGACGGACAACACTCTTGACCGGGTCGGCACTACGCCGCTGCTACGGCCGGCCGGGTTTCCGGCTGCCGGCCGAGCTGCGTCGCAGCGAGCGCTTGCAGAGCGATGACGAAGTCGGCGTGCAGGTCGTGGACGACATTCGCCCGGCCCCCTCCGGCAAGTACCGCCCGGTGATCGGCACGCTGGCGGCGAAGCTGCGGGGCTTCGGGCAGGACGGTGGCTGACGGGTCGCTTCGCCGGTGTCGAGCGACGTTTGAAAGGAGACGCATGAGAATTCCCAAGATTGCCGTGCTGGGCGCGGGCAACGTCGGCGCGGCCTCCGCGGCCGCCATGGCCGCACGACGTTTGGGCCGCATCCACCTGCATGACATCGTGCCCGACTTGGCCGTGGGCAAGGCGATGGACATCAACCAGGCCTCGCCGTTCTTCCGGTCCGACAGCCGGGTGGTGGGCGCCGACGACCCGCAAACCATGGCGGATTCCGACGTCGTCGTGGTCACGGCCGGGGCGCCGCGCCGGGAGGGCATGACCCGTCAGGATCTTCTTGACGAGAACCGCGCGGTCCTGGAGGACCTTGCGGTCCGGATCGCCCGGCACTGCCCGTCTGCGAAGGTGCTCGTGGTGACCAATCCGGTCGACCTGCTGACCTGGGGGGTCCATCGGGCCTGTCCAAAGTTGAACGTCTTCGGGCTGGGCTGCTCGCTGGACACCTTGCGGCTGCGGTTCTTCCTGGCCGAGGCGGCCGACGTATCCGTGGATGCCGTCAATGCCATGGTGATCGGGATGCACAGTGATCTGATGGTGCCGCTGGTCGGGCATGCCACGATCGGCGGCGTGGCCGCGGGGCAGCTCCTGTCACCGGAGGCGATTGCCCAAGTCGTCACACGCACGCGGGAGGCGGGCACGCGCATCGTCCGTCGCCTCAAGACCCGGGGCAGCTTCTACGCGGCCGCGTGGACGATTGCCGAGATCGTCGAGGCGGTGGTTCGGCACAAGCGGGGCGTTTTCCCGCTGAGCGTTGCCTGTCCGGAGCACTTCGGATACGAGGGGGTTTTCCTGGCGCTGCCGGCCCTGGTCGGCAGCGGCGGGGTGGAGGAGGTGCTCCGTGTGGATCTGGATGACCAAGAGGGGGCCGGTCTGGCTCGGTGTGCGGAACACATGCGGCGGAGCATAGCGGCGGCCGAGGACGGCGGCGAGGCCGGGCGGGTTGGACCCAGACCCGCGGATAGCCGATGAGGTAGCAGGCACGGCCGTATGCGGCCGGGGCGAGGGCAGCATGCTGACGGACAACATTCTTGACCTGGTCGGCAACACGCCGCTTCTACGGCTGGGCGGGGACCACATCTACGCGAAGGCCGAGTTCCTCAACCCGGGCGGGAGCATCAAAGACCGTGTGGCGCTGGCGATGCTCGAGGGCGCGGAGCGCGACGGACGGCTGCGGCCCGGTTCGGTCATCGTCGAGCCGACGAGCGGCAACACCGGAATCGGCCTGGCGCTGGTGGGGCGGCTGAAGGGCTACCGTGTCCGGATCGTCATGCCGGAGGGAATGAGCGAGGAGCGTAAGAAGCTCATCGTCGCCCTGGGAGCGGAGCTCGTGCTGACCCCGGATTCCGAAAGCATTCCGGGCGCCGTCGGCAAGGCAAGAGAGTTGGCGGAAGGGGCCGACGACGTGTTCATTCCCAACCAGTTCGAGAACCCGGACAACCCGCGGATCCATTACGAGGAGACTGCCCGCGAGATCTGGCGCCAGATGGGCGGGCGGATCGACTGCTTCGTCGCCGGCGTCGGCAGCGGCGGCACGTTACAGGGTGTCGGCACCTTCCTGCGCGAACACAAGCCGGACGTGAAGCTCATCGCCGTCGAGCCCAAGAACGTGTCGGCCCTGCTGGGCCACGAGCCGGGCCTGCATCAGATCCAGGGCATTGGTGACGGTTTCGTGCCGGCCGTCCTGGACGTGTCCTTGATCGACGACGTCATCGAGGTCACCGACGGCGACGCGATCGACACGACGCGACAACTTGGACGGGACTTCGGCCTGCTGGTCGGCATATCCTCGGGGGCGAACGTCTGGGCGGCCCGCCGGCTGGCCGGCGGCGTGAAGGGCGAGATCGCGACCATTCTTCCCGACCGGGCCGAAAGGTACTTCTCCACGGCGCTGCTGTAGACCGATACTCGCGGCGCCGTCTACGGTGAGCCAGAGGAGCTCCGAAGATTCCGCATCGCGTTCCGGACATTCCGCCATCGCAGACGCCTCAGCTCCCGCCACCGGAGGTGGGCGAGGATGGGCCGCAGAACCCGCACGCGGAGGTGCTCGCGCCGATACCGGCCGCGTCGTACGCCGCGCATCACGGCCCGGTTGCGGCGCCCGATGAGGCGCCGGGCTGCGGGTGGATCGAGTCGGCGGATCGTGTGCCCGTCGTCGTAGGTGGCTTCCTGCCGCGCTTCGATCCGGCCGCCGGGCCTGAGTTCCAGCCAAAGGATGCACCCGGTCCGCTCGTGGCGGTTCCAGTGCATCCGGTCGCCGTCTTGCCAATAGACGGTGTTGGCGAGGAAGTTGCCCAAGCTGTAGATGATCGGGACTCCTCGGTACGTTTCCAGGCCCTGGAGGACGTGGGGGTGGTGGCCGAGCACGGCCGCGGCGCCGGCGTCGACCAGCGCGTGGGCCCGCCGGACCTGTTCCGGCGACGGCAGGCGGAATCGCTCGTCCCCCCAGTGCAGCGAAACCATTACCCGGTCGTGCGACGCGGCCAGGCGGCGGACCCGCTCTGTCAGGGCGTCCATGTCGAGCGGCGCGACGCCCGCGCGGCCGGGCGCGGCCAGCGCAGAAGGGCCGGACCGCTCGTCCACGCCCGCTACGAACGCCAGTCGCTTGCCGCCGACCTCGACGGTCAGCGGAGCGGCGGCTTCTGCCAGATCCTCGCCGGCGCCGAAGAAGCCGATACCCGCCGACAACAGTCGGTCTCGAAGTGTTCGGAAGCCGGGCTCCAGACAGTCGAACATGTGGTTGTTTGCCAGGCAGACGACGGACACGCCGGCCCTCGCGATGGCCTCGATCCACTCTGGACGGGCCACCACGCGCGGCTCGGTCGGCACGGTCGTCCCGTCCCCCGGCAAGGTGCACTCCAGGTTCGCCACGACCACGTCTGCGTCCGCGAGGAGTTCTCCCGCCGCCGCGAGGCGAGCCGGCGTGGCGGCGTCCTCGGCTTCGACCGGCGCGGACGCGAGCAGCAGATCCCCGACGGCCGCGACGCGAACGACCGGCTCATCGGGTGCAGCGCCTCGGGGTTTGCGATGCTTCGGCATGTCGAGGTACGCGGCGGCCGCGGTTCCGAGTGCGTCGAAGTCCGGCGGCCCCGCCGGCCGGGCATTATCGCCGCGGGGCATCCGGGAGGCAAAGCATGAAGCCGACGGAGCGGGACTCACAGTTCGCATCGAGCGCCGGTGGCCCGGATCCCGACGGCGCCGAATCGCCCGTCTCCGTCGAGCGGTCCGAATCCGCGCCGGACTGGAGCGGCGCGGGGCTGGCGAGCGGCTCGATCTTCGCCGACCCGCGTTGGGGGGAGATCATGCGGCGGGTCTACGGAAACCGGCCCTGGTACCTGACGGCTCGCAGCGGGGGGCGGACGGTCGGCACGCTTCTGCTCGTCGAGAAGCGCAGCATCCTGTTCACCTCGCACCTGTGCAGCGTCCCGTACTTCGATGCCGTGGGGGTATCGGCCCAGGACGAGCCCACCCGCGATGCGCTGCTCCGAGAGGCGGCGGCCCTGCGCGACGAGCGACGTGTGGAGTACGTGGAGCTTCGGCAAGCCCAGCCCTTGGGCGACGACCTGCCGACCCGGACCGACAAGGTCACTCTGCAGTTGGACGTGCCCGACGACTTCGACCGATTGTGGAAGGACCTGAACGCGAAAGTACGGAACCAGGTCCGGCGGCCGCAGAAGGCGGGCATGCAGTGCGAGTGCGGGGGGCCGGAGCTTCTTGGCGCTTTCCACAGGATTTACGCCCGGAACATGCGGGACTTGGGCAGCCCGCCCCACGCCCTTCGCTTCTTCAAGCGGATCGCGGAGACGTTCGGGTCTCGGGTGCGGGTGTACGTGGTGCGGCAGGAGGGCGTATCGGTAGCGGCCTCGCTGACGCTGTCCGACGATCAGGCCGTTCACGTCCCCTGGGCCGGCAGCGACTGGCGGTACCGCAAGTCCTGCCCGAACTACCTGCTCTACTGGTCGATGCTGCGAGACACGTGCGGCCGGGCAAAAAGATTCGACTTCGGACGAAGCACCCGCGATGCGGGGACGTACAAGTTCAAACGGCAGTGGGGGGCGGAGGAGGTGCCGCTGTACTGGCATTACCTGACGAGGAACAACGCGCCTCCGGCCGAGCCCCGGCCGGATTCAGGTGTATACGGATACCTTACGGCATGCTGGAAACGACTGCCGCTATGGGCTGCCAAGGCGATGGGCCCGCGCATCATCGGCAAGCTTTCCTGACGTGGGCCGTGGGGAAGGCCGATGACTGGAACGTTCGGGCGCCGTTTGCGGCTAGGCGCTTCGGCGGGGAAAGGCGTAAAATCAGTAATTCGCCGCGGCGGCGGACGGATCGCTCGCCGCCCGATACCGGCGGCACGTCGGAAGGACGCCGTCGCTGCTGAAGGAGAGACGGAACCGCTCGGGGCCGGCCCGCGGGCCGGGGGCCGAGTCGGCTTGCGTGTGTAACGTCATGACTCTTAAGGACTCGAAAAAGACACGTCCCTTGGCGACCTACGCGGCGTGGGGGCTGCTGACCGCGGGGCTGCTCGCGGCTTTCTGGCCGTATTTCGGCGAGATGTGGTCGCGCTGGTTCCCGAGGTGGGACGAGGCGGACCTCGGCTTGTACGCGCGCCTGGTCGAGGGCGAGAGCTACTACACGCACGGTCCGCTGATCCCGCTGGTGAGCTTCGTGATCGCCGCGCTGCTGATCCGGCACACGCGGATCGCCGTGCGCCCGAACTGGCGGCTGGGGCTGGCGATCCTCGCGCCGAGCTTGCTGCTGCACCTGACCGCCTCGTTCGCGCGGGTGAACTTCGCCCAGGGCTTCGCGTTGGTCGGCACCGTGGCGGGACTCGTGGCGCTGCTCTGGGGCGGACAGGCGTTGCGGCGTCTCTGGTTCCCAATCGCCTTCCTGGTGTTCATGATCCCGCTGCCGGAGGTGACGATCGGCGATCTGAACTTCCGCTTGAAGATGCTGGCCTCCAAGGCGGGGGTCACGCTGGCCAACGCGGTGGGCGTCATCGCCGAATCTTCGGGGAACCGCGTCTTCATCGCGGGGGACAAGAGCTTGGTCATCGCCAACGTGTGCAACGGCTTGCGGACGCTGATCAGTCTACTCGCCTTCGGCGCCCTGTACGCATATGTGTGCCGGGTCCGCCGCGGATGGCGGCTGCTGCTGTTCGCGATGTCGGTGCCCGTGGCCGTCGTCAGCAACGCGATCCGGATCATGTCCCTGATCGTCGTGGCCGACATCTGGGACGAGCAGGTCGCCACCGGCTGGTTCCATGACGGCTCCGGGCTGATGATCTACGCCTTGGCCTTCCTGATGATGTTCGGGCTGGAGCGCGCGATCCTGTGGGGGTACCGTCTGGTCGGCCGGCCCATGGAGATCACGGGCCTGTATCCGGATGTCCGCCGCGGTCCGGAGGATGAGGGCCAGTGGGGGGGCATGGTCGCCGCCGCCGAACGCCGGCGCGGGTGGGTCGCGGTGGCGATGGTCGGTGTCGCGGCGTTGGCGGTATGGCACCTCCAGCGCAAGATCCCGACGGTGTGGGACGAGAACATGGCGGCCAACGCCGTGCCCGGGCGCATGGAGGTGGCCGGCCGGCAGTTCCGCGGCAACCCCAGGGCGGTCTCGCGAAAGACGCTCGGCATCCTCGAGACGGAGGACTTCTTCTACAGCGTCTACCACGCGCCGGGCGCGCCGCCGCTGGACTTCTGCATCATCTTCAGCCGTGACAATCGCAAGGGCACGCATCCGCCGGACCAATGCCTCGAGGGCGGCGGCAACGAGATCATGCACAAGGACGGGCTGGTCGTTCAAACGGCCGGCGGTCGTTCGGTGCCCTGCCGGGAACTGGTCGTGCAGATCGGGCAGCGCATGATGTACTTCCTTTACACGTACAAGTGCGGAGACACATACACGGGCAGCTTCTGGCGGCAGCAGTTGTCCATTTTCGCCAACGGCCTTCTCAGCCGCGACGCGAGCGGGGCGTTGATTCGGCTTTCCGCTCCCGTGAACGGAGACATCGCGGAGGCCCGGCGGTGGTGCGTGGACTTCATGCAGAATGCGATCCCGCATCTGGACAAGAACTTACAGGTGGAGGCAGCAACGCAATGACTCGCAAGCGCGTCATCCTCTTGGTCGTCGTCCTCGGGATGCTCCTGGGCATCGGCGGGGGCATCTGGTGGTACCTCCGGCGCAACAGCGGCTGGCGACTTCTCTCCCGCGCTCAGGTCGCGATCAAGGCGGAGCAGTACGACGAAGCCGCCGATCTGGCGGCGAGATATCGTCAGCGCAACCCCAAGAATTGGCAGGGCTACTACTGGGGGGCCCTGGCTTACAAGAATTTGGGCCGCTACGGCGATGCGCGGGAACTGCTGGACAAGGTGTGCGCCGAGGTGGAAGCCGGGCGGATGACGGCCGACATGACACAGGTTCTGCGGCTGCTGGCTGACACATACGCCATGCCGGCCCTGGAGACGCTCAGCGAACGAACCGAGGCGTCGCAACCGGAGGAACTGCGCGACGCCGTCCGGGCTCTCGAGAAGGCCAATGACATCCTGGATCGCGTGGAGGGCGAGGCGGACGATGCCGTGGCCCTGCGGTCGCAGAGCGCGCGCAACCTCATGCGGATCGGCCTGGCCCGGCGGATGCTGGCCGAGAGCGACGAGGAGCGTGCGGCGTCGCGGGCCATTCTCATGGAGGCGGCGCAAGAACACCTGGCCGTGCTGCGCGAGGATCCGTCCCTGCAACCCGCCGCGGAGCGGCTCGTGCGGCTCTGCCGAGGTCTGGGCGACGCGAACCTCACCGACTCCGCCCGCGAGGTCATGCTCGGAGCGGAGGATGTGGCGCCGGGGCCGGCGGCACAACTGATCCTGATGGATCTGGCCCCGGCTCCCGGCCCGGAGGGGACCTATCGGCCAAATCGTAACGGCGGATACCGCCAGAAGCTGGACGAACTGATCGAGCGGCACCCGGATGAGGTGTTGCCGCAGGTGGTCCGGGCGCAGCTTGCCGTGCTCGAAGGCGACTTGGGCACCGCCGAGGGACTGTGCGGGGGAGTCCTGGAGCGCCATCCCAGCCATCGTCTGGCCCGGCTCGTCAAGGCCAGAACGGCGTACCAGCGCGGCGAGTACGACGAAGCCGCTCGGGAGCTGTCGGTCCTGAACTCCGACGAACCGAACTGGCCCGCGGCGTTGTACGCCCATGGGCAAGCGCTCGAGGCGGCCGGCAACGAGGCCTATGCCCAGGACCGGTACGACAAGGTCCTCGAGCTGGAGCCCCATCACCGGGGCGCATTCCTGGCCCGCGTGACGTATCTCTCCGAGGAGGGGCTCGACCACGATGCATTCCGGGTGGCAATGGAGCATTACGAGGCCAGACCCGGCAGTCGGCTTGCCGTGGGCTATCTCGTGGACCTCGCCGTGCGGACGGAACAGCCGACCGTTGCCAAGGAGGCCCTGGTCTCTGCTGTCGACGAGTGGTCCGGGGAACCGGGAAACCTCCTGGTCGCGGCGGACGGCTACCGGATGCTCGGCGAGGCCGAGACGGCCGCGTCGCTCCTGGAGCAGGCGGCGGCGGTCGAGCCCGAGGGTCCTGCCGAGGTGCGTGGAGTGGCGGATGCCATGGTTCGGCTCGGCCGGCTGGAGGAAGCAGAGGCGTTGATCCGCCGGCACCACGATGCGGATCCGTCGGCCCCGCTGGCGCACATGCTCGGCCGGGTCTTCGCGCGGACCGGGCGAACATTCCAGGCCGTTGACATGTACCGGCAGGCGATCGATCTCGGCGGCACGGCCGGACCTGTGGCATTGGATCTGGCCGCCGCACTTTTTGAAGCCCAGGACTATGAAGCGGCCGAGGATGTCCTGGCCGACGCCCCGCCGGACGATCCGCGTACGGAGTATCTTCGCTTCCGGTTGGCACTGGCTCGGGGTGAGGAAGCGGCCGCCGAGATGGAACCGGCCGCCGGCGAAGGGGGCGCATCGAGCTTGGCCAAGGCGCTGGACTATCTCAGGGCGGGTCGTCCCGAGGACTGCCTGCGGGTGTGCCGCACGCTCGGGGAGGAGGGCCCTGAGGCCACCGCGGCACGTTGGCTGATGGGCCGGGCGCATCTGCAGATGGGGCAACTGGAAGAGTGCGTGTCGGTCTGGGAGCAAGCATTGTCGGCTGAGCCGGGCCAGGCCTCGCGGTATCGTGACCTCGCGGCGGTCCTCGCCGCCAACGGCGCGGCCGTGGACGACGTTCGGGCCGAGCTGTCGGCGATCCCCAACGCGCGTTCGGCCTTGGTGGAGATCGCGTGCGGATGGCTCCATCTGCGGCGGGGGGAGCCCGACAAAGCGATTGAACTCTATCGGAATCTGGCCGGACGTGCGGACGTGACTCCCGACATGCGCGGACGGGCCCGCCTGGGGTTGATCCGGGCGCTGGCGGAGGCCGGCAAGGTGTCCGAGGCCATCGCCGAACTGGATGACCTGGCCGCGCAGGAGGCCTGGCGGCCGTGGGCCACCCGGGTCAAGGCCCGTCTGGTGGCGGCGGACGGCAACCTGGATGCGGCGAAGGATTTGCTTGCGGAGCAGTTCGCCGCGGCTCATTCCCAGCAGAGCATGCCGGTGATGCGTCAGGTCGTCAACGAGTACGTCCGCCTGGGCCTGCACGAAGCGGCGCTACAGGCGCTTGACAAGATGTTGGAGTTGCAGCCGGACAGTCATGGCGTGCTGATCCGCAAGGCGGCTGTTCTCCACCGGACCGGGCAACTGTCGGAAGCCACGGCCGCTTGTGAGAAGGCGATTGCGGCCCAGCCACACGATTTGAACGGCTACCGCATGCTTGCCCGCATGCGGGATGATCAACTGAAGTTGGACGAGGCCCTGGACGTCCTGGAGCGCATGGAGCGCTTGGGCCCCAGTGCGCGGGTCACGTCCTTGGTCGAGCAAGGCATCCTGTTGGCGGGGTGGGGCCTTCATCAGCCGGCCCTGGAAGCGATTCAGGAGGCGTCCGAGCACACCGAGATTCATCAGCCGCGAATCCAGTACGGCCTGGCGCGGGCGCTGGCGGGGCTGGGAGCGACCGACAAGGCCCGTGCGGCACTGCGAGGGATTCCAAGCTACTCGCCGTACCACATGCGGGCCCGGCTGATGCTGTCTGCGCTGGAGGAGGACGTGGGCGATCGCCTCAGCGTCCTTGCCGACCTGCAGGAGTCCCATCCCAAGCGGCTTGACGTGCTCAGCGCCCGCATGGCGGCCCTGGTCGCGGCCGATCGGCCCGCGGAGGCCGTCGAGGCGTTCCGTGCCTTCCGGGCACAGCAGGACGAAGACCGGCCGATGCCGTCGGCCATCGCGTCCCAGGCCGTCAAGGCCTTGCTGGCGGACGACGAGGTGCGAGCGGCGGCGGATCTGGCGGATGAGATGGACGAGGCAACAGGCGCGCCGCAATGGCACGTGGCCCGGTGTCTTCTTCGGGCCATGTCGGACGAACCGAATGCCGCGTTGGCGTTCCTGCCCGAGCCGGATGGCTGTTCCTTCTTCGAGGCGGCCGTGGGCGTGGTCGCGGCGGAGCGTGCCGGAGAGAGTGTGGCGCCGTGGGCAGCTCGTATTCGGCGGCTTGAGGAGCAAGCGCGGGCGTCCGACTCGGCGGCACATCTGCCGATGGTCCACCGCTTGCTCGCCGTGTGGGCCGCCGGGGACGAAGGCCGGGCCGATGAGCTTCTGCGGGAATTGGAGGCCAAGCCCGACGAGTTGGGGCTTTCCTTCAGTCTCGTGGCCGATCCGGCGGGCCGCCCGAAGGCGGCGGAGGCGTCGCGGCTCCTGGCCGCCATGGTGGCCCAAGGGATCGGGCTCGTGGAATGGGGCGGGCGGCAAGCGCTGAGCGTTCTGCGCGAACACCCCGAGTGCCACTTGGCGGCAGCGATGGCCTTGGGCCAGGGCGCGGTACCCGTTGACACGGTACTCGAGCTGATCCGCCCGACCGACGCGCCACTGGCGCTGGCCGTGAAGGGGGCGTCCCTGGCCGCCGAGCATCGTCACGAGGAGGCCGTGGCCCTCTTCGCCGCGTCCGAGGATGCGGTGCGGGCCGATCCGTCCCTTCAGCTACAGTATGGGTACGCCTTGGAGCAGGCGGGGCGTCTGGAGCAAGCCGAAGCGCTCTATCGGCAGCTTTGGGCCGACGTGGGCGCCCCCGTAGCGGCCAACAACGCCGCCTACGTGATGGTCCGCCGACACGGGCCGGACGACGCGGAGGCCTTGGAAGAGGCGATGCGGCTGGCGGAGCAGGCCGTGGAAGCGGCACCGCGGGTGCCCGGCTTCCGCGACACCCTCGGCTGGATCGCACTTCTTAGCGGCCGGGAGGATGAGGCGCTGACGCTCCTGAGGCGAGCAATCAAAACTATGCCGGAAGAGCCGGAGGTGCATTACCACCTTGGCCGGGCCGAATTCGCCGCCGGAAACGCGCGCTTGGCCCGGCTTCATCTGCAGGCCGCGGTGGACCTGACCGAGCGCTACGAGCGCGAGGGCAACAGCAGCGAAGCCCAGCGCGAGGCGGCGGCCGCGGCGCGGGAGTGGCTTCAGCGCAAGGCCGGATGAGAGAACGCCCCGACAGTGAGGCGGGAGACGGCACGGCAGACGGGTGCGTCCACATGCTCAGCTTCGACGTGGAGGAGTACTTCCAGGTCGAAGCGGCCGCGGCGCGGGTGTCGGCAGACGACTGGACGCGGTACGAAAGTCGCATCCGGCCGTGCGTGGAGCGGATTCTGGAGCTGCTCAACGGGCACCGGACCCAGGCGACCTTCTTTGTCCTGGGTTGGGTTGCGCGACGCTGCGGCGAGCTGGTGCGCGCCATCGCGGACCAGGGCCACGAGATCGCCTCGCACGGCATGACGCATCGAATGCTCCAACGCATCGGGCCGGAGGGGCTGCGGGCCGAACTCCGGGATAGCCGTCGGCTGCTGGAGGACCTTTCCGGCCGGCCGGTTGGGGGGTTCCGCGCCCCGACCTTCTCTCTGACGCGGCGGACGGCCTGGGGGATCGACGTCCTTGCGGACTGCGGCTACTCGTACGACAGCTCGGTCTATCCCGTTCGGCACGACCGATACGGCGTGCCCGGCGCGCCCCGCTGGGCGCACTGGGCCGTCGGCCCTTCCGGACGAGCGATGATCGAACTGCCGCCGCTCACGACGCGGGTGCTCCGGACGAACGTTCCCATGGGGGGCGGCGGCTACCTGCGCCTGCTGCCGGCGCGGCTGGTCGGTCGTGCCGTATCGGCGGCCTGCCGCAAGGGCCATCCCGCGATGATCTACCTGCATCCGTGGGAGCTGGATCCCGGCCAGCCCGTCCTGCCGATGGGGCGGCTGAGCCGCTGGCGGCATCGAGTCAACCTCGCTCGCACGGAGCGGAAGCTCACCTGGCTTCTGCGGCGTTTCGCCTTTGGCACCGCGGGCTCCGTTGCGGCCGGTCTACGGCGGCAGTCGCTGCCGCGCTTCAGCTACGGATGAGGCGTCGGGCGAGCCGGGCCGCACGTCGCGTCGAGCGAGGATTCCCGGCCTCGCTCTAATCCGCCGGCTTGTGCTTGATCCCGCCGAGCACCTGCGTGACCCGAGCGAGCCGCTCGTCGCGCAGGACCTCGATGGCGACGCTCTGGCCGGGCCGGCAGGATCGGATCGCCTCGGTCAGGGCGCGTGGCTTCGGTGTGGGCGTGCCGGCCACGGTGAGGATCACGTCGCCGACCTTCAGTTGCTCGGCTCGATGCGCCGCGGAGCCACGGAGGAACCCGTCCACCCGGACGCCTCTCTCGTGTTTGGCCATGCGAATGCCCAGGTGCGCGACCGTGTCATAGCCGGGCCGCCACGGCGGGTCCTGCTCCAGCACCCACTCGCGCCAGTCGGCCTCGATCTCGGCCAGCGGTCGATCCAGCACTTCCTCGAGCGCCGTCACGCCCATGGCATCCCGCTCGTATGTGTCCTTGTAAGCCCGGTAGAAGGAATCGAGCTTCTCGTGTCGCTGAAGGTACAGCGCCAGCCAGCGCGCTTGTGGATAGGTTGTCTCGGCCAGTTCGGTGAATCTCTCCCGCTTCATGCGGACCAGTTCCTCCAGCGGGATCGCGTCATCGTTTCGGAGGGCGGTCTGGACCTCCGTCAGGCCGAACTCCGCCCGCGGCACGAGCCGCCCGTCCTCTTCGCTTGCCGATTGGTAGAGCGTCGCCAGCCCCTCGACGACCCAAAGGGCGTGTTCCTGGCCGTGCAGCAACTGGTCGTTGTGATGCACGACGTGCGTGAACTCGTGGAGCAATGTGCTGCCGAGGGTCATGGACACGAGGCAGCGTTGGCTGGGGACGTACTGGCCCAGTGCTTCGGGATGCCCTGCTATACGGTCGAAGTCGCGTGCCGTGGGCAGGAGCACGACGACGTTGTGTGCCAGGGCGTGCGGGAAGAGCGTCCGGCGGTGTGCTTCGAGTTGGGCCGCCAGCAGCCGCCGCACGTCTCGTTGAAGCCCGGCATCGAGCGCCGTGACGTACACCAGGTGGTTCTTCGAATCCGTGTGCGCTTTGTAGTCGGGGCCGAGGCGCTCCAAGTACGTCTCGGCAAGCTGCTCGGCTTCCCTTCGCAACTCCTTGCCGGACGGCCGCGAGGCAGGACGGCTTTCCGGCGCGTCCCTCGGCGCAGTCGGAGCAGCGGCGGAGGCGAGCATCATCAGCCAGGCCAGAGACGCGGCGATGCAGAATGGCTTCAGCCGGTGCATGGCTACTGATTATAGGGCAACTGCGGGCCCGGCGGTGCGCCCATCCACCGCGCGGTCCGCAAGTGAATCCACCCTCCGAGCACCCCGCCCAGGCCGAAGGAGCACACATCCGTCGTCGACGGGACCCGCGCCGGTAACAGGAACTGGGTCGATTCCAGGCACAACCCGAGCCCCGCGGCCGCGAGACCCCAGATGGCCAGGTTGCCCCAACGAGCCGGGGCGCCTCGTGCCAGGAGCGCCGCCACCGTCAGGCCGGAGGTGAGGATCAGCGTCCGCGCAAACAGGCGCATGTCCTCCAGTCGCGCGCCCATGGCGTAGTGGTAGAAGGGCATCCATTCGGCGCCATGGGGCACCTTCGGCGCAGCCGCCTCGGCATCCCAGGCGAAGCGGAACGGCCGGCATTCGATGTACGCCAGGTATGCGAGCAGCATCACCGCCGCGAGCCCGGCCGCCTGCCTCGGCGTCGTCCGGCCCACCAGCAGACGCTGAATGCCGCCGCCCAGAACGGCCCCGCCGACCGCTGTGATGAGGTTCGCGACATTGGCGGTCCGACTGACGATGAATGGCTTGCAGATCTCGATCATCCCCGCGAAGGCGATGGCCAGCAGCACGCCGCGTAAGTATCGCCGGGGGCCCTTGGCCAGGCCGGCCGCGTTGAGCAGGCCCGCCAATACGGCGTAGACGCCCACCCGACGCACAAGCCAATGATGCCACGGATGTTGGGCGAATGCCTCGCCCGGCCGGACCTGAGCGGCCCGCAGCGCCCCCTTGACCTGGCCCACGTCGAGCGTGGGCAAGAGCGGGAACAGGCCATCGACGGCCAGAACGAGCAGAAGCAGCGCGGCCAGGAGTGCGGCCCGTCGGCCGGCGAGCCGCAACCGCACCGCCCGGGTGAGCCGCACGAACGCACGGCGGCCGTAAAAGCTGCCCACGAAGGCGCCGATGACGCTGCCGGTCGTGTTGACGAGCCAGTCTTGGGCGCTGGCGATTCGTGTCAGTGAGTGGAGCTGCACGAACTCCACGCCCATACTGATCCCGGTGCCCAAGGCCGCCGCTGTGATGCCGGCAAACCACCGGCTCGCCGACCGATGCAGCGTCCAGCGAGCCGCCAGCAGCGCCCCCAGCGGCACATACAGCACGAAGTTGCTGACGATGTCCGCGCGGCTTGTGCGGACCCTCTCGCCGAAGGGCCAACTGCCCGTGGCTCTGTCGAGATGCTCGCGGACCTCATCCGGCCGGGCGGAAAGATCAAACGGCATGACGCTCGCGTAGATGAGCAACAGCATGTATGCGACGCAGGCACCCGTCAACATTCGCGCGACCGCTCGCATAGGCCTTCCTCGCTTCTCGAACCGACGCGAGGCGCAGGTCCGTCGTCCCGAGCCGGCCGGGTATCCGATCCGGTCGGGGCCGGCCACCGGCGTACCCGGTCGTTTCCTCGCCCGGCGGAATCCGTGCGCACGGAACCTCACGATTCCCGCGATACGCGCGCATCCGCCGATGCGGAGCCCACATGGTAACGCCTGGCCCGGCGGTGGCAACTTCATGGCCGATTCCGTTCGAGCCCCAGGCGTTGGGGCCGCCGACGCGCATGGCGAGCGATCGTCGCCTGCTCCTCGACGGGCGTACCCGTATGCTATGGGAGTCTCATCGAGACGAGATAGGCGATGAGTCCCAGATGGACAATGGCGGAGAGCGACGCGCGGCGCCGACGCCGGCCGGCGCCGCACAACTCCCGGGCGAGATGCCGGCGCGTGGACGACGTCGACGACCCAATCGGCGATGTCGTTGGCGCGAACGTGCGGCCGCGGCGGCGGGCCGGGCGACTTCCAGCCGACGGATGCGGCTGAGAAGAATTCCTCGTAGCCGGGTTGACGCCGTGAGCGTATTCGAATACAATCTGTCGCGTCGCTCGCGCCCTGCACCATGGTGCGAAACCCGCCGCTGCCCCGGAGGACTTGTGCCGGATCGCCGCGGGGAGGCGCCATGCGTGCAGAAGGCAAGGAGTCTCCTCGGATGGCCGTCAAAGTCGCAGACATGCAGAGAGGATCGGACGTGTCCGGCCCAAGCGGCGCCCCCGACGACGGGTGGATATGCTTCCGCGGCGATGGTGCCGTGGTCGGCAGCACCCCTGCCGGTCCGTACGGCGCGGGCGACGGGCACCTGCTGTCCGGTCCCGAATGGCGGCGGATCAGCGAAAGTCTCCGCCTCTCCCCGCGGCAGCAGCAGGTTTGCCGCTGCATCCTGGAGGGGTGTAGCGATAAGCAGGTGGCCCTGAAGGCAGGCATCGCCCTGCCGACCGTTCGGACCCATCTGCATCGGCTCTTCCAGAAGCTGAACGTACCGGATCGCACGGGGCTGGTCCTTCGGCTGTTCGTGGAGTTCCGGGCCGTGTGCATGGACTCGGCCGCGTCGGAAGGGCATGAGCGTGATCGGATCGGATGATGGGTGATGTCGGGCAATAAAGTCAGGCAGATGCCTGACCACAGCATCGCTCACATCAAAATTGACGTATTGCATTCTGGCCGATTTGAGCTACCCTTGTTACATCGATTGCGCAGGGAGGCGAGCGTTTCCGTTGCTGCCCGCGGAGGTCTGTAAGTGTCCATGCGGACGCGGTGCCGTGGATCAAGCTGAGTACGGCACTGGCGGGGTCCGCGGACGGCCGAACCGGGGTCGTATCGCGCGGTCACGTAATCGACAAGGAGCGATGGGCCGCAGATCGTACGCGGCCCGGTAGGCAAACAACAATAAAACGAGGCGGACCGATGAGCTTGGCATGGCTAGGCGGTCCGCCTCAGGGTCGGCCGGGGCGTGCAATCCCCGAACATGCGTCTATTGTACGTCCCCCGGCCGGCCCGGCAAAGCAGAAAACGGAGGTGGCCCATGCCGGAGCCGATAACGTTGGTCGGGGCTGGGGGTGGCGTGATCGCCATCCTCGCGCAGTTGGCGCGTTGGTACTTCAACGCGGCCAAGGAAGTCGTCGACATCCTTCTGGGGGTGATCTTCGGATTGCTTGCCCTGCCCGTTCTGCTGGTCTGCGCGGCCCTCATCAAGATTTCCAGCCGCGGGCCTGTGCTGTTCTCGCAGGTGCGCGTCGGGCGCGACGGCAAGAACTTCCGCATGTACAAGTTTCGGACGATGTTCGTCGACGCCGAAGACGCCTCCGGCGCCGTCTGGGCCCGCGACAAGGACCCTCGCGTCGTGCCCGCCTGCCGCTGGATGCGCCGCAGCCACATCGATGAGCTGCCTCAGCTCTGGCACGTGATCAAGGGCGAGATGTCCATCGTCGGCCCCCGCCCGGAGCGCCCGGAGATCATGGCCGAGCTGGAGAAGCACTACCCCGAGGTCCGCAAGCGCCTGGCCGTCAAGCCCGGCATCACCGGGCTGGCCCAGGTCCGCACCGGATATGACAGCAGCATCGAGAGCTTCCGCCACAAGCTCCAGGCGGACCTTGAGTACATCAACAAACGCAAATGGTCCATGGAGTTGGCCATTCTGGCCCGGACCGTGTGGAAGCTCAACGACAGCAAGGCCAAGTAGGCCCGCCCGGCCGAACGAGCCGCCAATGGCAGACACAACGAAAAAACGCGTCGCTTCGTCCCACGCCGACGGCCCGCCGTCCGGTCGACGACGCGCACCCTGCGCCCCGCCGGCTCTTGCCGTACGGGACGCCCAACGGGTGATGTCGAGGAGATATTCGAGGGAACGGCCGGAGGAGAGCCGGCCGCGGAGGACTGACCGTGCCACCGCCGAAGGTCACCGGCACAGCGGCCTCGTAGGCCGCGGTCGTCACGGTCCGCACACGGGGGCGAAGGAAGCGAAGTGAGGCAATAATGAAGAAGCAAAGCTACATCTTGGTCGGACTGCTGGCGATGGGGCTGTTCGCCTCGACGGCCGGTGCCACGTCACGCGGCAGCGTGCGGCTGCGCTACAGCAACTGCTGGCCGTGCCGGGCCGGCAAGATTTACCTGGACGACGACGACTACCTCGGCGCCTTCTACACCGGCACGTACAACCTGGAGCTGGATCCCGCCTACAATCCGGACGGCGAGGGCGAGACCATCTACGACCAGGCGGATGCCAACAACATCGTCAAGACGTACTGCGCGGACATCCACCAAGAGTCGGTCGGCCACTACGAGGTCTACCAGGTTTACGACGCCCGGGACGCCCTGAGCCACGACAGGGCGGACGATCTGGCCAAGCTCTTCGAATACAAGCGGAACCTCGTGACGGACAACAACACCGCCGCGGCGTTCCAGGCGGCCGTCTGGGAGATCGTCAACGAAACCAGCGGAACCTACTCGCTGGTTCGGAACGCCACGGATGCCGGGAACTTCAACATGAGCTACCACTGGGGCAGCGGCTGGCTCGGCACGGCCGACGCCTGGCTGAGCGACTTGGGCAGCTACGACGTGCCGGATATCGAGCTCCGCGTGCTGATGAGCGAGAACGCCCAGGACTATGCCCTGTGGACGCCGTCGAGGGTGCCCACGGGCGGACACGTCCCCGAACCCCTGACGCTGATCGGCGTCTGCGGCGGCGTGGCCGGCATCGGAACGTACCTCCGCCGGAGGCGGAAAGCATAAGGATGCGCAAATGGCGGGCCCGGCACGTGCCGGGCCGCGGGGCGCGAGCGTCCGCTCGTGCCCCACACGGAAGGCAAGGGAAACCAGGATGGTGACAAGACGAAACTCGGGTGTGGCGGCGGCCTGCGTTTTGGCACTGGCGCTGAGTGTCTCAGCGCAGGCCAATACGGTCGCTTCGTCGACGATTGCGGCGCGCGGCTCGGGCATGGGACGGTATCTGGACAACAATGGGAATCTGCTCGGCTACACGGGCGTGTTCCCGCTGGTGGATGGAGATGGCGAGACCGCGCTGGGCTACGGCGACGGCGTCAATGGCTTCGACATCTACGCCAAGACCGGCGCCACGGCCTGGTTCGGCGATGAGGACGCCACGCCGATGTGGATCTCCGTTGAGATCGGTTCGGATCACGATGCGTACCCCGGCATCCATCCAGACCAGCCGTACTGGTTCGACTACGCGATCTCGCTGAGCTACGACGAGACGGAGGCGGTCCAGTCGTGGGCGCTGTGGGCCGCTTCCGGCAGCGGCTACGCCGGCGTCCCGATGAGCGGCGTGATGAGCGTGCCCGACATGCTCGCCCGCGAGACGGATACGGGCGCGTACCTCCCGGGCGCCGGAACTCCGCAGATGTCGGGCGGCGCCGCGGGCAAGGGCGGCGGCCCCGGGGCGTGGGACATGGACTGGTGGTGGGGCAGTGAGGCCGTGCCGCTCCAGACGGATACCTTCGAGGTGACGCTGCTGTCCCCGGACGACCTGGGCGGCGGCACGCAGGACTGGGCCGTGATCCTCCAGCCCTCGGCCGTGATTCTCGAGCCGCTGACGATGCTGGGCGTGTTCGCCGGCACGGCCGGGATCGGGGCGTATCTGCGGAAGAAGCGAAGCTAGCCGAGAAGACATCGCCAAGCCGGGCCGGCTTGGCGCCGGTCCGGTCAGATAGACCTAGACCGCCGCAGAGATGGATAACGAAACGGAGATGCAAACATGAAGTTTCCTGTAAAAATCACGGCATCTGTAATTGCACTGGCGTTTACCGCTCCGGCGGCTGCGAACACAGTGCAAATGGGCTGGAACGATATGGCCACGGTGACAGGCGGTACCGTCGCCTACTCCTACCGGTCGTCTGGTGCTTTGGAGTATGCCCAGATCCAGCAGGCCAACATCACATGGGATACGGCGTGGGAGCCGGTATTTGTTGGGACTACCGCGGGCGATCAGTACTTCTTTGACGGGGCTATCCGAAACTCGTGGTACGACGGGCCGGTGCCCATGTTGACTGCTTACGACTGGGACGGCTCCACCGGAGTGGCTGACGGGACCTATGAGTGGTTGGTCAACAACTACAGGCGAGACGGCAGCGGTAACCCTGTCGGCACGCCCAAGAATAGTCATATTCGCGGATCGGATTCGTCATTGATCTACGACGAGACGGCGGGCACCTTTGAGGCCTTTCTGCCGAGCGATGGCACTTGGTACTGGTATACCGTGGGCGTGCCCGATTCCCAGATTACGAGTTGGGGGACACAGGGCGTGTTCATGTCGGGGAACTTTCGACTTACCGGCAGCTTCGCCCAGAGTGGACGCGACATTGTCGTGGACTCAGCCACGCTGCAATATGAGGTCGTCCCCGAACCCCTGACGATGCTGGGCGTGTTCGGCGGCGTCGCCGGGATTGCCGGCTACCTCCGCAAGCGGAGCCGGGCGTAAACGAAGCGGCAGATGATGTGTGACGCACAGCGCCGGCCGAGGTCCGGTCCGGCCGGATTCGCGACGCTGTGTTGACCGGTGGACAACTTGGCGCCAGAATGGAACCTGCGGGTGAAAGGAGATCGAATGACCTGAGGGGAGGCCCCCGGGCCGGGCTCTAGCGGCCGCTGCCCGACCGGCGGGGCGCTGCACCGCGGAAGCGGATCGACCGCCTCCGCGACCAAACGCGGCCATCGGATATCCGTAAGCTGTACTCTCGAGAGAGGAAAGGATTTACAAGCATGAAAACGCTAAAACTATGTATGGTCGTCGGACTGATGCTAGGCATCAGCAGCGCGGCGTGGGCCAAGTCCTTGCCGCCGTTGCCGGGCACCGGCAGTACGTCTATTAATGCCACTGGTGCGTACGCCGAGATTTTTGGTCCGAATGGCGGTAACGGCACTGGTATCGGCTGGGTAACGCCCTCCGTCAGCGGCTCGCCGGAATTCGTACTCTACAGCGGCTACCAGGCCAACGTCGGGGGTGCTCCGACGGAAAGCCCGACTGTGGTATCTAATGACATTAGCAATCTGGTCGGCGGGCAGTTGTACGTTGGTGGTGTCGTGGAAAACATCAGCAATGCAAGCGGCACACTCACCTATGCCCGTGACCCAAACGACCTCGGAAATACGGGCTGGCAGATTTCTTTTGGGCTCTACGACGCCGAGATTTCGGCGCTCGATACCAGCATGGAGTCGGGTGGCATTCTGCGTACTACCTTCACAGTCGAGACCGACACGCCGCACCTGGACTTCTGGGCTGATCCCACGCCGGATGCCACGCTTGGCGCGGTCACGGGAGTTTCGGGGCAGCGCTATCAGACGTCGACGAATTCGCAGGATACCGAACTGCCAGTACGCGACGACGACGCAGCAGGCACGCTTATGGTCGATCTGGACACCGGTCAGTACTACGATCAAACCACTGGTGGCGACTGGGGCGAGTTGGCATTCGCGGGCGACCCAAGTGATGATGACTACGTCTTGTGGTCGTTCACGGGGAATCCGAATGCGACGCTACAGATCCAGGAGACGTGGAATACCGTAGACAGCTTCCAGTTCGACGTTGACGGTGACGGCACGCTTGACACCGTCTACGTTGGCGGTGAAAGTCGGATACGTTTCGTTGACAACCCGCAGTTTGTGCCGGGCGCCTCTGCTGTGACGGATGCTATTGTTGGGCGAGACGTCGTTCGTGCCGACGGCACGGGCTTTGGCAACCATCTGCTGACAGGCGCCTATAACATCAGTGGATTGTTTGTGTGGGGCGAATCAAAGGTAGGCGCCTTTGATAGTGATCCGCGAACATGGACTTTCCAGCAGGGCTGGCCTCTCGGGCCGGACGGTGGCGCGGTTGGTTCGCAGACCTTGCTTGCCGGTCAGATCATTCCGGAACCGTTGACGGTACTGGGCGTGGTCGGCGGCATCGCCGGTTTGGGCGGCTACATCCGTAAGCGCCGCATGGCGTAGCTGTGGGTGATTGCCGTGCGTCTTCACGCGGCGACGGAAGGCCGCATCTGTGATGCAATGGCCCGTCGGGCGGTTCATCCCGCTCGGCGGGCCTTCTGTTTTTTCCTTCTATCGTCGGCGGGCGTTCCCGCTTGCGCCTAAGCGGGGCTGATCGCCGCGTTGCCCGCACTCCTTGGGTCGGCCGGGAACACGTCCGCCCACCTCGGCGTGCGGAAATCCGCCATGCAGTGCGGCGAGAGCCCCAGGGCGTTCATCACGCGCCGCAGATGCCGCAAGTACTGCCATAGCGGCCGCTTGGCTCTGAAGAGCCGGTGCAGCGCGGAAGCGCCCTTGAGCACCGGCTGGGGAACGTGGTTATCTTGCAGCGCGATGTAGTTCGGGTGGGCGCGCAACTGGGTGTCGATGATCTCGGCGAGTTCCGCGGGGGCGATGGGCGGGCGGTACCACCGCGGGCGCAGCAGGTTGTCGTCGGGAGGAATCTGGCCCTCGCCGCGGGCTTGCGCTTCCAGAGGCGCGCCGCTGAAGATGCGGATGCCGGCCACGAGGAGGACCAGGTGATCGTCCGGTATGTTACGGGCCATGAAGTCGAAAGTTTCCTGCGTGGTGTGTGCCGTCTCACCGGGGCCGCCGAACATGAAGTACCAGACAATTGGCATCTTGAATCTGCGAGAGATTTGCGCCGCTCTAGAAATGTCCTCGACGGTGAAGCTCTTTCCGAGCGACTTAAGAATCGGGGGAGAGGCGGTCTCTGGCGTGATAGAGACCTCCGTGAAGTTTGCGTCGCGCAGTAGACCGAACAATTCTGCGGTTACGGCTCCCGGGTTAATGCCCATTGTGGAGAATTCCACCGGCAAACGCCGCCTTGCCAACAGGCGGCAAATATCCAGGGCGTGGTCGAGCGGAACATTAAACGTGCTGTCTACGAACTCAACGGAGTGGATACCCGCCTCGACTGCCTCCTCGACCTCGGTCAAGACCCGTTGCGGGGATTTCCGGCGGTAGCAGCGGCCCTCGATGCGGTTGTACACGCAGTATGTGCAGTGAAGGTGACAGCCGCGCTTGGTCTGAATCCCCAGTGAGCCATTGTACGCCAGGTATCGGTCGAGGTCGATCCACCGTTGCGGGGTTGGCAAGGGCAGGCGGTCGAGGTCCGGAGCGCGCGCCGGCTCCCCGACATGCACCCGGCCGTCACGCCGGTAGACCAGCCCGGGCAGCCCCTCGACGGGCGCGGAGCCGTCCAGGGCGTTCAGCAGGGCGGGAAAGGCCGTCTCCCCGTCGCCTCGGACGAGGTAGTCGGCTTGGAAGTAGTCCATCATTGCCTTCGGCATGATCCCGGCGGAAGGCCCGCCGAGGACCAAGCTCGCCCGTCCGTAAGCATGCACGATGTCGGTCACATCCCGTTTGACGGAATCCAAGTAGAACACCGGACGCTGCCAATCGACGTTGTCGATGTTCCGTACGCTGACGCCGACAACGTCCGGTCGGAAGTCCTCCAGCGTTTCCCGGACCGCGAGGTCCGCTCGTGGTTCGAAGCAGAGGTCCAGCATACGCACGTCATGCCCGGACTCCGATGCGGCCGTGGCCACGGCGCAAGCCCCGATGGGCGGGACGGGCCAAGGCGATGTTTCCCGGTTACTGTTGATTACCAAAGCGCGCATTTCCGCATCCTCTGTCGTGCCGCGAAGCTGTAGAGCCGCTGAATCCAATCATCGCCCATGGCGGACGGGTTCTGGTTGCAGTTGGCGCAATCCGGCCAGGGGCCGCCTCTACGCAGGCCGGCCCACATGTCATGGATACCGTGCCGGGGCAAGTCGCCTACGGGATATCGTGTCTCCGCGTCATTGATGCAATGGCGGTACATGCCGGTAGCGTCGATGGACAGACTGCCCGCCTTCCACAGGCAAGGGAAGGGCTGCTGCAGCACCGCCAGAGCGTGGCGCATTTTCGGATAGAAGACGTTGAATTCGCTGAGCATGGTGACCCGGACGCCGGAGATCTCCCGGCCGTCATAGAGCTTCTTGTGTCCCCGATAGAAATCGTTCAGGAACCCCTCCTCCGCCACGCTGCCGGCGCGGTTCGAAGTGGAGGGGAATGTTACGACCCGCAAAGCCGTCAGGCCGCTGTCGCGCGCCAGCTTGGCAAGATACTCGAGAGTAACGTGGAAATTCTCGTGAGCGTGGGCTACCGGCGGCGAGATGTGGACCCGCAACTCGCGGATCCGTCCAAGCGCCCATGCCATCATTGCCCGCTGCAATGACTCCTCGGCAACACGCATCAACGCGGCGCCTCGCTCAGGCCGGCCCAGCATGATCCGCCCATATTCGCCCGGATCCGAGGTTGGGAATGAGAACTTGAGGATGTCCGTAGCTTGGCAGACGGCTGCCAGCCGTTCCTCGCTGATCGCGCTGCCGTTTGTGACGATGGACACGTCGGGACGGCGTCCGTACGTGCGGGCGAACTGTGCGAGGAAGTCCGCATAGAGCGCAAAGACGGCATCGAGTTGCGCGTGGATGAAGGTCTCGCCGTAGCCGGCATTGATGATCTCCCGCACGAACAGCCCGTGCCGCATTGCCTCGTCGACACGGTCCAGGAAGAGCTGATGGTCTTCCAGGGACATGTCTACCCGCGGAATCTCGCTTTCCGGGTCCGCTTGAGGACAGACGATGCAACGCCGGTTGCAGCGCCCTGTAAGCTCGAGATTGATGACGGTCTGTTTCAATGGCATTGTCCCCCGGCTACGCCACGGCCGTCTCGCTTCGCAGATCATCCAAGTTCAGGCCGGGGTAGCGGGCCTCAATTGCCTTGGCTTGAGCGGGCTCCAACTCCCAGAGAAGGCGGCTCTTCTCGGCCAGGAGCCAGCGCAGATCCTCGCGGTTCATGGTGTAGGTCCCCACTCGCTCCTCCTGGGCTATCGGCGTGAAGAACACGGTCCGAATCCGCTCGTTGGGTGCGTCCGCCTCCGTTATCTCGGACACAGGCAGTCGGAGCAGCACCGCGGGCGCGTTGCGCACCGAGGCGTAGGATCGCGTTTCCCCGATCTGCTCAAACCGCAGCAAGCGGTGGTAGAACTTGGCGTGCTTCGGGTTGACCGTGATGAGTAGATCGTTGACGCCGCCGCGGCGGGCCCCGTGGAAGACGTGCTTCATCATGGCCAGCAGAAGGTCGACGCCTCGCGTTAACTCGCGTCGGCGATCGGCGAGCATGCCGACCTCGGCGACGGCCCGACCTTCCCGGCGGAGGCCGTCGACTTCGGGTCCGTAGAGCTCGTCCATTGGCAACCTCAGCGGCGAGTCCGAGAACAGCGACACCGTGGCGACGACCTCGCCGTCCTTGAGGGCGATGTAGGTCCGCGTGTTCGGCAGAGCGTACTGAGCGCAGACCCGCATGCCGCTGGGGGTCGGGCGCATGTAGCCGCAGCGAACGTAGTTATCGTGGACCAACTCCAGGGCCGCGCGCAGTTCGGCACGGCCGGCCACCTGCCGAGTCAGGGGCATCGAACGCCCGCGAGCGGCTGACGCGCCGTGCCGGGGTTTCAGGGCTTCCATGGCATTTGCTCCTACTCCTCCCTCTTCGAGCCGAGCCACAGGCGAATGCGGCAGATCCTCCTTCTGCACGTGCCCGGCGGGCCGGGTCGTCCTGCTTCTCGCCGTTGCGCTCATCGGTCCGCGCACACTCGCCCTTAAGTTGCTTTTTGCCGGGGCGTCCCGTGCCCGTGACCTGTCGACGCCGACCCCGTCCGCGGGGACGGTCCGCTCCGCGCGCAACTACCTACGGAGATGCAATTTGTCCGCGATATGAACGGACGCCAGCGCCTCCTCCGTGGCACCTGTCAATCTGTCGGCCGCCGCCGGGTCGGAGTGAGAACGAGCTTCGTCCCGGACGGCCTGTGCAACCTACTCGCTTTTTGAGACGACGATGGGGGCAGCGGAAGACACCGCTCCTTATCGGACCCGCAGGATACGACGGATGTGGGGGCAAGGCAAGCGCGAAATCCACGGCCGCAGTGTGTTGGCGTATGCGGAGCGGGCCGGTGGGCTCAGCGTCCGGCCGGCGGCGGGGAGGCGTCCGGGTCAGGTACTGGCCCTATTGCCGTACATGACCGCATGGGTCCAGTCCTCGGCGATGAGGATCGGGCGGCCGTCGAGTTCGCAGGCATCGCCGATGCCCACCTTCCACCCGGTCGGGCCGGGGGAGCAGTGCTTGACTGAGCCGCTGAGGACGACGGCTTCCGCCGTGCCCGGCAGGCGGACGCGGACCCGGACGGCCGTATCCCGCGCCAGGCCCGGATCGGCTTTCGTTTCCACGCCGAGGCCGTTGGCGGAGAGGTCGACCAGCGAGCCCATGCAGGCCTCTGCCCCTGGGCCGGCGTCGGTGACCCGCCATAGCGTGACCTTCGTCACCTCGTCCGGGGACAGATGCCGTCGGAGCGACTGCCGCCGATTGCACGAGGCCAGCCGCTCGGGGCAACGGACGACGATCGCGTCCACGCGGCCGGGCCACTGTGCGGCGAAGAAGCAGTGTCGCACGACCCTGGAAAGGGCCTGAAACCACAACCCGGCGAGGTCGAAGGCCAAGCCGACCCGCCAGTCGTCCGGCAGGAACACCTTGCGTCCGTCGGCCGCGGCGGGCGCAGTGAGCGCGACGCCGTCGGGGGCCATGCCGAGTGCGCGGCTGATGAGGCGCCGGTCCGAGTGGGGCGTGACGGGGTCCACCGTCAGGTCCACGCGTGCGGCTTGTTCGACGGCCTGTTCGACGGCCAACTGGGCGAATGTCTTCTGTGGCGGCATGATCGGGCGGGCAAGCTTAGGTACGAATGCGCCGGAGCCCGCGCCCTTCGCATATCACAATCCGAATCGGCCTTCGCGGCGTTCGAGTTGAGTACGGATATCGGGGGCGTCCGGCTGGGCCCCGGCCGTGCGGCCGTCGGGTGGCAGGGGATGGCCCCAGGCGGCCCATGCTGCTTGCGCCAAGCCGCCTTCCGCAGCCCCGGAGCGTTGCGGCCGGCCGCATCCTTCAGCGGCCGCGTCAGGCCGGGGCGATGCCGGCGGGGGCTGCTCCGTCGTGCCGCCCGAAGGCGGATTGACCGACGCCCGGCCCCTCGGGCGTATGCCGACTTGCCGGGGCGGCGAACGCGCCCGGATTGGGCCCGTAGATGCACTAGGCGCGAACCTTGGCCGTGGGCTACACTAAGTATTAACATGACCACGTGATCCGACCGATGGTACACGGGGTATCGCCATGAAAGCTACCAACCTAGTGATGATGGGCTCGCTCACCGTTCTGCTGGCGGTTGCGCTGTCGGGCTGCGCCGACGGGGACGCCGGGGACATCGAGCAGTTGCGCGCGTTTCTCCAAGCGGAGCGGGCTCCGGTTTCGGCGGAGGAATACCGGGTGTACCCGCCGGACGTCCTGACGTTCCGGTCGGTTCACGTGCCCGAGATCGAGGGCGAGACGCAGCAGGTCCGTCCGGACGGCAAGGTGAACCTGCCGATGCTCGGCGAGGTGGAGGTGGCCGGCAAGACGCCGCGGGAGATCGAGGAAGCCATCGTGCTCGTGGCGCTGGATTACTACGAAGAGGTTGACGCGACCGTCCAGGTGACGGGCTACAATTCGCAGAAGGTCTTCGTGATGGGCCAGGTCAACTCGCCCGGCGGGCAGCCCTGGACGGGCAGAGACACGCTGCTGGACGTCTTGGCGCGGGCGTATCCGAACCGCTTGGCTTGGCCGGAGCAGGTGAAGGTGTTGCGTTGCAAGGAGCGGCCGCGGGGAGGGTACATCCCCACGACGCAACCGGCGGAGGAGGCCGAGACGGAAGGGCTTCCCGAGGTCCAGGAGATGACCATCGACCTCGTGGCCATGATGGAGGATGGGGATCTGTCGCGGAATGTCATGCTCCAGCCCGATGATGTGGTCTATGTCCCGCCCGATCCGTTCGCTCGGGTGGGTCTGGCCTTGGAGAAGGTCCTCTACCCCGTGCGGCCTACTTTGGAGGCGATTCGGGTGCCGGGAACAATCGGCGATGCGGCCGAAACGGGTCAGTAGCCGGAGGACGGAGCCATGGCCAAGACGGACGCCAAGAAAACGCCGCGCGACGTTCTGCGTGTGATCTTCCGGCATGTGCGGCTGCTGCTGCTGGCGGCGGCGATGTTTGCCATTCTTGCGCTGCTGGGCGCGACCCAGTTGCCGGAGAAATACACGGGCACGGCGAAGTTCGAGCGGCGCGTGGACCCGGCGGCCGAGGAGTTACGAGGCGGGCAAAGCGAATCGTTCGAGAGTCGTAAGCTGACGCTGCGCCACGACCTCGCGGGTCGTCATGCCATCGAGCGGGCCGCAGCCGATCTGGACCTGCTTACCGGAGCCAGATTCCCGCGGAATCCGGACGGGTCCCTGACCCCCCGCGCCCAGCGAGCCAAGCAGGAGTTGATCCACGGGCTCCAGGAGAGCTTGGAGGTCGGGTGGGAGGTCCAGTCCGAACAGGTGGATCTGGTTTCCGTGAGCTTCACGCACGCGGATCCCGACTTGGCCCGCGAATTCCCGAACACGATCGTGCACAATTACATCACGTGGGTAAGCGACAAGATCGTCGAGCGCCTGCGTGACAGCGAGCAGTTTCTCAAGGGCCAGGTCGCACAATGCCATCACCGGTACGAGCAGGCCAACGCCGAGCGGATTGCGTTTGTGAGCAAGCACGCGGGGATGATGCCCGAACGGCCGGGAGGGCTTCAGGAGTCCATCCGCGATATCGAGAGCCGGATGGACATGCTGAGGCGCGACAAGATGCTCGCGGAGAAGAAACACACCAGACTGGTCCGGCTCAAGGAAGAGCTCGAATCCGTCCGGGAACAGGCGACTACGCGTCCGGCGACCCGGCCGGCGGAGGAATCGGCCCCGACGACCCAGCCGGCGGGCCCGACAACGCGCCCGTCGCCGGATGATCTGGGCGAGCCGTCGCAGGTCGTATGGGGCCGGAACCCCCGGCTCGACGAGCTGGAGACCGAGCTCCAGGCGGCGCGGGACGCCCTGTCGACCATGCTCGAGGTGCATCGCATGACCGACAAGCACCCGAAGGTCCAGGCACAGAAACGCCGCATCGAGCAGCTTGAGCAGCAGCTCGCCGAAACGCCCGAGCAGATCCAGGTCGAGACGGTGTACGATCGCAGGAAACCCGCCCAGCCCCCGCGGCAGATTCTGCCGAACATCGACCTGACCGTGGAATTGGCCGACGCGCAGTCCGAGGCGGAGAACGCGACTCGGGAGTTGGAACGGCTGGCCATGCAGTTGGAGAACCTGCGGAATCTGTCGCAGAACTTCGCGCCGATCCGGCAGGAGTACGAGCAGCTTCTCGCCAAGGCGGCGGAGCGCGAAGCCGATTTGAAGGACTGGCAGAAGCGGTATCGCGGGGTGCAAATGGCCCTGGAGGCCGAGGAGGCCAAGCGTCGGACTCACCATGAGTCGGTGCTTGCGGCGCAGCAGCAGTACCGCCCCTCCTCGCCGTCGCTGATCATGATACTGGGCATGGCCGGGGTCGGGGGGCTCGGCTTCGGGGCCCTCCTCGTTCTCGGCGTGAACTATCTGGACCGGTCGTTCCGGACGCCGGAAGAGGCCGAGCGGCATCTCGACATCCCCGTTCAGGGCGTGATCGGCGAGATCGTGACGCCGGGCGGCAAGGTATGGCGCCGCGTGCGCGCCTGGGTCGGCTGGCCGATCGTGTCCGCCATCGTGCTGGGCACGCTGGGCGTTTGCGTGCTGAATATCGTGCTGCAATTGCGCTACCCGGACAAGCACGCGGATTGGGCCCGGCACCCCGTGCAGTTTGTCCGGAGTGTGGTCGACGGAACCCAAGAGGCGAGCGGACCGTAAGAGGACGGAATGTACCTCGAGTTCTTCCAACTGAAGGAGTTCCCGTTCGCCATCACGTGTGACGGACGGTTCTTCTATGAGAGTTCGGTCCATGCCGAAGCGCTGGCGAACATGATGTACACGGCACAGCAGCGCAAGGGCATGGTCCTGATCACGGGCGAGGTCGGCGCGGGCAAGACGTTTCTGGGCAGCATGCTCGGCGAGCGCCTGGGCCCGGGTTGCAAGATGGTGGTGACCCGGAATCCGCCGCAGTCCCCGAAGCAGTTGCTCCGGTCGGTGGCGACCGGCGTGGGTCTGAGCGTCCGCAGCCGGTCGGACAAGCTCGTTCTGGTCGAGAAGCTTGAGGAACACCTGAAGCGCATGCACGGCCGCGGGCGCCTCGTGGTGCTTCTGGTCGATGAGGCGCAGGATCTGCCCGCGACGGCGTTGGAGGAGCTCCGACTGCTGTGGAACTGGGAGCAGGCGGGCCAACGCTTGGTGCAGATCGTGCTGGTCGGCCAGCCGGAACTCCGGCAGCGACTGCTTGAACCCAAGTGGGAGCCGCTGCGCCAGCGCATCGTGCTGAGCTACCACCTCGGCGCGCTGTCCCGCCAGGATACCGAGGCCTATATTCTGCATCGCCTTCGGGTCGCATCCGCGGACGGCTGCTTGGTCGAGATGACGCCCGACGCGCTGGACGACATCTACCGCGCCACCGACGGCATTCCGCGCTTGATCAACGTCTTGTGCGACAACGCCCTGTTGACGGCGTACGCCCAGGACAGTAGGCGGATCGACCGGCCGTTGGTCCGCGGGGTGTTGCGAGACATGACCTGCTGGGGCCTGCAAAGCCCGCAGGCGCCCGACGAGTCCGAGTCGGCGGCGACCGCAGGAAGAGACAGTCATGGGTAATGTTTCCAAGGCCATGAAGCGCCGGGAGGCCGAGCAGGCCTCGGAGTCCCGCCCCACGGGTCCTGACGCGGCCGCGAAGACGGGCGAAGGGAAGTCGCCGTCGCCGGGCGGGGCGCCGGCCGCCGCGAAGGGTGTGCCGACTCCGCTCCGGCCCGCGGGTGCCCCCGTGGGCAGGCGCAACGGGTACGCCCCCGAGTTGTGCGCATACCACGACCGCGGCGGCCGCGTGGCGGAGGAGTACCGCGGCCTGCGGACGAACCTGCTGGCTCAGGCGCCGGATCAGCGCTTCTGCTTCGTCGTGACCTCGGCGGTCGGCAGCGAGGGCAAGACCGTGACGTGCCTGAACCTGGCGCTGGTTATGGCCGAGCGTCGAGACTACCGGACCATTGTCATCGACTGCGACTTCCGCCGCCCGACGGTGGCCAAATTGGTCCGCGCCGAGCCCCAGCCCGGCATTGCCGAGGTCCTGCGGGGCGAGGCCGCTCTGGACGAGGCCATTCGTCCGACGACGCAGCCGAACCTCTTCATCGCGCCTTCCGGCAAGGTCAGTCGGGAGGAACTCGGCGAGCTCGTCACGCGCGCCGAGCTGTCGGAGATGATGGAAACGTTGCGGAGCAACTACGACTACGTGTTGGTGGACACGCCGCCGATCAACACGGTCTCGGAGACGGCCATGATCGGTCGGGTCGCCGGCGAGGCGCTGGTCGTCGTCCGCATGAACAAGACGCACCAGGAGTCGGTGGAGAAGGCGGTCGGGCTTCTGCGTGCCGCCAATGTAGACATCGCGGGGATGGTGCTGACGCATCAGAAGTACTACATCCCGAACTACCTGTACTACTACTCCTGAGTCGCAGAACCGCGGCCGGTCGGGGGCCCGTGGCCGGCATGCGGGGGACGACGCCAACGCTCGGGCGGCCGCCACGGCAAAAAGGAAGAGGACGCCTGGCATGCGTCGCCTTTTGTTCGTATCACATCGACTGCCGTACCCCCCGGACAAGGGCGAGCGCGTGCGCGCGTTCCACGAGATACGCACGCTGAGTCGGTGGTTTCACGTCACGGTCGTCGCCCCCGCGCCGCCGGGCGGAGACGGGCCTGATTTGCCTGATCTGCCGAATGTCCGGTGGGTTCCCGTTCCGGACGGCAGGATCCCGCCCTTCTTGAGGGCCGGCACGCGCCTGCTGTGCGGCGGGGCCGCCAGCCAGGGCCACTTCGACTCCCCGCGCCTGCGGCGAGAGTTGCAGGCCGCCGCCGTTGACGGGGTCTTCGACGTCGCCGTCGCCTACTGCTCCAGCATGGTCCCCGCGGTGCTCTCCGCGCCGGCTCGGGCCCGCGTCGCCGATGTCGTCGATGCCGACAGCGCCAAGTGGGCCGCCTATGCCGAGGACGCCGGGCCGCTTCGGGGGTGGCTCTACCGGCGGGAGGCCGCGGCCGTGGCGGAACTGGAGGCCCGCGCCGCCGGCGAGGGCGATGCCGTAGCGTGCGTCAGCGAGGCCGAACTCGCGGCCATGGGCCTGTCGCCGGGGCCGAGGGCCCTTGCGATCGGCAACGGCGTGGACACAGACTACTTCTACGCCCCGCTCCCCGACGAGTCGGAGCCCGGGCGCATCGTCTTCACCGGCACCATGGACTACCGCCCGAACTTGGACGCCGTCTGCTGGTTCGCCCGTGAGGTACTGCCGGGCATCCGCGCTGCGGTTTCGGAAGCGAGCTTCACCATCGTCGGGCGCGACCCGGCCCCGGCCGTCCGACAACTGGCCGCGCGGCCGGGCGTGGTGGTCACCGGCTCCGTGCCGGACGTTCGCCCCTACCTGGCCCGCGCCGCCGTGGCGGTGTGCCCGCTCCGCTTGGCCCGCGGCGTGCAGAACAAGGTGCTGGAGGCCATGGCAATGGCCCGCCCCGTGGTGGCCAGCCCGGCCGCGCTGGAAGGACTGGACGCCGATCCGGGCCGACACGTGCTCCAAGCGGATTCGGCACGGGAGTTCGGCGAGGCGGTGGTGGGCCTGTTGACGGATTCGGCACTTCGGGCGAGAATGGGTGACGATGCGCGGGGCCATGTGGAGCGGCGCTACAACTGGGATGCGCGCCTTGCTCCGCTTGTCGATCTCTGCCGTCGGCTTGCCGGCTGCCATGAGGAGCCGGGTGCGGCGGCCCGGCGGCCGACGGCCGCGGAAGTCGTAGGCGAGGAGGCCGGTGGATCGTGACCGGGACGCGACGAATGTGGACGCGGGTCGTCTTGGCGGCCTACGCGGCGGCCTTGGCGGTCGTCAGCTTGCTCCCGTCCGGCTCGCAGGCGCCCGGCGGCTGGGATGCGTCCATCTCCCCGGGCCTCCAGAACCTGCTTCACGTGCCGGCCTACACGGCCCTCGTGCTCCTGGCGGCCTGGGCCGTCCCTGCCGCGCGACGCGGGCCGATCCTTCTGCTCCTCACGGTCGCGTGCTGCGCCTACGGCGTCGCGCTCGAGGTCGCCCAGGGCTACATCCCCGGCCGCACGGGAAACGCCACCGACGCGCTGCTGAACGCGGCGGGAGCGGTTCTGGGGCTCTTCGCCTTCTGGGCCATCGGGCGCCGGAGCCGCGCCCGCGCGAAGCGAACGCGGCCGTGCGCCGCGGAGGGCAGCCCGGCATGATCGAAGGCCGCACCATCCTCTGCTTCGGCAGCGGCTACGACGCCCCGCCGACCAGCAAGCATCACGTGATGCACCTGCTGGCCGAGCGGAACGTCGTGCTGTGGGTCAACTACCACGCCTCGCGCGTGCCGACCACCAGCTCGTCCGACCTGCTCTACATGGCCCGCAAGCTCGGCCAGGTCGCGGGGGGGCTCCAGAGCCCGCGCCCCAACCTCTATGTCCTCACGCCGCTGGTGCTGCCGCTGCCGGGCTCGGCCTGGGCCCGCCGGGCAAACCGCATGCTGCTGGTCAGCCAGATCCGCGCCACCCTGGCGACGGTCCGCCGCGGGCCGGTGCAGGTCTGGTCCTTCACGCCCGATGTCGCCTACGCCCTCGGCCAGTTCGGCGAGGAGGCGAGCGTCTACTACTGCGTCGACGACCACGCCTCCTTCAGCGGCTACTACCGCGAGCAGGTCCTCCGCGACGAGCAGGAGCTCTGCCGCCGGGCCGACCTGGTCGTCACCACCTCCACGGCCCTGCAGGAGGCCAAGGCGCCGTGGAACCCGAACACGCTGCTCGTGCCACATGGGGTCGACTACGAGCACTTCGCCCAGGCGCTGGCCAACGGCTTGCCGGCCCCGGCCGACGTGGCGGACATCCCGCACCCGCGGCTGGGCTTTTTCGGGCTCATCCGCGACTGGGTGGACCTGGACCTGCTCGCCGAGGTCGCCCGCCGCCGGCCGGAGTGGCACTTCGTGCTCATCGGCGACGCCGACTCGAACGTGAACATCGCCCGCTACCGGCCGGTCGGCAACATGCACTTCCTGGGGCGAAAGCCGTACGAGCAGCTTCCGGCCTACTGCAAGCAGCTCGACGTCGGGCTGATCCCGTTCAAGATCAACGAGCTGACGCTGGCCGTGAACCCCATCAAGCTCCGCGAGTACCTCGCGGCCGGCCTGCCGGTGGTCTCCACGCCGCTGCCGGAGGTGAAGCTCTACCAGCACCTGATCCACCTCGCCGAGGGCCCGGACGACTTCGAGCGTGCCTGCCAGGCCGCCCTGTCCGAGAATACGCCCCCCGGCCGCCGCGCCCGCTCCGACGCCATGTGTACCGAAACCTGGCCGGCGAAGGTGGAGGCGATCGAGGTGGCTGCGGCTTGCCCGAGGCCGTTGACTCCGCTGGAAGCAGCCCAATGATGTCGGAAACGGGCCAAATTGCCTTGTACATGGTGTCCTTACGAAGAACCATGTTCGGCAGGTCGGGGTGCGGTCAGCCTCGTTGTCATAGGCCGATTGCCGGTGCGCTCTTGCAATTTGGAACAGAAAGGTGAGGTGGAGATGAAGCTGGCTATCGCATTTGACCGCAAGGGCATAAGAACAATGGAATGGGCACACCAGATGGTGCAGCCATTGCGCCGGGACGGGCAGGAAGCGGGTGTGGAAAGGGTAGGCTCCTTTGGGCTTGCTCGCGCGGCGACCTTTGATCGCCACAGCGACGTTCCGATGATATGGAGATCGGAAGGCGGCAATGTCTTGGCTGTCAGCGGTGTTCCTATCAGCCGTAGAAGGGGAATGCGGGTGGTGCTGCAAGAAATCGTTGCGCTCGATCCGGATGATGCGGCCAAGCGCCTTTCCGAACTGGATGGTGCTTTTACAGGCCCTTCTTCAATCTTGCTGGTGAACTGAATGCTTGAAAAGAGGCTCAACCTCT
>CAZHEH010000016.1:0-64332 GCA_964531695.1 uncultured Planctomycetaceae bacterium | reverse complement strand
ATTCAGGAGCGATTGTAACCTGCCGCGAATTCAGGATTATTTTGGACAAGAGTGGTGGAAACACAACATTTACATACACGTGTGTGCGATGCCGCACAGCGTCTGAATAGCGGCGGCAGATCAATCCGCTATGGGAGCATTGCATTGCTCATCGTGTGCGCGATGGGCCTGGGTGGCGTGGCAGCCGTTCACGTGTGCACGGGCTCAGATTCAGATATGGAGGCGAACCGGCTCTACACGCAGGCCGACAGTATGCCGAGGATCGGGCATGGAACCTTATACATAAGGCTATACGGTGACGAGAGGGCGTATGTTCGTGTAAACCATTGGGCGGCGCCCGCTGAGCCCAAGGCCCAGGGCTCAGACGTGCTTGCTGGGTGGATCAGAGGAATTGAGGCGTGGTGTGCGGAGAGGTACCGAATCATTGATAGGGCCTACTTCGCGACCTCCGATGGCCAGATGGCTGTGTTCTACTACGAAGGCGAGTATTGGGCTGGCACTATTACATGTCACGCCGAAGGCCTGGACGAGGGGGGAATCCGGTGTTCCGTGGTGATAATGGGCTGCACACAGAGCAGTGAATGATATCGGGGGACACACAACCTGTTTCAGGCCCTTCTTCAATCCTGCTTGGGAACTGAATGCTTGAAACCACGCTCAACCTGTGCTTCTTCCATGGGTTCTCACGACTCATCGATCGGCAGGAGGTCGAGCCCTGTATGTGCACGGCAGTCCTGCGTTGTTTCGCTTTGAAGGGTACGTCGTCCGGCAGAGTGCGATGAGCAGCGAGATTGTCCAGGTGAATCTTCGAGGCGACGGCGGGCGCAGCTTCCGATGTCCGACCTGCGGCGGGCGGGCCGGGGCGACGCGGAGGGCGGCGAGGGACGAAGCCCGTGGTCGGCTCGGCCGCGCGATGGTGCGCGCCGCGGGCGCGCGACTGCGGCGTGCAATCGCACCGCCGGGGCTCCGAACTCGGGCAGGGGGCTCTCGCCCCCCGGTCTGACGACCGGGGCTACCTTCTGCGGCCGCTGCCGCGGCGCCGTTTGCAGCAAAGGTCAGTCCTGAGCTTGTCGAAGGGCGGCGGCCGGAGCGCTTGCACGGAGCGAGGCCCGGTCCTCAATCGCCCAAACGAGAGTCGTCAATCCGAGGAGTCCTCCTCGGACATCGGCCGGTCGTGGTGCGGCTCGTGGCGGTCGTGATGGCGGCGTCCGCGTCGGTCGCGGGGTCCACGGAAGGGGCGCCTGTCTCCCGGCCGGCGGCCGTGGCGGGCGGCGTCGAGCAAGCTCTCCAGCCGCTGCTTGACGATCTTCTCTCGGCTGTCCTGGCGGTCATGCCAGCCGGTCTTGAGCTTCTCCAGGCGCTCGGCGAGTACGCGCAGCTTGTGCTTCTGCACGGTCTGCTCGTCGTCGAACTGGTCCGCCAGGAGCTCGTGCAGGTCGTCCTCCAGCCGCGGGCGGTCCGCGGGCGCCGCAGCCCGCCACTTGCGGAGCGTCTTGTGGATTTCCGCCCGCGTCTTCCACAGCCGCACGAGCGCCTTGCGGACCTCGGGCGGTGCATCCTTGGCTTCCCGGTAGAGTTTCCAGGTCAGGCCGAGCGCGACCTCGTAGCGCTCCGCGCGGTGCTTCCGCAGGAGCAGCAGCTTGCGGTAGCCCTCGGGGTGGTGGTCCTTGAGGAACTCCATCAGCTCGGCTTCCTGTTCCTCGGTGGGTCGGGCTACGCCCTCGAACGGCCGGCGCGGATGCGGCGGATGCGGTCCCCGGACCTCGTCCGGCCGCGCTTCGTCGGCGGGCCTGGTGTCGGGGGCCGGCTCGGCGCCGGCCCGCGAGCGCCCGTGGGCGTGCAGGCCCACCAGAAGCCCGCCGAGCCCCGCGCCGATCAGCATCGCGAGAATCGTGTTTCGTGACATGGTTCCGGTCCTCATCGGGACATTCTCAACTCTCATCCGGCCGGCCGCCGTCGATGCCGTTCGTCTCGCGGCCGTTCATGCGGTCTTCCAAGGCGTCGATCTGCTGCTCGATCGCGTCGGCCTCCTCGGCCCAGGCCATCTCGGACGCGGCGGCGATCTCCTCGGAGATCGCGTCGTACTCGTCCTCGGCCACCACGTCCTCGAGCGCGGCGAAGTCCTGCTCGGCCGCCTGGACTTGCTCGGCCACGGTCGGGCCGGCGGGCTCGGCGCCGTTGCGGGGTTGCCGGGCGACCGGCGTGCCGTCGCCGCCGAACAGGCCGATGGCGAGGATCAGCGCGACGACTCCGGCCGCCACGGCCGCGCCGGCGCCGATCCACTTCCACGGGCGGGGGCGGGCCGCCATGGCGGCGTGCAGCCGCCGCGCGGCCCGCTGCATGGCGGCGGGCGGCGCCTGGGCCGGCAGGTCGCGTGCGAGCGAGCGCTCGTTCCGGCGGATCTCCTCGGCCAGGGCGCGCTCCTCGGGCGTCAGCTCGAGCCGTTCGCCGTCGAGCCAACGCGCCACGCGTTCGTACTGTCGTTCATTCGCTTGCATGGGTCTCACCCATCCGCCGCCGCAGGGACTTCAGCCCCCGGTGCACGCGTGCCAGCGCCGTGCCCAGCGGGCAGTCGAAGGCGGCGGCGATTTCCTTGAAGCTCAACTCGCCGTAATGCCGCAGCAGGATCATCTCCCGCGTCTTCTCGTCCAGCTCGTCGAGGGCGGCTCGGAGTTGCTCGCCGGCCTCCTCGGCCAGCAGCCCCGCGTCGACGGGCGCGTCGGCGTCCGGCAGGCGGTCGATGAGCGGCTTGCCACCGTCGCCCTCGGCGGACAAGCTCGCCGGGCTCGGATTCGCCTTCCGCCGCCGGATGCGGTCCCGAACCATGTTCGCGGCGATCCGGAACAGCCACGGCTCGAACCGCCCGCGCTCGTCGTACCGGCTCAGCACGCGGACCAGCCGCAACGTCAGGTCGCTGAGCAGATCCTCGGCGTCGTGGCTGTTGCCCGTCGCCTTCAGGAAGTATCCGTAGAGCCGCGGGCCGTAGGCCGACAGGAGGCCGCGGTATCCGTCCTCCAGTCCGGCCTTCGCCGCCGCGATCGTCTCGCGGAGCTGCTCAGGGTCCATGGTCCGCTCACTTCCGCCTAACGCATGTGTCGCGGCGGCATTGCCGTGTTCGCTCGGCCGCTTGGCGATTGTATCCACACTCATAGGCGTAAGAAAACGGCCTTGGCCCGGACGCATTCCCGGCGTAGGATATCTCGCGGCCGCCTCCGGGGCGTGCCGGCCGGGGGTCTGCCTGAGGATTAACTGCCATGAAGACCGCGTATTGCCTCCTTTTCGCGATTGCCGTCGCGGGCTGCCAGAACGGCGATCCATCGCCGGGTCCCGAGCCGGAGCCCCCCGGGCCCGAGCGCCCGGACCTGTCCGTCGAGCCGGCGCCGAGCCCCGAGCCGGCCCCGGCCCCGCGGCGAGCGCCGGACGTCGAGCCGGGCGTGCTCGTCGGCGAGATCACCGCGCTGCGGCACGACACCGCCAGCATCAACCTCGGGCGGGCCCAGGGCCTGACGCGGGGGATCGAACTACCCGTCCGTCGCGGCGCTCTGCGGATCGCCACGCTCCAGATCGAGCGGGTGGAGATCGTCTCGGCCGCGGGCATCCTGATCGATCAGGAGTTCTCGCCACGGCGCGGCGATGTGGTCCTGTTCGAGCCGCCGGTCGAGAGCGACGGCGAGTAGCGCCCTACGTGAATTCCCATAGCTCGTCGGGCTGTTGCGATTCTTTCGGTCCCGGCCCGCCGGTCATCTCGTCGCGCACGACGTCCAGCTCGGGCAGGGCGTTGAGGAAGGACTTGCCGTAGGACTTCGTGACGATCCGGGGGTCGAGCACGGCGACGATGCCCGTGTCCGACGACGAGCGGATCAGCCGACCGAAGCCCTGCTTGAAGCGGATGATCGCCTCGGGGAGCTGGTACTCGCGGAACGGGTTGCCGCCGGCGGCGCGGATCGCGTCGATGCGGGCCTCGACCAGCGGCTCATCCGGCACGGAGAACGGCAGCTTCGTGATGATGACGTTCGACAGCGCCTCGCCCGCCACGTCCACGCCCTGCCAGAAGCTCATCGTCCCCAGCAGGATCGGCCGCTCCTTCTCGACAAAGCGCTTGAGCATCGCGCTGCGCTGAAGCGAGCCGCCCTGGGCGAGCAGCTCGTAGCCCTCTCGCTCGCAGAAGGCGGCGAGCTCCTCCGCCACGGCCTCCAGCAGTGCGTAGCTGGTGAACAGCACGAAGCAGCGGCCCTCCGTCTTGGCGGCGTAGTGCTCGACGGCTCGCGCCGCGGCCGGGGCGAAGCTGCCGAGCTGGTTCGGATTGCCCAGGTTCGTCTCGAGGTACAGCTTGGCCTGGCGCTTGTAGTCGAAGGGGCTGTCGAGCAGCAGCTCGCGGCCTTCGTCCATGCCGAGCCGACGGCGGATGTAGTCGAAGCCCTGCGAGCCGCCCCGGGCCGTCGCCAGCGTCGCGCTGGTCAGCACCGCGGATCGCACCGAATCGAACAGCACCGAGCGCACGATCGGCGAGACGTCGATCGGGGCCGAGGCCAGCGTCACCATGCGCCCTCCGCGGCGGGTGGCCCGCTGGGAGAACCAGTACGCGTGATCCTGCTCCTCCTGGGCGATCAGGTCCCGCACGAGTGAGGCCATCTCGCGGGCGCGGTTTTCGTAGCCGATCAGCTCCCACGCTTGCGTGTCCTTTCCGGCCCGCTTGCGGAGCTTGCTCAGCTCGCCCGCCACGTCGGACAGCGCCGGGCCGAGCGTGTCGTCCACGATGCGGGGGCGGCGAATCCGACCGTTCTTCTCGACATCCGGCGGACGGCACGTCGTCAGGCCGTCGAAGAACGCCTCCGCCGCGTCGCCGGCGCGGTTGACCGCGTCGATGGCGGGGCGCGCGTCCATCAGCGCCAGCAGCCCGCGGTTGTTCTGCTCGTTGTACAGGTCCCGCAGCAGCGCCCGGACCTGCCCGGAAGATATGCTTCGCCCGAAGTGATCGCCGGCGACGCCCTCCACGGTGTGCGCCTCGTCCAGCACGACGATGTCGTACTCGCCCAGCAGCTTGGCCTGCGCCGAGGCCATCGCCAGGTCCGAGAAGAACAGGGCGTGGTTCGCGACCACGAGGTTGGCCGCCTGCACACGCTGCCGGGCGGCTCGAAGGTGGCATCGGCCGTAGTGCTCGCACTGGCTGGAGCGGCAGAGGCCGGGCTCGCAGCGGACGCGCCCCCACACGGCCGGGCTGAGATCGAACTCGATGTCCTGAACCGAGCCGGTCTCGGTGTCCATGGCCCACTGGGCGAGCCGGTCGAGCTGCTCGAGCTGAGCCGGCCCGCTGAAGAGTTGCTGCCGGCCGTTGACGGCCGCCGACAGCCGCCGGAAGCACAGGTAGTTCGTCCGGCCCATCGCCAGCACGGCCGAGAACTGCACGGGCAGCACCTCGCGGAGAAACGGCAGGTCCTTGCCGATGAGCTGCTCCTGCAGGGCGATGGTGTAGGTGGACACGACGACGCGCTGACGTTTCGCGGCCGCGTGCAGAATCGCCGGAACCAGGTACGCGAAGCTCTTGCCGATGCCCGTGCCGGCCTCCGCGATGAGGTGCTCTCCCTCGTCGAAGGCGGCGGCGACGGCGCGGGCCATCTCGAGCTGCTCGTCGCGCTGCTCATAGCCGTCCATGCGCTGCGCGACGGGTCCGCCGGGAGCGAAGACGCTCTCCACGGACCGGCTCACCTTGGCACCTCCCCGTCCGACGGCGCCGGCCGCGCGGGTCGCGTGACGGGGGGGTCCCCGCGGGGCTCGTCGAACTGGTCCAGGAAGGCCTCGGTGAACTCCCACGTCAGCAGGGCGGTAACCAGCGCGATGATGATGGCCAACAGCGTGATCAGGGCGCGCCCGCGGAGGACCGCCCGCCGCATCGAGCCGCTGATGCGGTCCTTGGCCAGCGTCAGCATCGCCAGCATGATGGCCGCGACCGTCGGCCAGATGCTGATCGAGTGGATCCCGCTGGCGATGAACACGGCCCGCGAGACGACCTCCCCGGATTGGAGGTGGTACACCCGCTGCCCGTTCTCGATCGCGACCCACCCGTTGACGGCCTCTCCGTAGAACCACGTATAGCTGATGCCGTACAGGAGGAAGTTGGCGAGCCCGATCGCGATGACCCAAAGACAAATTCTCGTGCGACGGTCCATGGACGGTCCCGGTGACGAGGGCGGCGAAGCCCTCGCGGATTATAGACGGATCGAGAGGGCTGAGCCAGCCCCCGGCGATGCCGGCCGACAAACATCTTGACACCTGGATTTCCCCTACGCATGTGCCGGATCAGCGGTGCGACTGGAAAGGCCGTCCGAGTATTGGTATCCTGACCGAACGTTCCCGCGCGCGAGGTGTGGGCGGGGCCTACCGACCCGATGCAAACGTACGTTGAGGAAGCCCATGATTCAGGTGTATTGGAAGTACGCGACGAAAGCGGCCATCCACGCCGACCACGGCATTACGGAGGAGGACATCCAATCGGTCGAGCCGGCGGTTACGTCGGCGTACGCCAAGGTGATGGAGCAGGTCAGCGCCGGCCGTCTCGGCTACGCCACGCTCCCCACGCGAACCGACTACCGCGACCGGGTGATGGAGTTGGTCCGCAAGTACCATGATGACACGACGGACATGGTCGTGCTGGGCATCGGCGGCAGCGCGCTGGGCAACATCGCGGTGCATTCGGCCCTGAACCCCGTGACGCACAACCATCTGTCGAGCCGCCGGCACGGGCGCGTGCGTCTGTGGGTGCTGGACAATGTGGACCCCACGCTCGTCTCGGACACGCTCAAGCTGCTGGCCCGGCGGATGAAGACGACGGTATTCAACGTGATCTCCAAGAGCGGCGAAACGGCCGAGACGGCCAGCCAGTTCATGATCCTCCGACGCCTGCTCGAGGAGCGTCTCGGCCCGGAGTATGCGAGCCGGATCGTCGCCACGACGGACGCGGAGAAGGGCACGCTGCACGACATCGCCGCGGCCGAGGGCTTCGACACGCTGCCCGTACCCGGCGACGTCGGCGGGCGCTTCAGCGTGCTCTCGCCGGTGGGGCTGTTCAGCGCCGCGATGACGGGCATCGACATCGACGGCCTGCTGGCCGGGGCGGCCGAGATGAAGGAGCACATCGAGGCCACGGCCGAGTGGCGGCACAACCCGGCCTGCGTGCTGGCGATGGTCAAGTACCTCATGACGACCGCCAAGGGCAAGCCGATGCACGTGATGATGCCCTACTCCAACCGGCTGTACCTGCTGGCCGACTGGTACCGGCAGCTCTGGGCCGAGTCGCTCGGCAAGCGCTACGACCGCGACGGCAACGAGGCCTTCGCCGGGGCCACGCCGATCAAGGCCCTCGGCACGACGGACCAGCACAGCCAAGTGCAGCTCTACCGCGAGGGCCCGAACGACAAGCTGACGGTCTTCATGGAGGTGCAGGAGCATCCGTCGGACCTCCGCGTGCCGGACATCTACCACGACGTGCCGGGCCTGACCTACCTCCGCCGAAAGAAGCTCAGCCAACTGCTGACCGCGGAGAAGCGCGCGACCGAGTTCGCGCTCGTCGAGTCGGACCGGCCGAGCATCACGCTCCGTTGGGACACGATCACCCCGCAATCCGTGGGGCAGTTCATCTACCTCTACGAGTTCACGACCTCGCTGATGGGCGAACTGCTCAACATCGACGCCTACGATCAGCCGGCCGTGGAGCTCGGCAAGAAGGGCACGTTTGCACTCATGGGCCGCGACGGCTACAAAGACATGCACCGTAAAATCGCCCGCTTCAAGCGGATCGATAAGGATTACCTGGCATGAGACGCCGCGGCGCCCTGGACGCCGCCCGGCGACTGGGGCTCTCCGCATGACCCATCGCATCGAGATACGCACGAAGGACGGCCATCGCGACCCGCACGCCGAGGGCGTGCTCGCGCAGATACGCGAGCTGGGCGTCGAGTGCGTGGAGTCCGTCGCGGCCGTGAAGCTCTACTTCCTGTACGGCCAGTTGAGCGAGGAAGACGCCCGCCGGGCCGCGGCGGAGCTGCTGGCCGACCCGGTCACGGAGCGGTGGGCGCTCGTCGGCGGGAGCGAGGAGGAACCCTCGAGTTCCGCTGCGGGGGATGCGGGCGTCATCGAGGTGCACCTCAAGCCGGGCGTGATGGATCCGGTGGCGGGCTCGGCCGAGACGGCCGGGCGCGACATGGGCCTGGCCCTGGAGGCCGTGCGGACCGGGCGGAGGTATGAGCTGTCTCTCGGCGGCGTCGAGGCCAACGGCCTGCTGGAGACCGTCGCCACGAAGCTGCTGGCCAACCCGGTAATCGAGGACATTCACTACGGGCCGCACACGCCGCCGGAGGTTTGCGGGCACGTCTACGAGCTGAAGGTCGTCGAGGTTCCGATTCGCGAGCTGGACGACGCGGGGCTCGAGCGGCTCAGCGCCGAGGGCGAGCTGTTCCTCAACCTCGTCGAGATGCGGGCGATTCAGGCGCACTACCGCCGGCTCGGGCGGGAGCCGCGGGACGTCGAGCTGGAGATGATCGCCCAGACGTGGTCCGAGCACTGCGTGCACAAGACGTTCCGCTCGGATGTCCACGTCCGCAATGCCGCGGGCGACACGGTCGAGGAGATCCCCAACCTCATCAAGTCGACGATCTTCTCCGCGACGCGAGAGCTGGCCAAGCCGTGGTGCATCAGCGTCTTTGAGGACAATGCCGGCGTCATCGAGTTCGACGAGGCCGCGGGCAAGGCCATCTGCTTCAAGGTCGAGACGCACAACCACCCCTCCGCCATCGAGCCCTACGGCGGGGCCTCGACCGGCATCGGCGGGGTCATCCGCGACCCGCTCGGCACGGGCCTCGGCGCCCGGCCGGTGGCGAACACGGACGTATTCTGCTTCGGCCCGCCGGACGTCCCGCTCGACGGCGTGCCGCGCGGCGTGCTGCATCCCCGTCGCGTGATGCGCGGCGTTGTCGCCGGCGTGCGGGACTACGGCAACCGCATGGGCATCCCCACCGTCAACGGGGCGGTGTACTTCGACGAGGACTACCTCGGCAACCCGCTTGTCTTCTGCGGCACCGTCGGGCTGATGGACCGGGATAAGTGCTTCGGCGGGGCCCGCGCCGGAGATGCGATCCTGGTCGTAGGCGGCCGGACCGGGCGAGACGGCATCCACGGGGCCACCTTCTCCTCCGGGGAGCTGACCCACGCCCACGAGACCGAGTTCTCGCATGCCGTGCAGATCGGCAACGCCATCACCGAGAAGAAGATGGTCGACACGATCCTCCGGGCGCGGGACGAAGGGCTGCACACGGCCATCACGGACTGCGGGGCGGGGGGGCTCTCGAGCGCCGTCGGCGAGATGGGCGCCGAGTTGGGCGCGGAGGTCCACATCGACCGCGTGCCGCTGAAGTACGCGGGTCTCAGCTACGACGAAGTCTGGATCAGCGAGGCCCAGGAGCGGATGGTCCTGGCCGTGCCGCAGGAGAACGTGGCCCGCGCGCTGGAGCTGTTCGGCGCGGAGGGCGTCGAGGCGACGGTGATCGGAACGTTCGGCTCGCCGGAGGGCGCCGCGGCCGAGCGGCTGCTGCGCCTGTACTACGAGGGCAAGATCGTCGGCGAGGTGGACCTGGACTTCGCTCACAACGGCCTGCCGCGGCCGACCAAGGAGGCCGTGTACGAGAAGATCGATCGCCCCTCGCCGGCGCCCCGTCGCCGGGAGGATTACGGCGACGTGCTGCTGCGGATCCTCGCCGCGCCGAACGTGGCCAGCAAGGAATGGATCGTCCGCCAGTACGACCACGAGGTGCAGGGCGGCAGCGCGGTCAAGCCGCTGGTGGGCATCGCCGAGGACGGCCCCGGCGACGCGGCGGTGATCCGGCCGGTGCTGGAAAGCCGCAAGGGCGTCGTGATCTCCTGCGGCATGAACCCCCGGCTGGGGCGGCTCGATCCGTATCAGTCGGCGCTCCATGCCGTGGACGAGGCCCTGCGCAACGCCGTGGCCGTCGGCGGCAACCTGGACCGCACCGCCATCCTGGACAACTTCTGCTGGGGCAATTGCAACAAGCCCGACCGCATGGGCGCCCTCGTGCAAGCCGCCAAGGGCTGCCGCCACGCCGCGCTGGCCTACGGCACGCCCTTTGTCAGCGGCAAGGACTCGCTGAACAACGAGTTCCGAACCGACGACGGGCGGATCATCGCGATTCCGCCGACACTGTTGATCTCGGCCGTCAGCGTGATCGCCGACGTCGGGCGGTGCGTCACGGCCGACGCCAAGCAGGGCGGGAGCTACCTGTTCCTCCTCGGCCGGACCGGCGCCGACCTCGGCGGCAGCCACTACCTGCTCGTCGAGGGGCTGGAGAGCGGAACCGACGTGGCGCCGGTCGACACGGCCGCGTCCGTGGGAACCATGCGGGCGCTTCAGTCCGCGATCGAGGCGGGCGCGGTGCGGAGCTGCCACGATCTGTCCGAGGGCGGCCTGGCCGTGGCGGCCGCCGAGATGTCCTTCTCCGGCGGATTGGGCGTGTCGCTGGAGCTGGACGCGATGCCGATTCGCGGGAGGGGCATGCCATCGGCGTGCCTGCTGTTCGCCGAGGACGCCGGGCGGTTCCTCGTGGAGGTCGAACCCGACCAATACGATGCCTTCATGCGGGCGGTGCAGAACTGCCCGGTCGGCGAGGTCGGCCGCGTGACCGAGGACGGGCGCGTGCGGTTCACGGCCGGCGGCGAGATCCTCCTCGACGTATCCGCCGACGAGGCCAAGGCCGCCTGGCAAGGGACTTTCAGCGGCGGGAAGCACACCGGCCCATGACGGAGGAGAGCCCGGCAATCCGCCCGGCGCGGCCCGCCGACGCCGGGGCCGTGGGCGGGCTGTGGGAGACGATGGCCCATGAGCATCACGCCTACGACGACGAGGTGTGGGCCTACGCGGACGACGCGACCACGCACTGGCGGGACTACTTCCGGCGGTTCGTCGAGCGCCCCGAGACGCTCGCGCTGCTGGCCGAGGCGCCCGCCGGCGACGTCGTCGGGTTCCTGCTGGCGGAGGTTCGCCCCGAGCCGCGCGTCTTCGGCGAGAGGGCCCAGGGGTTCATCGGCGACCTGGCGGTGCATCCTGACTGGCGGCGGCGGGGTGTGGCCTCGGCGCTGGTCGAGCGGGCTTTCGACGAGCTGCGCCGGCGCGGCGTGCACCATGTCATCCTGCACGTGGCGCTCGACAACGAGCCGGCCGTCGCCTTCTACGAGCGCCACGGCATGCGGCGGGTGATGTATCGGATGTACCGCCGCCTGTAGGCGGCGAGCGATCCGCCCCTCGGCTCGTGCCAGCTTGCCGGGACTCGCTCGGGGCAAGCCGTTCGCCATCAGCTCTCAGCCGCCGGTCTCGGCCGTTTGACGCCGCACGCGGTGCGGGCCCGGACCTCCGGCCCTGTCTTGGGGCGCCCGGCCGGGGCCCGAACTCCGGCGCCGGCTGTCACTGCCCCCGGCCGTCGCCGCGTCCGGAAGCGTCGGTGACGGCCTCGGCGAGGTTCGCGCCGAGTTGTCGGCAGGCGTCGAGGTCGTCGTCCGTGGGCGAGCACTTGGCCTCGACGACCGGTTCGACGACGTTCCACTTGGCCTTCTCGGTGTACTCGCAGATCGCCTTGACGCCCCCGCCGGACCAGCTCTGCGTGCCGACGATGCCGACGTGCCGGTCCGTCAGCGGCATGTTGACGATCAGCCGCAGGAAGTCGTCCATCAGCGGGAACAGTGACGTGTTGTACGTGGGCCCGGCGAAGACGAAACCGTTGAACCGCCAGATGTCGTTGATGATGAACGAGGCGTGCGTCCGTGAGACGTTGTGAACGCGGACCTTCTCGACGCCGCGCTCGGCCAGCTCGCGGGCCACGGCGTGGGCCATCGTCTCCGTGTTCCCGTACATCGAGCCGTAGACGATCACGACGCCCGGCTCGGTCTCCTGGCGGCTCCAGCGGTCGTACAGCTCGATGATCCGCCGCGGCTCGGCCCGCCAGACGGGCCCGTGCGTCGGCGCCACGATGCCGATGTCCAGGTCCGCGAGCTTGGCGATGGCCTTCTGCGTCGTCCTGCAGTACTTGCCGATGATATTCGAGAAGTACCGCAGCGTCTCCTCCATGAAGTAGGCGGTATCGACCTCGTCGTCGAAGATCCCGCCCGGCAGCGCGCCGAAGCCGCCGAAGGCGTCCCCGCTGAACAGCACCTTGTCCGCCCGGTCGTAGGTCATCATCGTCTCGGGCCAGTGGACCATCGGCGTCAGGTGGAACTCCAGCGTGTGCCGGCCGAGCTCGAGCGTGTCGCCGTCGGCGACCTCGTGCACGCCCTCCGTGATGCCGTAAAAGTCCTTGAGGAATCCGGCCGTCTTGGCATTGCCGACGATCCGCATGTCCGGGCACATGCGGCGCAGGATCGCCACGGCGCCGGAGTGGTCCGGCTCCATGTGGTTGATGACGAGGTAGTCGACCGGCCGGTCGCCGAGATGCCGCCGCAGCGTATCCAGCAGGCCGCTCGCAAAGCCCGCCTTAACCGTGTCCATCAGCGCGACCTTCTCGTCGTCGATCAGGTATGCGTTGTAGCTCACGCCCCGCGGCAGCGGCCAGATGGCCTCGAAGAGGTCCGTGTCGTAGTCGTTCACGCCGACCCACGTGATGTCGTCCGTCACCTTGATGCCGCGATCCATGAACGCCGCCTTTCCTGCCTTCGGCCGCCGGTCGCCGACCCGGCCCTGATGCCGCATCATTCTATCCGCCGCCCCGGCCGGGCGCAAGAGACGGCGGGCGCGAGCCCTTCCGGACTCACGCCCGCCTCACGTCGGTTCTCGTATGCCTCAGTGCGAAGGGCGCCTCCGCCGCGTCCTACTAGCGTCGCCGACGCCGCAGCAGCACGCCGACACCACCGATCGCCAGCAGACCCATCGTCGCCGGCTCGGGGATGATCTCCATGCGGATCTTCTGCACGTGTCCGTAGGCGCCGGTCGTCTCACCGGCCGGGAGGTACTCGGGGTAGTTCATCGCCAGCGGGCCGCCGCCGTCGGGTACTGCCACGGCCGTCACGAAGCTCAATTCGTAGATGCCGCCATAGCCCTGGAACACCCCGTGCGAGTAGATCGTCGTCGTGACGGTACGTTCCTCGCCTGCGACGTAGACCTTCACGGTCGTGTGCTCGTACTCATTCAGGTCGACGACGTACTCCGAGCCCACGCCCCCGCCCCACCAGGCGCCCGTGTCCTTGAGTCGTAGCTGCCCGCCGTCATAGGTTGTCCGATACGTCACCGTCCCGGTGTCGTTGGCGTCGCGGTTGTCATCGACAGTCGGCGAGGCCGCGATCGACATGCCGAACATCTCCCACTCGGTGCCAAGGTTCGCTGTATCCCAACTGGCGGCGTTGACGGTGTTCCCGATCGCGCCTTCCTGCCCGCCGAGCCAGCTCTCCGACCACCGCCCGTTGAGCATGTCGTTGCCCGTCGTCGGGCTGGCATACTGGCCGATGATCGGTGCGGCCGGGGCGGCGGAACACAACAGGCCCGCGACAAATGCAGCAGAAACGCATGCGCGAAAGATGTTGAGATGTGTCGTGTGCATAGCGACCTCCTGGAAGATGAGTTTCTAAACGCTCATGTCCTCAACGCTTGAATGGAGCGCGAACCTTAACCATCGGCCCGTAGAGGGGTCTGAATCGCACTCCGTTGAACGCCGCCGACGCACCCCGGACCTTCCGGAAAGAGGCCTGGCTCACGGCCTCGGCGAAACGGCGGCTGGTTTTCCTTCTTGACTACGGGTTGCGCCTTGAGCGGCCCTCAGAACGGCCAGTCATCGCAGGCGCAGCAGGCCTTTGCCCTGCATCAATCCTTACACAACAAGTAGCCCTGCTTCCGGTCGTACGTCATTCCGCCCTGCGGGTCTGCGCGGCGTACCAACGGGGAGAGATCCCGTCCTGACCCGCAGACTCTCGGCGGCGACCACAGAGACGTGGAAACACAAGCTCCGGCCCTCACGCTGTAGGTGCTCCCGGCTCAGGGAGCTAACCCGTTGCAGTGGCCGATTTCCTCGCCCTGCAGGAGCATATTCTAGCACACAAAACGGTTCCGTCAAGACTTTGTCGCGAACTTCTCGAAAAAACCAGTGGCAGCGACGGGCATCCATGCTGGCTGAACGGCTTTGCTACAGCGGCCGCGTCGTATACCGCTGGGAACAGACAACATAACAACGGGCGCGAGCCCTGTCGGACGGAAGCGCGCCGCAAACTGAGGGTCGAGACTTGCTGAGCGGCAAGGGGAGGAGCGGGATGCGCAAAAAGAATGGGCCTTTTTCAGGCCCATGACGCCGCGCTCTGTGGGCGCCGGCGCTATGAGAACGACGGCGGACGTCCGCCGTGCGTTGCCCTACGCGGCCGCAATGCCGCACGCCGCAGTGCCGCACCACTCGCCCACGGCATTCGAGTCGAACTCGAGCCCGACTTCGTATCCCTGGTTGAGTTGGCGGCAGCGGACGATGGTCGCGTAAATGCTTCGGCGTCCGCTTTGCTGCGAGACCGGCAGGCAGAGGACCATTCGCTGGCCCGGATAGAAGCCGCGGTCGCCGTACGCGCCGAGGCCGGAGCGAGAGATGTCGACCGTCTGGAGCGTGTCGACGACATCTCCGCCGTCCGGGTCCAGCCGGATGCCCTTCAGCCGCATTTGCAGCTTCGTCCGGCCGTGACGCCTGCGTTCAGGCAAGAAGCTCAGGTCGCTTCCCATAGTCGTTCTCCGGCACCATTGCCCATTCAGGAAATCGGCGGGCGGAAGGGGGTCCTTAAGCAAGCAGGCGGAATTTTGCCTTGCCTTGTCGGTGGCTCTACAATGCGGCCGTGCCGGCGGAGCCGAACAATCCGGGTCTGGTCGTTCTGGTCGGTGCGGGTCCGGCCGGGTCGGAGCTGCTCACCCGCGCGGGCGCCGAATGGCTAGCTTTCTGCGATGTAGTGGTTTACGACCGTCTGATCGGAGCGGACCTTCTGGACCTGGTTCCCCCTGCGGCCGAGCGGATTTACGTGGGCAAGGAGCCGGGCGCTCCGCGCCGGGCCCAAGGGGACATCGAGCGGCTGCTGGCCGACCGGGCCCGGTCGGGCAAGCTGGTGGTGCGTTTGAAGGGGGGCGACCCGTTCGTGTTCGGTCGCGGCGGGGAGGAGGCCGAGGCGCTGCGGGCGGCTGGGGTTTCGTACCGCGTTGTGCCCGGCATCACGGCCGCCCTGGCGGCCGGGGCGTATGCGGGAATACCCTTGACGCATCGGCGGCACGCCTCGTCAGTGGCGTTCGTGACGGCCCGTGAGGACCCCGAGAAGCCGGAGGCGACCCACGACTGGCGGGCCCTGGCGCGCGTGGACACGCTCGTGGTCTACATGGGCGTGGCGGCGCTGGAGGCGACGTGTGATCGGCTGCTGGCGGCGGGGCGGACGGCCGAGACGCCCGCAGCGGCGGTCGAGCGGGCCGGCTCGCCCGACCAGCGCGTGGTGGACGGGACGCTGGCGAGCTTACCGGCGCGGGCGCGGGAAGCGGGGCTGAAGGCCCCGGCCGTGCTGATCGTCGGCGCCGTGGCGGGGCTTCGCGAACGCCTGGCGTGGTTCGAGCGGCTGCCGCTGGCGGGGCGGACGGTACTGGTGACTCGCCCGCGGGGGCAGGCGGGCGCGCTGGCGGCATTGCTCGCCAGGCAGGGCGCCCGCGTTCTGCACGCCCCGGCGATTGAGATTTCGCCGCCGGCGTCGTGGGCGGAGTTGGACGCGGCGCTGGTGGACCCGTCGCGCTTCGACTGGCTCGGGCTGACCTCGGCGAACGGCGTGACGGCCGTCTTCGAACGGCTCGGGGCGGCGGGGCGGGACGCCCGCGAATTGGCGGGCGTGCGGCTTGCCGCGATCGGCCCGGCCACTCGCGACGCGCTGGCGGGCCGAGGCATTCGCGCCGACCTGACGGCCGAGCCGCACACCACGGCCGCATTGGCCGACGCGCTCGTGGAAGCGGGCATCGCGGGCCGGCAAGTGCTGTTGGCGCGGGCGGACATCGCCCCGCCGGAGCTGGCGGAGCGGCTTCGGGCCGCCGGCGCGGAGGTCGTCGAGGCGACGGCCTACCGGACGCTCCGGCCCGAGGCGCTACCCGAGGACGCGGCCGAGGCGCTCCGGGCGGAACGGGTGGACTGGGTCACCTTCACCTCGGCGTCCTGCGTCACCCACTTGGCAGCGCTGGCGTGCGAGGCGGCCGTGGACTTGAGCCGCGCGAAGCTCGCCGCCATCGGACCCGTCACGGCCAAGGCGCTGCGGGCCGAGGGGCTCGAGCCGACCGTCATCGCGGACGACCATACCGCCGCCGGGCTCGCGGCCGCGATTGCCGCCGCGGCGGGCTGAGGCCTATTCGCCGTCGTCCTCGGGGATGCCCAGCGTCGGGTCGATCATGCACTCGGCGATGAGCTTCAGGAACCGCTTGTGGTACTCCTGGAAGTTCTCTCCCGCGGTGTTCCGCGTCATGCTGACGACGAGTTCGTTGTCGGGGTCGATGCGGAGCGTGGCGCCCGAGGCAGCGCCGTGCCCCCAGGTCCGCGGGCCAAGGATGTCGTTGTCCATCCAGTCACAGCCGACGCCCCATTCGCTCTCGGTCTCGGTGTCCTTCAGCAGCGGCGAGAGGTTCCGCGGCAGCATCAGCTCGAGTGTCTCGGGCCGGATGAACACCTTGTCGCCGTATGAGCCGCCGTTGCAGAGCATCTGTCCCACCAGCGCCATGTCGTACGCGGTCGACTTGGCGTCGTACGACGAGTTCGTCACCTCGGTGTGCTTCATGCCCAGCGGCTCGACGAGGTGGTGCTGGTAGAATTTCGGCAGGCACTCGCCGCTGACCTGCTCGATGATCTTCGAGCACAGCGCCAGGTCCATGCCGTTGTAGCTGAACTCCTTGCACGGCTCCAGGTACGGGCCGTACTCCGCGATGACGTGCTCGAGGTCGTGGGCGTCGTCGCCCCAGTGGCCCCACATCCCGGCCGTGTGGGTGACCAGGTGCCGCGGGGTGATCTTCGGGCACACGCCGGCGTCCGTGAACTCCGGCAGGTACTTGCAGATCGGGGCGTTCAGGTCAACCCGGCCCTGGTCCACGCACATCATCAGGCAAGTCCCTTGGAGAAGCTTCGTCAGGGATGCCATCCAGCTCCCCGTGTCCACGGTCATCGGCTCCCCGTCCCGCATGCCGTAGGCCTTATGCAGGACGATGACGCCGCGCCGGGCGACCAGCGCGATGAACGGCTCGCCGGAGCTCTCGGCCCATTCGGTCAGCAGGGCGTCGAGCCGCTCGGCCGTGTCGGGCTCCATGCCCGCTTCGGCGGCCGTGCCCTCGCGAAGCACGCGGGCGCCCCTGCCGTCTATGACTACCGGAGGCCGGATGGGATCGGGGAACCGCTCGGCGTTTCCGTTGAGCTTCCGCTTGAGCTCGACCCACCACTGGCGGTTGCGCGCCCAGGGGCTGTCGTAGACGCTCATCGGCCCCTCGCCGGGCTCGACGCGAGCGAGTTCGGCGGCGAGCACCGCCAGCGGGTCGCCCTGCGCCATGGCCGTGGCGGCGCTCCACTTGAGCATCTCGTTGACCCATCGGCTCTGTTCGGAGCAGACGGCCGGATGCACTCCGAGTTCGGGCGGCAACTCGACCGCGCCGCCGAACTTCCAGTCCCACCAGGGCTTGTTTCCCTCGGCGCGGTAGGCGTTGCGATAGCGCGTGTAGACCTTGCCGTCCTGGCCCGTGATGCGGATGACGGCGCCGTAGCCGCCGGGGCTCTCGGCCTTGAGCACGCGCTTCAGGTCGGAGTCGTACCAGTCGGTCTCGATGGTGTACCTTCCGATCATCGCCTCGGCGCGCAGGGGCCGCGGGAACTCGATGGCGGGCAATTCCTCTCCGATGAAGACCGCCGGCGCGGGGCCGATTCCGCAGAACATGAACTCCCTGGCTCGGGCTTCATCCGCGTCGGGCAGCGCGATGGTGGCAATGCGGGCCCCCTCGACCCAGACGGATACCGGACCGTAGGACCTGCCCACTTCGGGCATCGGCGCGATCAGGTCGGCCACGGCGATGCCGCCTTTGGCAGTCAGCCGCCCGCGGGCCAGTTCCTGTGACATCGTGCGGACGACGACCTCGCGCCCGGCCAGGCGCTCGATGGCCGCCACGTCCAGCCGCACCCGAGACAGGTGTTCGTACCGTCCGGACGCGGCCGCGACGGCCGGCGGGCCTGCCTTCTCGCTCAGCCGGACGCGCTCACAGTGCTCCGCCTCCCGATGCGATTCGCCACGCGGGTGCCACATGAGCCGGACCTTGTCGCCCCCGCCGTCGCGGTCGTTGATGTAGACCTGTACGCCGACCTCACGGCCGGTCTCGGGCACGATCCCCAGCGGTTCCCACGGCATGAGAACCTCGAGCACGTAGCCGCCGTCGAAGGCGCTCCGCGCGACGCGCGGCTTGACGGCGAACGCCTTCAAGGCCTGGGTGCTTCGATGGTCATGTACGTGATGGCGCGGGTCGGGTTGCTCGGGGCCCAGGCCCGGGGCGGCGACGATCTGGTAGCAGTCCTTGGCGCCCTTACGGGGGCGGAGGAACAGCTCGACGCAGTCTCCCTGCCACAGGGCAGTGGAGTCGGGATGCTCCCAGTTGTCGTTGTCCCGCACGCGGGCGAGGATGACGAGGCCCTCGTCCGTCCAGCCGATGCGCAGGCGGCCACGGCAATCCGCCGTGTCCACCGCGCCTTGACCGGTCAGAATCTCGACCTTCAGACCCTCGCCGCCCCAGTCGGCGTCCGAGCCGTCGATCCGGACGCGCGAGAGGCGCGGGATGTCACGAATACTGTCGGCGGGCGCGGAGGTTTGGACGCACCCCGCCGCCATCGCCAGTGCCAGAACCGATGCGAACAGCCCCAATGCATGTGTGGTCTTCATTCGTGCGGCTCCTTTCGTCGCGGAAGTTGAAGAACCCGGAGCATACGCGGCCCCGGCTCGGTTTCAAGCCCCGGCGCCGGCTTCCAGGACAAGCAGGCGGCGCTTCAGCGCCTCTCCGCCCTCGGCGGAGAACCCGCCCGCTCGTCCGTCCGCGTAGATCACGCGGTGGCAGGGGACGATCAGCGGCGTGGGGTTCTTGCTCATCGCGGTGGCCACGGCACGAGCGGCGTCCGGCCGGCCGATCTGCTTGGCCAACGCCGAGTAGCTCAGCGTCTGCCCGTACGGAATGGACCTGCAGGCCCGGTACACGACGCCCGAGAAGCTCTCCCCGCTCGGCAGGTCGATGTCGACATCCGCGAAGTCGACACGCTTGCCATTGAGGAATGCCCGCGAAAGCTCGACAAGCCGCTCGAACGGCTCACGGCCTTCGACGGCGCCGGGGTGCTCCCAGGCGAGCAGGGCCGCCAGGTCATCCTGCGTGTAGTGCGGCAGGACGATGCGCCGGATGCCCTTGTCGCCCGCCACCGCGCCCATGGGCCCCCACGCGGTGGGCCAGACGAAGTAGTAGAGATTCTTGGCCGAAGGCATGTCGTGCATGCTACGGGCGCCGGGCCGGGCCGGCAAGCGAGGGCCCGACGGTCCGCTGAAAAACGGGTTCCGCCGATCATGGCGGAAACGCGTTCTTCAACGGGCGGTCAGCGGCTGAGGCGGAGCCCCTGCTGGAAGCCGCGATCGTTCAGTGCGGCCGCGTCCGCCTCGGGATTGAATACCTGGTGGCGGTTCTTGCCGCTCTCCTTGGCGCGAATCAGCGCCACGTCCGCCAGCAGCAGGGCGTCCTCGAGCGAGGCCGCGTGCCGGGGGCAGCAGGCCACGCCGGCGCTGATCTGGAGGTGCTCCCATTGCGTCGCGCTGACGCGCACGTTGGTGTCGGCGGCCGTGCGGATGATCTTGGCGGCCACGTCGCCGGCGTGGTCGTCGTCGCAGTCGCGGAGGAGCACGGCGAACTCATCGCCGCCGAGTCGTGAGATCTCGTCGGTTTGGCGGCAGCAGGCGTCCAGGGCCTGGGCGAAGGCCGTCAGGACGCGGTCGCCGGCATCGTGCCCGTGTTGGTCGTTGAACTGCTTGAACCCGTCGACGTCCAGCATGATCAGGGCATCGCAGCCGCCCCGCCTGCGGAGCAGTGCCTGCTCCTTCCGCAGCACCTCCTCGAAATGCCGCCGGTTGTGGACGCCGGTCAGCGGGTCGGTCGTCGCCTGGCGGCGGTTCTCGCTCACCAGCCGCAGGGAGGACATCGCGGTTCCGACCATCTGCCCGTAGATGCCCAGAACGTCGATTTCCTCATCCTCGAAGCCGCCGACGTCGCGGCGCAGGTGCATCCAGCCGAACACCTCCGTGCCGCCGGCGAGCGGAACGCAGCAGTATCCGCCTCGCTCCTAAGGCCAGGCCTGGTGCGGACAGCCGATCAGTGAATCCGCCGCCTCATCCACCCGGAAGACCTGGCCCGTTCGGCATGTGCGGCACAGCTCGGGCTCCTGCCGCAGGCGGCACATTCGCTCGTCGTCCTCCAGCGAGACGGCCTGCCCCCGACGCAGCGCGATGGGCGTGTCCACGATCCGTTGCGGCTGGAGCAGGTGCACCACCAGCAGGTCCGGCGCGAACACCTCCGATATATGGTGCGCCATGGTCCGGACGACCTGGTGTTCGTCGATTTCGCCGGTGACATCGTCGTTGAGCGACACGGCGCTTCGCAGACGGCGCAGCCGCCCGGAGATCTGCCGTTGGAGTTCGTCCTCACGGGCCGTTCGCCGCCCGTTGACCTCGCGACGGAGCACCGACAGGAAGCCGATCCGCTCCGCCTCCAGACGCTTGCGGAACACCTCGACGGCTCCTGTCGGGTCCGGGCCCGCCGGGTCCGCGGGCCACGTCTCCCGCAGGACCGCTTCCCCCGCGTCGGCGAATGTGGCGAAGACCGACGAAATGAAGGTCAGGGCCACTTCGCGCCGAGCGCTGAGCCGCGCCAGATGCCGGAGCCACGGCTCCCGCACGGTGGGGTCCCACGGGCGGAGGGCGGCATCGATCCACCGGCGCATGCGCCTGCCGGACGCGGCCCGGCCCCGTGCCTTGAAAAGGGAAGTCCCGGACGGCAGCATGCTGATGCGGCTGAACATGCGCTGGGCGATCCGGTCCGATACGCCCGCCAGCACCGCGCGAATCCTCGCCAGGGCTTCGATGTCCTCAGCAGTCAGATGGAACAGCTTGGCGGCTTGAGACGGCGACAGCTCTGCCTGCATCGCGCTTCCTTTTTGCTCCGGGTGGAGCGGTCCCTGCCGGCCGACAACGGCCGACGAGGACGCTACGCGGAGTGCGGCCCCAAGATGGCCCGACCCATGGGCCTACGCTGCAATGGGGTATCGGCCCTATGGCTCTGCGGCTTAACAGAGCTTGACAGAAACCCAACTTACAGCGAGTTAAACAAGAAAAGTGTGATTATCGGGAACGCCGGAGCGGGCCGTGGCGGCCTATGGGAAACCTGCAGGATGCGCGCTGCTTCGGGAATGGAATGGTCGCGGAGGGGGCCCGACAACGCCGACGCCGACGGATTGGCGAGGGGTCCGCTATGTTCAGCGGACGCGTTGCACGGGTCGGGACCGCCGCTGGAATTCGCTGACGCGGTTGCTGATGAGTTGCAGGGCGTGCCGTCCGTTGCGTGTCTGGCCGAGCCCGAGGAACTGGAAGCCCAATCGCCACTGTCCGTCGGCCGGGTCGGCATGGCGGAATTGCGCGTCGGCATGGACGACGTCGTCGCCGGCGCCGAACACGACGTGGAGCTCGACGATATCGCCCGGCTCGACGGCCTCGGCCGCCTCGGCGTCCGTCAGAAGTTGCAGGCCGCCAGCGCTGATGTTGGCGACCCGCCCGGACCAGACGGGCACGCCGTCGGGCGCGCCGGTCGGCTCGCAGTCGCAGCCGCCCAGCCAGAACGAGGCCCGCACGATGCGTCCCGGCGGAACGTCGGCGCGCTCGAAGGCACGCCGCTGAAGCCGCTGCATCCGCACCGGCCAGCAGACGCTCAGCGCCGGAACGGGCGTGCCGTTGCCGAGGTCGGCTTCCGCCCCGCCGGCGACGATCGCCGTTGATAAATGCTTGTAATGCTTGAGCTTGAAGCTCAGGCCGATCTTCTCGCCGGGGACGAATTCGTGCGGGGGCCGGTCCTCGCCCGCGTCCGGCCATTGCAGCAGAAGCCGGTCCTCCCGCGAGGCCAGCAGGCGGCTGCGCAGATTCTCCCAGCGGCCTTCGACATGCACGCTGACGGTTACCGGCAGTTGCCGGCCCGCCGCCCCTTCGACGGACTGGCGAATCTGGTCGGCATCCAGGTCTTGAAGCATCGGCATCGTTCTGGCTCCCCTTTTTCGTTCCGGAACGTTACGGAATCAATGTCGGCCGGGGGAGCCAACGACTTGACCAGCGCCTTCAAAGCCCCAGCTTCTCGAGCCACCCGGCCAGCGACTCCAGCGCCTCCAGCCCGTCGACGGACTGCTCGAGCCCGGCGAACTGGAAGCCCATGCTCGCGATGTTACGCCCGCATGCGGCGTGCCGGTACTGAGCGTTGAGGTAGATCGGCTCGGCATTCTGTGAGAACAGCAGACGTACGCCCACCACATCTCCGGGCTCGAGGAACTGGGCCGCGAACGGGCTCGTCTGTATCTGGATGCCGTTGATGCTGATGTCCGCCACCCGGCCCGACCAGATGGGACGTTCAGGGGTTACGCCCTGCGGCTCGGCCTCCTTGCCGCCCGGCCAGAAGGATGCGCGGGCCATGCCGATCTGCAGGTTGAGCCGCGGGTACATCCTTCGATCCGTGGCGTGGACCACTTCCGGAATGAGCAGCGGCAGCGCGGAGGCGCCCTCGAACCGGGACCCCTCGCCCGGGCGCGTCATGAAGCTGTACTTGTGCGGCTCGATGCGAAACATGCCCCCCACCCGCTCGCCGGAGGAGATCTCGTGCGGCTCTGCCAAGCCGGGTTCCGTCGGCGGCTCGACCCACAGCAACCCGTCGTCGAGCCCCAGCATGCGGCTGCGCAGCGCCATCCACTGATTCTGGCTTCGCAACGACAGCGAGATGCTCAGACGACGCTTGACGGCACGTCGAAAGACGGCGGCACGCTCCTGGGGTGTCAGCTCTCGGAAAGCCACCTTTGCTCCGTTCCGTGCTTCAAAGCCCGCGACGCTACCCCTTGCCCCCCAACGCCCTGACCCGATCCAGAATCCGCCGCAGGTGTTCCGAACTCGCCTCGCCTTGCCCCAGGCCCACGAACTCGAAACCCGCCAGCACCTTGCGCCCGTCCGGTCGTCCGTAGCGGAACCGGGCGTCCATCTCGATCGGCTCGCGCCCGTCGGCCAGGTCGATCCGAAGTCCCACTGCATCTCCCGGGTGCATCTGGTCGCAGGATCCCAGCCCCGAACGCGCCTGCAGGCCGCCCGCGCTGATGCTCGTCAGTTGCCCGTGCCAAACAGGAACCGCCAAGGCCTCCACCTGGATCTGCGCGTCCAGCCCGCCGGCCCAGAAAGACACGCCGAGCCCCGCCTCCTCTGGAATCTCGCTCCGGGCATAGGCCCGCCGGTCCACGCGCTCCATCGACTCCGGCGGCGTGAGCACAAGTTCGACGGCTTCGGCCTCCACAGGGACCTCCCGCAGTCGGCAGGTCGCCCGGCACTTGTATCGCGCCTGCTTGTAGCTCAGCCACAGCAGGGAATCCGCGGGAATGTCCGGCGCGCCACTCCGGTCGGTCAGCCGGACGCGAACCGCCTCCGGCCCGGCGGACGTCAGCTCGCCGAGGACCACGTCCCACTGCTCGCCCAGGCGGTGCGTCAATCGGACGGGCACGTTCGCCCGTGCCGCATCGGTCAGTTCGCTCCGCGCCTGCTCGGCCGAGAGTGTGTGCATCAACGGCATGTCTGTCTCCCCAGGCGGGAATCGTGTCAACACGATTTGCCGCCACGGATATTGTCGGCCGATTCCGTCGCCAGGTTGGGAACTTATTCCGCGGTGAACCTACCGCCCGCTGTTGCCCAGGCCCAGCTCGGCTTCGAGCTTGTCCGACTTCGGAATCTTCGGACCTCGGACGGCCACGATCGCCCCCGGAAGCCCGCATATGGCGGGCACCAGCCGCGCGAGCAGCGCCATCGCGAAGACCTCGCTGACGCCCACGCCCGGCGGCGCGGCGAAGAACTTCACGAATGCCGCTTCCATGAGGCCGACGCCGCCGGGCGTGATCGGCACGGCCGCGATGATGTAGATCAGCGGCACATAGAGCAGGTACTCGTGCCACGGAATCGCCAGTTGCAGACTCGCCCCGATCATCGCGATCGCCCCTACGAAGAACGCGTGCGCGCCGAAGGTGATCAGCAGCGCCTCGATCAGCACGCGGTATCGCTTCCGGTACAGGTCCGCGGCGGTACCGGCCTGCTCGATGTGGTGGGCGATCGGGAGCCGCCGGTAGAGCTTCTGGAGGTGCAGCGCCTTGCGGAACCGCCGGTTCAGAAGGAACACGAGGATGAACACGAGGCCCGCCGTCACGACGCCCGCCACCACGACTGCGTCGCGAATGTCATCGAATGCGGCGAGGCCGCCGAACAGCACGACGCCCACCATCGCCGCGGCCAGAAGGACCAGCTCGGCCAGGCCCATCACGCGGTCCACGAAGATGCTCAGCAGCACGGCCGCCTTCTTGGGCGTATGCTTCGCCACGTAGTACGCCTTCACGAAATCGCCGCCGATGACGCCCGGAGCGACCGTGTTGAAGAACTGCCCGAGGAAGGTCAGCCGTACGGCCTCCCAGGCCGGGATGCGAATCCGCTGGATCCGCAGCAGCATCCACCAGCGGATCGAGATCACCAGCAACGACAACGTGAAGCCGATCGCCCCGAGCGCGAGCAGCCCCCAGTTGATGTTGCCCCCGATGGTCAGCAGCCCCGGCGCGGTCTTCCCATCGATCTGGTAGTCGTGCAGGTGGACCTTGCTGACCAGCCAGGCCAGCAGTACGGCCGCGACGACAAGCTTGCCGGCCAAGATCAATCGATTGCGGAGCTTGTGTTCCATATCTCTCCCGGAGGGGGCGGCATTATAGCGGCGGCTCTGCCGGAGGGGAATCGCGGATCGCCGTGCCGCGCTGCCTCCCGTCCATCGGGGGGCAAGCCCAAGTCGCTCCCGCAACCGGCCGATAGACGTACCGTGTTGGCACGGCGTATGCTAGAATTCCCAGGGTTGTTGTCGGTCATGTGCATGAGCTGAATGATGGCCCCCAGCAAGACGCTTGAAGTCAGCGGATACGAGGTTCTCGAATACCTCGGGAGCGGCGCGCGCAGCACCCTTTGGAAGATACGGCGGCGCGCGCGGGGCGAGCTGCGCGTGCTGAAGCGCGTCGTGAAGCGCGCCCCGGAGGACTTGCGTTTCCTGGACCAGGCCTTCAACGAGTATGAGATCGGCTCGCAGCTTGACCACCCGTCGATCCGGGCCATGCACGAATTGCGCCGGATCAAGCGGTGGCTGAGCGTCCGCGAGGTGCATCTGATTATGGAGTTCTGCGAGGGCAAGAGCGTGCAGGAGGAGCGCCCCGAAGACCTCGACGTGGTGCTGAGCGTCTTTGAGCAGGTCGCACGGGGGCTGGCCCATATGAATGCATGCGGGTTCGTTCACGCGGACACGAAGCCGAACAACATCATCGTCGCGCCGGACCGGACCGCCAAGATCATCGACCTCGGCCAGAGCTGCCGCCTTGGCACCATCAAGGACCGGATCCAGGGCACGCCCGACTACATCGCGCCCGAGCAGGTCGCCCGTCGGCCGCTCGACGGGCGGACGGACGTGTTCAACTTCGGCGCGGCCCTCTACTGGACGCTCACGGGTCGGCCGATACCGACAGTTCTGCCCAACGGCAACGGGGTCCGCATGAAGTCCGACCTCATGGCCCGGCCGGTCGAGGAGTTCAACCCCGAGGTCCCGCCCGCCTTGAGCAAGCTCGTGGCCGACTGCATCGAGTTGGAGCCGGGGCAGCGGCCCGGTTCCATGAAGGACGTCACCGCCCGGCTCGGGCTCATCGGCCACAAGCTCAACCGGGATGCCCGTAACGGGCGGGACGTGCCGGCGTGAGCGCCGCGGCCGAGACGTTCGGCCGGGCCGCGGAGGCCTGTCGCGACGCCCCGAGCCGCCGCGGCAACGTCGTCCATCTGGCCGGCGAGCTGGATGTGCTGGTCAGCGGCGACATCCACGGGCACCTCAAGAATCTCGCGAAGATCATCTCGCACGCCGACCTCGGCTCGCATCCGAACCGACGCCTTATCCTCCAGGAGCTCATCCATGGCGACATCAGCGTTGAGACCGGCCGCGAGAACAGCATCAACGCGCTGCTGCGGGCCGCTCGGCTCAAGGTCACCCGCCCCGAGCAGGTGCACTTCGTGCTGGGCAACCACGACATCGCGCAGATCACCGGCAACGAGATCACCAAGTCCGCCGGCGGGCTCTGCGAGGCCTTCGAACGAGGCGTGCGGCACGCGTTCGGGGACGAGGCGGACGAGGTCCTCTCGGCCGTGCGGGAATTCCTGCTGTCGCTGCCGCTGGCGATCCGGTTCGACGGCGGCACGTGGGTCACTCATTCGCTGCCGCGCATCCGCGGCGGCGCCGAGCCGGACGTGTCCGTTCTCGACCGACCGTATCGGGACGAGGACTTCCGACGCCACGGGCCCGCCTACGATTGGACGTGGGGGCGGGGACAGACCCCCGAGGATGTCGAACGCCTTCGCGAGCGGCTCGGGGCCGGGTTCTTCGTGCTCGGCCACCTGCACGTGGAAGCCGGCATCGAGGCCATCGGCGAGCGAGCCGTGACGTTGGCCAGCGATACGACACAAGGCCGGGTGCTGCCGTTCCGGGCGGCCGAGCCGCTGCATGCCCCAACGGCGCTGGCGGCCGCCCGGCGCATCGGCGGCCTCGGTGCGTAGGTCCGTCGGGCCCTTGCGGCCGGCGGGCTCGGCGTGCGATACTCAACGCGTCTCGAACGCATCTCGGGGGTGAAGGGCTCGACATGGGCAAGGCGAAGCGGTCCAAACCGGACGAGGCGAGCGGCGACGAACGCACGCTCGACAAGAAGACCTATCGCAAGGAGCTGGCCCGCTTGCAGATCGAGCTGGTGAAGCTCCAATACTGGATCAAGGCCAAGGGGCTGAAGGTCGCCGTGGTCTTCGAGGGCCGGGACGCCGCGGGCAAGGGCGGCGTGATCAAGCGGATCGAGCAGCGGCTCAACCCCCGCATCTGCCGCGTCGTGGCCCTCAGTGTGCCGACGGAGCGCGAGAGGAGCCAGTGGTATTTCCAGCGGTACGTAGCTCATCTCCCGGCCGGGGGCGAGATGGCGCTGTTCGACCGGAGCTGGTACAACCGCGCGGGCGTCGAGCGGGTCATGGGCTTCTGCACGAACGAGGAGTACCGCGAGTTCCTCCGCTCATGCCCGGAATTCGAGCGGATGCTGGTCCGCAGCGGCATCCGGCTGATCAAGTACTGGTTCTCCGTCAGCGACGACGAGCAGGAGCGGCGCTTCCAGGCGCGCAGCGAGGACCCGACGAAACGCTGGAAGCTCAGCCCCATCGACCTGGCCAGCCGGGAGAGGTGGGTCGATTACTCCAAGGCCAAGGATGAGATGTTCCGCCACACCGACATCCCCGAGGCCCCCTGGCACGTCGTCGACGCGGACAACAAGCGCCGCGCCCGGCTGAACTGCATCCACCACCTTCTCAGCCAGATCGACTACGAGGACCTCACCCCCGGCCCCGTGGAGCTGCCGCCCCGCCAGGACGCGACCGACTACGTCCGCCCGCCGCTCGAGAGCCAGACCTTCGTGCCGGAGGTGTATTGAGGCCGTGGCCCGTGCCGCTTGCTGTGCGGGACGGGTTTACTGCCTTCCTGTCCAGAGGTATAAGAATCGCGGGCGGGACAGGTCCATCAGGCCCGGCAGGGTGAAGTTGACCAGGTTGATCTGCGTCGGCAGGCCCCCCGCGGCCGCGTAGGCGTGGGGTTTGCTCCCCCACGGGCGGTGGTACATGACGACCTGCACGCGGTCCAGCCCGGCGAGCTGCTTGGCCAGCGCGATGGCTTCGGTCATGTCGGCCGTGGCGTCGACGAGCCCGTTCTCGACCGCCTGCTTGCCCGTGTAGACCCGCCCGTCGGCCAGTTCTCGGATCCGCTCGGGAGTCATCTCGCCCCGGCCGTCTTCCACGACCCGCAGGAAGGCGGCGTAGTACTCGTCCACCATGCCCTGGAGCAGGGCCCGCTCCTGCTGGGTCAGCGGCTTGAGCGGGCTGCCGATGTCCTTGAACTCGCCGCTTTTGATGGCTTGCGTATCGACGCCGATCATGTTCAGCGTGTCGGCGAAGCTGACGGTCTGCATTATTACGCCGATCGAGCCGGTCACGGAGGTCGGGTGGGCGAGGATCACGTCCGCGCCGCAGGCGAGGTAGTACCCGCCGCTGGCGCCGAGGTCCTCGATGATCGCGACGATGGGCACCTCGCGCCGCGCCCGGAAGCGCATCAGGCGGCGGTGCATGATCTCCGTGGCCGTCACGCCCCCGCCGGGCGTGTTGATCCGCAGGACAATCGCCTTGACGGCCGGGTCGGCCGCGGCCTTGTCGAGCTTCTCGATGAAGAAGCTCACCGGGTTCTCGCCCATGCTCAGCAGACCGCGTTCGCGCTGGTTCACGATCAGCCCGTCGACGTCGACGATGGCGACCTTGTCGGGCACGAACAGCCCGGGGTCGCGGCGAACCGTGCTCTCGACCAGTTCCTCCTCGAGCGGAACGGGCTTGACGACCCAGCCGGTCTCGCCACACCCCGCCGAAAGCAGACACGCCCCAATCGTCCATAGGACCGCCACGTGCTTGTTCATGGGGGTATTCTAGGCCCGGGGCCTCCGCGCGGCAAGCGGCCCGCGGCCACTCGCAACGCGGGCCGAGCGAGGGTAGAATTGCCGGCGGTGGCGTACGCGCGAATCGGAATCGAAGGGAAGCCGCGGAAATGGGCAACGTCTGGCTCGCATTGGGATTGACCCTGTTCGCCGGGCTCAGCACGGGCGTCGGCAGCGCGATCGCTTTCTTCGCCAAGCGGACGAATTATCGCTTCCTGTCGGTGGCGACGGGCTTCTCGGCGGGCGTGATGCTGTACGTCTCATTCGTGGAGATCTTCTTCAAGGGCACGGACTCGCTGGTCGCCGCCTACGGGGACTTCTGGGGGCACTGGGTCAACGCGGCTTCGTTCTTCGGCGGGATCGCCCTGATCGCGGGCATCGACAAGCTCATTCCCGCCGCCGAGAACCCGCACGAGGTGCATGCCGAGGCGGAGATCGCGCCGCTGCACGACCCCTCGGCCGCCCGTGAGAAGATCGCCGAGATGGACGCGGAAACCGCGCCCGGCGCCCACGACCCCATGCGCCGCGGCAAGCTGATGCGGATGGGCTTGTTCACGGCCCTGGCGATTACGATCCACAACTTCCCGGAGGGGCTGGCAACGTTCCTGTCCGCCCTGGAGGACCCGGGGCTGGGGCTGGCGATCGCCGTTGCCATCGCCCTGCACAATATCCCGGAGGGCATCAGCGTCTCGGTGCCGATCTACTACGCCACCGGCAGCCGCAAGCGGGCGTTCGCCTACTCGGTGCTCAGCGGCGTGGCCGAGCCGGTCGGCGCGGGCGCCGCGTACCTGGCGATCCGCGTCTTTCTCGGCGGCGGGACGGGCGTCGTGCCCCCGCAGGTCATGGGAATCCTCTTCGGCGGCGTGGCGGGGATCATGGTGTTCATCTCGCTGGACGAACTCCTGCCCACGAGCCGCGCCTACGGCCGAGGGCATGACAGCATCTACGGGTTGCTGGCCGGCATGGTGATGATGTCCCTGAGCTTGCTGCTGATGAAGTAGAGGCGCTTCCGTCCCTTCCCCCCAGGCACGGAGAACCGGATGATGTGGCCCCAAGTGCTCGAAGGCGTGATGTTGGTATGTTTCGGGGCGTCGTGGCCCTTTTCGATCCTCAAGATGCTCCGAACCCGGCAGGCGGCCGGCAAGAGCGCCGCGTTCATCTCGCTGGTGCTGACGGGCTACCTGGCCGGCCTGGCCGCCAAGCTCGTCGCGGCCGCCCACACCGGACGCCCGGTCGAGCCCCTGGCGGCGCTGTACGCCTTCAATGCGGCTCTCGTGGCGGTCGATCTGGCCCTGTACGTGCGCTATCGCCCGCGGGTCGTCGCGGCCGGAGCCGAACCGCATTGCGTCACCGGGGACGATTCCGTAGCATGACGCAATTCACCGACAGGGAGCGGACACCGCATGCTCGCGATCATCAGCGACATTCACTCCAACATCGAGGCACTGACGGCCGTGCTGGACGACATCGACTCCCACGGCGTCAAGACCATTCTGTGCCTGGGTGACGTGGTGGGCTACGGGCCCGACCCCGTGGAGTGCGTGCGCCTCGTCGCTGAGCGGGCGGAGCTGACGCTGATGGGCAACCATGACGCGGCCGTGGTGTTCGAGCCGAGCAAGTTCAACGTGGCCGCCGAGAACTCGTGCTTCTGGACGCGGGGGCAGGTGGAGGCGGCCGAGCCCGACTCCCGCAACGCCTGCTGGGACTTCCTCGGGATGCTGCCGGTGACGATGAGGTACGACGCGGCCGGGCTGGGCCTGGGCATGATGGTGCTGGCCCACGGCAGCCCGCGCCGCCCCGTGAACGAGTACCTGTTTCCCGACGACGTGTACACCGCGCCGAACAAGCTTCAGGGCCAGTTCGAGCGGTTCGAGCGGCTCTGCTTCGTCGGCCACACGCATGCGCCGGGGGTGTTCACCAAAGGCCCGGACTGGTACACGCCGGATGAGCTGGAAGGCGTCTGGAAGACCAACGGCACGGAGAAGGCGTTGATCAACGTCGGATCCGTCGGCCAGCCGCGCGACCGCGACCCGCGGGCCAGCTACGTGCTCGTCGAGCCCGGGAAGGTCCGCTTCATGCGCGTGCCGTACGACGCCGAGGCCGTCGCCGCCAAGGTCTACGCCGTGCCCGAGCTGGACGATTACCTCGGCACCCGCCTGAAGGAAGGCCGCTAAGGAGCCGTTTGTGAATTACCGTCGCTTGGCCATCGTTCTCACCGCCTTCGTGATCGTGATCCTGGGCCTCGTGTTCTACACGCAGGGCCTCGCCCAGCAGCGAGCGGAACGCGCCGCGGAAGAGGACGCCGACACCCGCACCGCCGACACGGCTCCGGTCGGTGAGGAGCAAAGCGGCCCGGCGGCCCATGCCGACGGCGACTCGGGCGACGAGGACGCGGGGGCGGAAGCCGACGAGGGCTCCGAACCCGAGGACGAACCGCAGCCCACTACGCGCCCGGCCGACGGCGCCGCCGACGAGCTCGTTGAGGACGAGGGCGAGGACGAGGACGAGGGCGAAGCGGATGACACGCCCGCGAAGGAACCGGCCGATCCCGGCGGCTGGCAATGGACGGAAAGCCCCGATACCTACCGCGTCACTCTCGGCTCGCTGGACCGTGACTCCGGCTACCTGCTGGAGGCGGAGCTGCACCGGCAGGGCGCCGGCATCGGCATCGTCCGGCTGACCCACTACTACGAGACGGTGGCGGACAAGCGCCTGGCCGAGGAGGACCCCGAGGCCTACGCCAAGGCCCTCGAAGAGGCGATGTCCAAGCCCGAGGACCAGCGGGAGTACCACGGGCACTACAAGGTCCTCACGCCCATGTACGGGCAGGAGATCCCGTACAAGTCGCTGGCGACCGCGCGGGTGACGCTCCGTACCGACAAACGCCGGAAGAGCTTTCCCGTCCGGCAGACGCCCTGGGCGTTGCTCTCCGAGCCGGACCCGGCGCGGGCCGTGTTCGCCTGCCGGCTCAAGCGACGCCTGCCGGCGGACCCCGACGGCTCGCCCGGCGCGGTCGTGCCCTATCTGGAGATCCGCAAGACGTTCGAGCTGGACAAGAACGACTACTCCATCCGGGCGTCGGTCACCTTCGAGAACCTGCTGACCGATGAGCTCCTGCGGCGGCAAGACGACACCGAACGGCCGCACGGACGCAAGGGCGGCGAAGACCCCGAACAGCGACACTTGGCGGAGGACACCATCCAGGCCCTGCTGGAAGAGGGCAAGTCGATGGAGGTGTCCCTCGAGCAGCTCGGGCCGACCGGCGTGACGCAGGAGGATCGCCGCGACGACGGCCGCCACGCCGGCGTCGGGCGCGTCGAGGTGGAAGAGGGCGTCGTCGAGGTCGAGCTGACCAAGCCGCACGAACTGCTCGAGGGCAAGAAGGTCGGCGAACGAGCCGTGCCCGGCGGCAGCACGGGCGAGGAGCCCATCGCCTGGATCGGCATCGTCAACAAGTACTTCGGCGCTCTGTGCCATCTCGTGCCCGATGAAGAAAAGGACGCGGGCAAGCTCTATGCCGCCTCGTACGGTGCGGAGTTCTTCTTCGAGCGCACGAAGTACGGCTACGTTACCGGCACGGCCGTGCCATGGCGAAAGGTCGCCCCGGGGGTGCCGCAGACGATCACGTGGGACACTTTCGCCGGCCCGAAAAGGCGGAGCATCTTCTCGGGCGAGGGCGGGCTGCCCGCCCGGCCGCTGTACCGCGAGCTGAGCTACCGCGATACGGTGAACACCCGCTCGTGCTTCTGCGTGATCGGCCCGCTGACCCGCGGGCTGATGTGGCTGCTGGACCGGCTGAGCTTCATCAACTACGGCGTGGCGATCATCCTTCTGGTGGCGTTGGTGCGTCTGGTGCTGCACCCGCTGACCAAGAAGGGCCAGGTCTCGATGATGAAAATGCAGAAGATGGCCCCGCAGATGCAGGCGCTGAAGGAGAAGTACAAGGACGACAAGGAGACGCTCAACCGCGAGATGATGAAGATGTACAAGCAGCAGGGCGCCACGCCGGTGCTCGGCTGCCTGCCGATGATCCTCCAGATGCCCATCTGGATCGCCCTGTTCACCGGGCTCAACTCGGCGGTCGAGCTTCGTCACGCGGCCTTCCTGCCGGTGTGGATCACGGACCTGGCGGCGCCCGACGCGCTGATCCCGTTCGGCAGCGGCATCGACGTGCCGCTGCTCGGCTGGACGGCCGGGCTGAACGTGCTACCGATCCTCGTGGCCATCGCCATGGTGCTGAACATGAAGATGAACCCGCAGTCGCAGATGGCGGCGGGCGGGAGCGACCAGGCCAAGCAGCAGAAGATGATGATGTACATCATGCCCGTGATGATGCTGTTCATCTTCTACAACATGCCGTCGGGGCTGAACCTGTACATCATGACCTCGACCTTCGCCGGCGTGGCCGAGCAGAAGATCATCCGAAAGCACATCCGACAGCGCGAGGAGGCCGAGGCCGCACGCGAGACCACCGTCAGCGTGCCCGGAAAGAAGCCCCGCTCCCAACGCCCGAAGAAGCCCAAAGGGCCGAATTGGTTCAAGCAGGGCTGAAACGCGAGGACTGAGGGCGAGGGAGGTCGGAAGCGTTCGACGTTCGGGGTTCGCCGTGACGGCGCACGCTTGCTGAGTACTGACGACTGATGGCCGATGGCTTACGAACGACAGGCACGACCCCGTACGGAGCCGTGCCTGCCGATGTAGCCCAATATGTATGCGGGCCCGGCTACTCGCCGGCATCGCCGTCAGCTACGGCCTCGGCGGCGGGCGCCTGAGGCGCTTCCTCCGCGCCGGCCTCCTCCCCCGGCTTGTCCTCCGCATCCTTGGGGTCCCATTCCTTCAGCGTCCCGCGGTTCTCGGCTTGCTCGTAACCCATCCAGAGAGCGTCCCAGTCGTCCACGAACTGCTCTTGGCACATCGCATTGATCCGCTGAATCCGCTTGGCCCGCTTGGCGGCGGCTTGGGGGTTGCCCCCGGCTTCCGCGCCCATAGGCAACACTGCTCTGGCCTTGCCATCCGCCGGCGCGGCCTCGAGGCCGTCTTCCGTAATCCGCTCGGCCGCCGCATTGACGCGCTCGGCCAGTTCCCTGGGGTCGTCGCCTGTGGCCGGGATGCGCAAGCACGCCCCCTCCTCCGCGTCCTCGAGCCGCGCCTCGTGGATCTCGATCTCCATCTCTTCATCGAAGATCACTTCGGCTCCGTCCGCCGGGAAGGGCGCTACAGGGGCTGCCGCTCCGGCCGCGGGCACGGCCATTTGCCATGGCTGGGCTTCCGCCGCGCCGAGCGCGTAAACTCCGGCCGCGCCGAGGGTAGGCACGAGCGCCGGCGCCATGCCCATCAGCCCGCCGCCGGGCATCGTGGCGAACTCCTCGCAGAGCAGCCCGTCCTCGTCGGCGGAGATGGCCGCGATCGACGGGCCGAGGAATCGCTCCATCGCCGGCAGCGACGGGATCCACTCCGGGTTGAGCTTGACCGGCAACTGGCCTTCCAGCCCGTTCATCGCCATCGTCCCGCCGAACAGCAGGATCGGGTACATCCGCCGCACGATGTCCGGCGTGTTGACGTACATGAGGATCGCCGGGCGCTCCGCCAGCCGCCCGCGGAGCTTGGTGAACGCCTCATGGTCGGCGATCGCCGCGGTGCGGCCTTCGCCCTCGCCCGGGCCCGCCTCGATGATCGACTGGATCACCTGCGGCCAGCCGGCGACGTACAGCCGGCCCTCGTGCACCGCGTAGGCCGGGGCGACCGGAAGGGGCGTCCAGCCGGACTTGCCCGCCAGGTAGCAGATGCGCGTCTCGCCCAACTGCATGCTGCGAAGCTCCATGCCGCCGCGCCGGCGGAGCTGCCACTCCCACTGCGTCTGATCCATGCCGCAGCGGGGGCAGCTCCAGCCGCCTTCCAAGTGGTCAAGCTGCTCGTGCCCGCAGCGGGGGCAGGTGTTGGGGATCTGTGTCGCGTCCGGCGGGGCCAGCATGTCGCGCAGGACGGCCTCGAGTTTCTCCATCGAGTCCTCGAGCTTCTCGGCATTGCGGACCTCCGTCCAGATCGCCGTGCCGGTGAAGAACCCACCCTGCGACGGCGCGCTGCACAGCGTCCAGGTCTCGCCCAGCGAGGCCAGCAGGTCGCGCTCCAGCGAAACGCCCGTCCGCTCTCGGAACTCCCCGAGGGCGCCGTCGAACTGCTCCACCATCTGGGGGCTCACCCGCTTGAGCCCGCGGCGCAGCTCGTCGACGAACGTCTGCGGCGCGACGGCGCTGACAACGAAGACATCCGCGTCGGCCGGAATTGCCGCCAGGTCCGCCGGCTTGACGCTCCGCTCCGCGACGAGCTTCAGCAGGCCCTTGTGCGGCGCCGGCGAGAGCAGCCGCGTACGCGTGTACATGTTCCCTTCCACGAGCCGCGTGGTTTCCGCCAGCGCCGTCGCGTCGTGCAGGCCGAACGCGTCCACGATCCGCGCGACCATGCCCTCGGGGGCCTCGGCCTCGGCATCCCCCTCCGCCGCCGGGGGCGGGCCCATTTCCCGCCGCTCCAGCGCCCTGGCGAACGCCTTGACCTTCGTCACGTTCAGGAACAGGGCGGCCTGCACGTCTTCGCCGTCCACGTCCTTCATCGCGGCCGTGAAGGTCTCATCCGCCAGCAGGGAGGTCGGCCTCTTCGTCGCCAGGAGCTGCCCCGGCATCTCCGCGCCGCCCAGGCAGGCGAAGAAGACCGTGCCGTCGAAGCCGAACGCCAGCTCCACGCCTTCCGGGCCCGGCACCGGCAGTGCCCGGTAGCCCGCCTCGCCGTGCGTCCGTTCGGCGAAATTGAGTTCGTCATCCATCTCGTTGACGGCCTCGACGAGCTTGTCGAGGTGCCGGGCGAAGGCGGCCTTGTCGTCGCCCAGGTCGGCCATCAGCGCGACCTTAGGGATCGGTCCGTCGCCGTCCTCGAGCATCTCGATGTCCACCAGCGCGGCCGCGCAGGGGTGCTTCAGCATCGTCGCGCCCATCGACCACGCGTTGCGGGCCATCTGCTTGTGCGCCGGGCCCGGCATGCTCTGCACCAGGGCGTCGCGGATGGCCTCGGCGATCTCGGCCACCTTCGAGCCCTCCGCCAGCTTGCCCATCGGCGAATCGGCCCACGCATCCGTCCGCCCGGCCCATGCGTAGTACATCATCGAGCCCTTGGGCATGCGCTCGGCCAAGGGCGCCTCGGCCGCCGCCGGCGCCGCCACGGCCGCCAGAACCAGCCCCAACACGATCATCGTTTGCGTCTTCATGTGCGTACTCCCGTTTCCGGCCCCCGCGGGGCCTGCTCGTATGCCATGACTCTATCGTAGTCCCTGTTCCTTCAGATACGCTCGCGTCTTCTCCAATTCGCGCTCGAATCGCTCCAGGGAGACCCATTGCACGCTGACGTCGCTCATCATGATGTTCGTGCCCTCGCCGTCGTTCATCTCGGGCCTCTCGTAACCGATCATCAGATCCCCTGGGATCGCTTCGATACCGCCCTCGATTTGAGCCAACTGGGAGAAATAGTGGTAGTCCACCTGACCGACGAGTTCCCCATCCACATAGCGCGGCGGCGGCGTATCGCCCGAGGGGCTGTCGAAGCAGTCCGCGGAAACAAAGCTATGCTCGACCAGCGCAGATAGGTTCGGCGGATAGCGGCCGTCTTGCTCTGCTGCGTACATAAAGATGGCCCTGCCTATCGAGAGCAGGTTGCAGGCCGAAGAAGACCGCTTCGCTTTCATGCGGGCATGGCCCAGGGCAGGCAGCAGCACCACGGGCATCATCGGCGTGAAGGCCGGCCCGCCCAGAACGCCCTTGCCGGGCAAGGTCGCGTATTGCTCGTACAGCAGCCCGCGATCGTCCAGTGAAATGGCCGAAATGCTCGGTCCGAAAAACCGCTCGGCCGTTCGGGCCGACGGCAGCCAGGACAGGTCCGCCGAGGGGATGAACTCTCCCGCGGCGTTGACGCCCGCCGTGCCGCCTGCCAGCGCCGGCGGGTACAGCCGCCGAACGATTTGTGGCACGTTCGTGTAGGTCAGCACGGCCGGGCGATCGGCCAGGCGATCGCGCAGTGCGGCGAACTCCTCTCTGTCCAGCAGCGACGGCGCGCGCCCCGGCCCTTCGCCGGGTCCGCCCTCGAGGATCGACGCGATCACCTGCGGCCACGCGGCCAGGTAGAGCTTGCCGTCGTGAATCGCCCACGCGGGCGCGACCGGCAGGGGCATGTCGGGCGTTTGCCCCGCCAGGTAGCGGATCCGCGTGTCCCCCACGTCCATGGTGCGGACCTCGTACCACTCCGGCCCTGCCGCCCATCGCCGAACAGGGGGAAGAGTCATGCCGCTGTCGCGAGCCGTCGGACGTGCAGGGGGCTCCCCACCGTCCGCCCCGATAGCGCGCATCAGGGCCTTCTCCAGCTTGGGCAGGGCCGCTTCGAGCTTCTCTTGGTCGCGGACCTCCGTCCAGACGGCCGTGCCGGTGAGGAAGCCGCCCTGGGATTCCGCGCTGCATAGCGTCCAGGTCTCGCCCAGCCCGGCGAGCAGGTCCTCCCGCAGATCAACGCCGGTGGCTTCGCGGAACTCGGCCATGGCCTCGTCGAAGTTTGCCTCGGCGTCCTCGCCCGCCACGGCGCAGATGCGGCGGACTTCCTCGACCAGAGATTCGGGCGAGACGCTGCTGATGGCGAAGAAGTCGGCATCCGCGGGGATGGCGGCGAGGTGCTCGGCCGTCACCGCCCGCGCCGCTCCGAGCGCCAGCACGCCCTTGTGCGGGCCGGGGCTGAGGATACGCATGCGGGAATGGGCCCGGCCGTCCTCGAAGCACATGCTGCTGACCACGGCCGTGGCCTTCTCCAGGCCAAACGCCCGAACCAGGCCCTCGAACTCGCTCGCAGCGCGGGTCTCGCCGCCGTCGGGATCGCCCCCGCCTTCCCCGGCCAGCGCTAGAACGCTTGCCTTGGCTTCTTCCACGCTGATGTAGCTGACGTACTGGGCTGCATCGCCTTCCACGTCTTCCATCGCTGCGTTGAAGGCGTCGTTCGTCGCCAATGAGTCGGCCGGTTTGAGGTCGATCCATGCCTTCGGCGTCTCGGCGTCTCCCAGGAAGAGGAAGAAGACTTCGTCCTTGAAGCCCACCGACACCCCCGTCTCGTCCGGGTCTTTAAAGCAGTGGTAGCCCACCCCGCCGTACGCTTGCGCCGCCGCGCCATCCCCGAATTCGCGGATGAGCGCATCCAGGCGCCTGGCGAAGGCGGGCTTGTCCTCGCCCAGGTCGATCAGCAGCGCCAGACGCACGCCAAGGTCATGCCCTTCGGGCTTCTCCAGGTCCAAGACGGCCGCCGCGATGGGGTGCTTCCAGGCGAGTGCGAGCATCTGCCAGAAATGGTCGAATACCGGGCCGTCGCGCCGGCCCCTATCGCGCACAAGCACTTCATGCAAGGCCGCCAACCCGCTCTGCACCGGCTCTCCCTCGACCAGCCGCCCGAACTGCGACTCGCTGAACGCCTCGGTCCGCCCGGCCCAGCCGGCGTAGATCAGGCAGTCGGCGGGCAGGCGGTCGGCCAGGGGCGCCCCGGCCGGCGCGAAAGCGGGCGCGAGCAGAACCGCGGCCGTGCAGAGGGCAAAGCGTAGGGTCATGTGACGGTCTCCCTTTCGCAACAATGCGGCGTCGCCGGGTCGCCCCCTAGCGGACCCGACGCGACCGATTGTATGACCTTGCCCGGCCGCGCTCAAGCGCGGTGTCCGTTGGCTCGCTGCTACGAGAATTCGTCGCATCGAGGATTCGGCGACGCGATTTCGCGTGGCCGGGGCGTTGCCGTCCCCGTAAGCTTGTACCCGCCAGGAAGCCCCGGTCGATTGCCGCCATACGCGGAACGCCTGCCGTAGTCCCCGAGTTAACGGATTAACGGGTCCACGGGTTAGCGAGTTTATGAGTTAACGAGCAGACGAGGGTCCAGATGTCCCAGCAACCCACCGACACGCCTGCGAACCTCCGCACGATCCACCAACTCCGCGTCCGCTACGGCGAGACCGATCAGATGGGCACGTATTACTATGCGCGGGCGCTGGATTGGTTCGAGGTCGCGCGGACCGAGCTCATGCGGTCACTGGGCTTTCCTTACGCCGAGATGGAGCGACGCGGGGCGATGCTGCCCGTGATCGAGGCGCACGTTGAGTGCGTCGGCCGGGCACGGTATGATGATTTGCTCGACGTTAAGGCGGCCATCGGCATGCAGGGCAAGGTCCGCGTTCGGTTCGACGTGGAGATCGCCCACGCCGACGGCGGACCCGGCGTCGCACGCGGCTACACGATCCACGCGGTCGTCGACCCGGACGGGCGACCCATCCGCCCGCCCGAGTGGCTCCGCGACATTCTGGAGGCGACGACAAGCCAAAATGAGTGAAGAAAGACTACTCCTGAGCGGCAACGAGGCCGTCGCGCTGGCAGCGTTGCACGGTGGCGTATCGCTGGGCACCGGCTATCCGGGTACGCCGTCCACGGAAATTCTGGAGAACTTTTCGCGATTTGGCGGGCGGGCCCAGTGGGCGCCGAACGAGAAGGTCGCCCTGGAGGTCGCCCTCGGCGTGGCCTTCGGGTCGGCGCGAGCCCTGGCGACGATGAAGCACGTCGGTGTGAACGTCGCGGCAGACCCGCTCTTCACGGCCGCGTATACGGGTGTGTCGGGAGCGCTGGTGATCGTCACGGCCGACGACCCGGGCATGGCCTCCAGCCAGAACGAGCAGGACAACCGCCGCTATTCCCACGCGGCCGGGATCCCGACGCTCGAGCCGTCCGACAGCCAGGAGGCGTATGACCTCCTGCACAAGGCGATCGGCATCTCCGAGCGGTGGAACACGCCGGTCTTCCTGCGGGTGACCACGCGGATCTGCCATTCCAAGACGGTCGTCCGGCCGCGGGAGGGCGCGGTACCGCCGCCGGGCGAGCCGCACTTCGAGCACGACCGCCCGAACCGCGTGATGGTTCCCGGCTACGCTCGCCCGGCCCACAAGCGGCTTCGGGAGAAGCTCGCCGATATCGCGGTGTGGAACGAGGCCGAGGGCCCCAACCGTGTCGAGAACGCCGACGGCAAGCCGGAGTTGGGCATCATCACCTCGGGCATCAGCTACGTACACGCCCGCGAGGCCGCCCCGGACGCGGCCGTGCTGAAGATCGGCATGAGCTACCCGGTGCCGCTGGAGGCGATGCGCCGCTTCGCCGCGGGCGTTGAGCGCTGCGTGGTGATCGAGGAAGGCGACCCGGTGCTGGTGGAGCAGTGCCGTGCGGCCGGCATCGACGTGCAGGGCGCACCGGAGATGTATCGCTTCGGCGAGTTGACCGTGGATCGTGTGCGGCGGATTCTGGAGGGCGAGTCCGGCCCGGAGCCGCCGCGTGCCAAGGGCAAGCCGCCGCAGCTCTGCCAGGGCTGCCCGCACCGCAAGAGCTTCGAGTTGCTGCGGGACCTCGATTGCATCGTCACCGGCGATATCGGCTGCTACACGCTGGGCGTGCTGCCGCCGTTTGAGGCGATGGACACCTGCGTGTGCATGGGCGCGGCGATCGGCGTGGGGCTCGGGCTGCGGCACGTGCTGCCGCCGGAGCAGGCCCGCAAGGTCGTCAGCGTCATCGGCGACAGCACGTTCGTCCACAGTGGCATCACCGGTCTGGTCGAGATGGCCTACAACCCGCCGCCGACCGGGCACGTGGTGATGATCCTCGATAACGGCACGACCGCCATGACCGGCATGCAGGAGCACCCCGGCACCGGCCGAAAGCTCGACCACACCGGCACGAACCGACTCAGCTTCGAGGACCTCGCCCGCGCCGTGGGCGTCGACAACGTGACGACCGTGGACCCGACCGCCGACCCCGACGGCCTCACCGCGGCCGTGACCGAAGCAATCGCCGCCGACAAGCTCTCGCTGATCGTGGTCCGGCGCCCGTGTCTGCTGGCGGCGAAGAAGATCAAGGAGTATGAGGCGGCCGCGAGCGGCTGACGCCGCTGTGCGGGAGTTCGGGGTTCGATGTTCGACGTTCAATGGGAACGGCAGGCACCGGAGAGTCGCGTCGCACCCCGAACGTCGAACGTATGACGCAGCAGACTCCCCCCAGTATCCCCGACGGAGAAACGCACATGACAAACCAAGTGACGAACGTAGTCGTAGCGGGTCTGGGAGGCCAAGGCGTTCTCAAGGCCTCGGACATCCTCTCCGAGGCCGCTTTCCGGGCCGGGCTGGACGTCAAGAAGGCCGAGGTACACGGCATGAGCCAGCGCGGCGGGTCGGTCGACTCGGACGTTCGCTTCGGCGCGGACCTCTCGGCCGTGAGCCCGATGGTCCCGGCCGGGGAGGCCGACTACGTCGTCGTCCTGTCGCCGGACCAGGTAGAGGTGTTCCAAGGCCGGCGGGCGGACGGCGGCGTGCTGATCCCGCCCGAGACGATCGACGCGGAGAAGCTGCCGAACCCCCGCTCGCTGAATGTCGCGATGCTCGGCGCCTTGAGCACGCATCTGGACATCGCCGAGGAGCACTGGCTGACGGCCGTGCGGGCCAACCTGCCCGAGAAGGTCCACGAGGCCAACGAGCAGGCGTTCGCGCTGGGGCGCAGCTCGACCGGCTGAACCCTGTGTGCCCCGGGCGTGTCCTCACGCCCGCGCGAGGGCAGAGGGCTTTGCGCAACGGGCTTGGAGCCGCCGGTTTCAGCCGATTCTGCCGGCGCTTTCCCTTCCTGCGGGCCGGGGGTATAATCCGCCCGTCTCGGCCGGGCCTCTCTCGCGCCCGCACGCAAGAAGGGAATGCTATGGTCAAGGACACGCACAGGAGCGAAGCTTTCCATCCGGCCAGCGCGCCGGACTATCTGCCTGAGCCGCAACTCCGCCGGCTTCAGCTCGACCGCTTCCAGGCGATCGTTCGGCTGGCCTACGGTCACGTGCCGCTTTACCAGCAGCGGTTTGACGAGGCAGGCGTCAAGCCGGAGGACATCCGGTCGCTCGAGGACATTCGCAAGCTTCCGTTCACCGTCAAGGACGACCTGCGGGACGCCTACCCGTTCGGGCTGTTCGCCACGAGCATCCAGGACGTCGTCCGCGTCCACGCCTCCAGCGGCACGACGGGCAAGCCGACGGTCGTGGCCTACACGCAGGCCGACATCGACGTGTGGGCCTCGGTCATGGTCCGCACCTTCGCCGCCTGCGGCTGCGGGCCGGGGGATGTCATCCAGAACGCCTACGGCTACGGGCTGTTCACCGGCGGGCTCGGGGCCCACTACGGCGCCGAGGCGCTCGGGGCGACGGTCATCCCGATCTCCGGGGGCAATACGGACCGGCAGATCATGATCATGAAGGACTTCGGCTCGACCGCGATCTGCTGCACGCCGAGCTACTTCCTGTACATCGTCGAGCGGTGCGAGGAGCTGGGCATCGACATCCACGACCTGCGGGTGCGGGCGGGCGTGTTCGGAGCCGAGCCCTGGACGGACCGCATGCGCGAGCGGATCGAGGCGGCCAGCGGCATCAAGGCCTACGACATCTACGGGCTCAGCGAGATTATCGGCCCCGGCGTCGGCAGCGAGTGCGCCGCCCAGTCGGGTCTGCACCTGTTCGAGGACTGGTTCTACCCCGAGATCGTCGACCCCGACACGCTCGAGCCCGTCCCCGACGGTGAAGAAGGCGAGCTGGTGCTGACTACGCTGGGCAAGAAGGCCATGCCGATGATCCGGTACCGCACGCGGGACATCACGGCCGTGATAACCGAACCGTGCCCCTGCGGGCGGAGCATCCGCCGGATTCGCCGGATCAGCCGCCGCAGCGACGACATGTTCATCATCCGCGGCGTGAACGTGTACCCGTCGCAGGTGGAGGCGGCGTTGCTGGCCGTCGAGGGCACGCTGCCGCACTATCAGATCATCCTGACCCGGGAGAAGGACCTGGACCGGATGGAGGTGCAGGTGGAGATCACCGAGGAGTTCTTCTCGGACCGCGTGCGGGAGATGGAGGACCTGCGGGCGAAGATCGCCGGGTCGATCGAGAGCACGGTGCAACTGAGGGCGAAGGTCGTGCTCGTCGAGCCGCATACGATCGAGCGAAGCATGGGCAAGGCCAAGCGCGTGGTGGATCGTCGAGAGATGTGACTGACGTTGATTCGTTGACTCGTTAACTCGTAGAAGCGTGGGATGATGCGCCGGTACCCAAGCGGCGGACCGATTGACCCGTCGATCCACCGACCGGCCGACCGATATCCAGAGGGCTGCCATGAAGATCAAGCAACTGTCGCTGTTCCTGGAAAACAAGCCGGGCCACCTGAAGACGGTCTGCGGGGCCTTGGCGGACGCGGACGTGAACATCCTGACGCTCTCGCTGGCTGACACGCAGCAGTTCGGCATCCTGCGGCTGATCGTGCCGGACTGGCAGAGCGCCAAGCAGGTGCTCGAGGCGGCCGGGGCGGTCGTCAACGTCACGGACGTCGTCGCCACCGAGGTCGAGGACAAGCCCGGCGGGCTGGCCGAGATCCTGGCGATCATCGACGAAGCGGGGCTGAACATCGAGTACATGTACGCCTTCACGTTCCGCCGGAACGACCGGGCCGTGCTTGTGTTCCGCTTTGATGACCCGGACGCCGCCGCCGAGGTCCTCCAGGGCAAGGGCATCAACGTCATCGGCGAGGTCGAGCTGTTCGGCGACGACGGTTGAGCCGGCGGCACGCCGCAGCGGTTGACGCTTCGCCGGAATCGGCGATACTGGGGCATTCCCTGTCTCAAGGATCGCCGATATGCCCGAGTTCCCGTATCAGAACCGCATCTGGGACCCCGCGGAGACCACGAGCCGCGACGAGCTGGAATCGCTGCAAGTTGATCGATTGAAGCAGCTTGTGGCGCACCTGGCGCACCTGGCGGACGTGCCCTTCTATCGCGAGCGCTTCGCGGCCGAGGGCATCGCCCCCAACGCCGTCCGCTCGCTCGAGGACCTGCGCCGTCTGCCGCTGACGACCAAGGCGGACCTCCGCGAGCACTACCCGCTCGGCTTCCTGGCCGTGCCGCGGGAGGAGGTCGGGCGGTTCCACGGCTCGTCGGGCACGACGGGCAAGCCGACGTTCGTGGCCTACACCGCCGCGGACGTGCGGCTGTGGTCGGAGCTGTGTGCCCGGTTTCTCGTGGCCGGCGGGCTTCGGCCGGAGCATACGGTGCACATCGCCTTCGGCTACGGGCTTTTCACCGGCGGCTTCGGGCTGCACTACGGCGTCGAGCGGGTCGGCGCCGCGGTGGTTCCGGCCGCCTCGGGCAACACGCGGCGGCAGATCATGCTGATGCAGGACCTCGGCTCCCAGGTGCTCGTCTGCACGCCGACGTACGCGCTGAACATCGCCGAGGTCGCCGCGGCCGCGGGAATCGAGCCGACCTCGCTGCCGCTGCAATTCGGGCATTTCGGCGGCGAGCCGTGGACGGACGACATGCGGCGGCAGATCGAGTCGGCCCTGGGCATCCTGGCGATGAACAACTACGGGCTCAGCGAGGTCATCGGCCCCGGCGTCAGCGGCGAGTGCGTCGCCCGCGACGGTATGCACATCCAGGAAGACCACTTCATCGTCGAGTGCGTGGACCCGGAGACCCTCGAGCCCGTGCCCGACGGGGCGCCGGGCGAGCTGATCTTCACCGCGCTGACGAAGCAGGCGATGCCCATCCTCCGCTACCGTACGCGGGACATTGCCCGGCTGGACCGGGCCCGCTGCCCGTGCGGGCGGACGACCGTCCGGATGAGTCGCGTGATCGGGCGGAGCGACGACATGCTCATCATCCGCGGCGTGAACGTGTTTCCCTCGCAGGTGGAGGAGGCCCTGCTGCGGGTGGAGGGCACGGCCCCGCACTACCTGATCGAGCTGACCCGCCCCGGCGCGATGGACGAGGTGACGGTGCACGTCGAGATCGACGGAGCGATCTTCTCTGACAAGATGAGCCAAATGCAGGACTTGCGCGATCGGATCGGGCGTGAGATTGCCTCGGTCACGGGCGTGCGGATGCGCGTGGACCTGGCCGAGCCGAACTCGCTGGAGCGGTTCACCGGCAAGGCCAAGCGAGTGCAAGACAAGCGCGGCTCGTAGAGGGCGCTACGCGGCCTCAGGTGAGTCCATGGCGGTCATGTCGGCTGCGTGGCGGCGCCTGCCCTCGACGATGCCCGAAATCGCCTGTGTCGGCGCTGTTGCCGGGAGCCGATTCGCTCACGCTCGACGGCGCGACACTTCGCCGAAACGCACTACCGAAGCCGGGCGAGTTTCTCGGCGTATGCTCGGTATTCCTTCTCGAAGCCCGCCAAGTCGTCGGAGATGTAGTGTCGGAAGATCGGCTCGCCGATCGTCCGGTTGTAGGTCCGCCCGCGTTTGTGCAGCTTGGCCAGAGCGCCGGGCGGCAAGTCCAGGGCCGCGTCGAATTTGCCGGCGGCCGCGTCGGCCATCAGGCGGTGCAGGCCCTCGCGGTACTGCGGACGCGACTGAATGAACTGCGCCAGCGCCCAGAGCTGCCCGTAGTAGCCCACGGCGTGCTCGGAGCCCTGGGTGACCACGTCACCGGCATCCATCGGCAGCAGTTCCTCGATGGTATACCAGCGGTCGTTGACGATGGCCGACCGAAGCGCGTTGAACCGCGAGGGGTTCTTCGTCGGCGTGAACCGCACGGCCCGGCCCACGGTCTGATGGCCCTCTGCCAGCGTGCAGAAGCCCTCCTCCAGCCACATGGGCAGCTTGTTCTCCAGCCGATGATGGAAGAACTGGTGCAATCCCTCGTGCGACGCCACGGACAGCGTGTAGCTGCCGCCGATGTCCCATAGCACGCAGATGCCCCGGTGGCAGTAGCCGCCGGCCTCGATGTGCAGCGCCTTGGAGTCGGCCCCGAAGATCTGCTCCGTCAGGGCCGACCATTCCTGCCGCCCGCTGAGCATGTACATCGGCATCGGCTCGTCCACGGGCTCGTCCGGCAGGCCGGTCATCCGGAGGTACTGCTCGTACGCCGCCTCCATGTAGCCGGGCAGATAGACGCGCAACTCCTCCCGCTGGGCCGTGGAGTAGATGCGGTAATGCTCGCTCCGGAGCGACTCTCCCCGCCCGTACGGCGTTTGCCAGGGCCGGCCTTCGACCTCCGCCACCAGAGATCGATCGCGAGGTTCCGAGGCCTCGGGCGGCCCGCAGGATGCCAGAAGCATCGCCAGGGCCGCGGCCGTGATGGGAATCGCCCTCCGCATACTCTCCAGCATACGCGCCGGTCGGCAACCAGGGCAAGTCGTCTTGTGGTTTCCGGAGCCGGCCGGAGGCGCAAAGGAACGGCGGGCCGCCGAAGTTCGGCGACCCGCCGTAGTGGGCGTCTACTCGCAGCCGGCTACCAACTGAACGCCAGCTCCCAGCGGAGGAAGAAGGCCGTGTCGTTCCGGGCGTCTGAGTAGTAATCGTCCGGGACGAACGCCTCGCCGACCATGTGGGTGCTCCAGTGCTCGTCCAGGCGCCACTTCCAGAGGGCGGTGAACAGGTGGCCCTTGGTGCAGTTGCCCGCAAAGCCGGTGGAGGTCAACACGCCGGTCTCGTCCTCTTCCCGGAAGATGGCGTGGTAGTCGGCCGTGATGGACATGTCCTCGGCCGGCTCGAACCCGACGCCAACGTTGACGCGGTGGATGTTGTTGGACATGGCTATGCGGCCTTCCAGCCCGTCCAGGTAGCCGTTGTAGATGTTGCTCCACTGCGGATACCGGCCCCAGAGCATGTCGAAGCCGCCGTTGATGTGGTCCTCATCCCCGCTGCGGAACTCATAGCCGCAGTGCACGTCCGTGTTCATCGGGTCGTGGAAGAGGTACGCCAGCTTCGTATTGACCGCCAACTCGCGCAGCTCTGCGCCTTCCTTGTGCCCGAACTGCGGGGCGGCCTCGGCGCTGTACTGCCAGTTGGGGCCCATCTTGCCGGCCACGCGGGCACCGAAGGTGTAGATGTCGGCGTCGAATCCGCGGAAGGGGTTGCTCGCCGAGTTGTCCTTCCCGGTGGGCTTGTCCGTATGCTTGTAGATGAAGTAGCCGTCGATCGTCGTGTCCTGGATCGACTTGTTCGACGCGTAGACGATTACGCCCGTCTCGTCGTCCTCGATCAGGTCGGCGTCGTCGTCGCAGTACGGAGCGACGATCGCGGCGCTGTTGGCGTGGTTGTTCAGCACGACCAAGTCGAAGACGGTCTGGATCTCCTGGGCGTCCCAGGTCGCGCGGATCGCGTCGAAGAAGATCGTCCGCGAGCCGTCCAGGGGCGTGCCCTCGAAGACGAGGTAGCCGCTGCCCAGCCGCATGTCCTGACGGCCGGCCTTAATCGTAAGCGGCAGACCGAACGCCTGACGCCACTCGACGTTCAACTTGTCCCAGAGCGCCTCCGTGCGAATCGACTGGTCGGCCATGCTCGTGGGCTGGCAGTAGTACCGCGGTTCGATGACCAGCCGGGCGTTGATGTCAAGATTCTCCATCGGCGTGACCCGCGCCCACATGCGGCTGCGGTTGCGGTGCCAATAGCGCTGATGGCCCGTCGAATACTGATCCAGCGACGTGACGTTGTAGTCGTAGATCATGCGGTACCGGTGGTCGAAGCCCATCTCGAAGCCGGGGATCAGCTCGTTGAATCGCCGCTTCGACTCGCAGATGCCGCAGAATTCGCCGGGCTCTTCCGTCACCTCGCCCGCCTCGACCTCGGTACGGGGCATCACGTGGCCGTCTTCGTTCGCGGCCGCGCCGTTGTCCGCCGACACCGCGGCGCCGTCGCCTTCGGCGGCCATCGCGGGGGGGACGAACAACAACATCGCAAGCACGGGCGCGATCCACCATCTCCGACTGTCATACTTCATCATCGTGAAATCCTTTCCCTGGGCGTTTCCTTACGGTTTTGCGGCCCACTGCGCCGTTTCAACCGGTCCTATCGGAGCATTCCGCCGTCTGACTGCAACGATTCTTCTAGCTATTTCCACCGGTCCCCGAGCCGAAGCAGCGGTCCAGGTGTGCCCGCTCCGGTGGCTTGGTGAAAATACTGACCCCAATCAGCACAAGCAAGCTCAAAGGCAGCGCCACCACCAACGGGTCCACGACCGGCCAGTTGGGGTGCTCCAGCAGAAGCGAGTGCTTGCCCGTCAGCGCCTTGCAGATGCCCAGCGCACGGGCCTCCTTGTCCTTGATGAAGACCAGCCAGAAGGCCGTGACGACAAAGCCCACGAGCATGCTCCACTTCACGGCCGCCCGGGTCGTCCGCTTGAAAAACAGCCCGCCCAGCAGGGCCGGCAGGAACGCCGAGGCACACAGCCCGAAGAAGATCGCCGTCGCCCGGGCGATGATATAGCCGCCACGTGCGGAAGCACTTATAATTACGGCAATTACGATCCCGATGATGATGCCGATTCGCGTGACGCTGATCGACTTGCCATGCCGCCCGGTGAGCTGCTCGTACACGTCGCGCCCAATGCTCGTGCCCACCGCATGGAACTGACTCGACAGCGTGCTCATGGCGGCGGCCAATAGCGTCAATAGGAAAAGCAAGCCAAACCATGGCGGCATCGCCCGGGTGATGTACATCGGGATGATCGAATCGCCGTTGAAGGCCCACTCGTTCTGCCCTTCAACCGGGATCAGGGCCCGCAGGAATGACGTTGCCCGCGGCCGTATGACGAGCTCACGCCCGACATATTTGTCGGGATTGGCTCGGATGTCGTTGTAGTCGATCTCCTCACCGGTGGCGGGGTCCTCGGCTACGGCCTGGGGCATCAGGGCGGTGAGGCCGATGAACTTACCCGGCCCATGCTCGGCCTTCGCCTGCGCCGCCAGGGCCTTGAGTTCGGCCTTGGGCGTCTCGGGCAGCGGCATGGGCTTGCCGCCCTTGGGCGCATACAAGCTGTAGCCGTTGGCCACGATGTCGATGTCCGCCTCGTTGTCCCCGTCCGTGTCGATATGCCACAGTCGACAGGGGATTCGAGCTTCCAGATCCCGCTCCTTCTTCGCAATTACTTTGGCGACCTTCGTCTGACGGATGATCCGGCCGCGGACCTCCTCGTGTTTGTGGAACCACAGGTTGCTCACGGAGCCGACCGTGAAGGCCACGCCCGTCATAATGAGGATGAACACGCCGCCGACCAGTGCTGCCCGGTTGAGTTCCCGCTTGGAGCGAACCGTCATAAACCTAACTGCAAGCTGTGGTTGCGCCAACACGCCGATGCCGACGCCCAGCGTGATCGTCGAGATGACGATCCACCATAGGTCGTAGCCCTTCGGGTTCGGCCCTTTGGGCGTGTCCGCCACCCCCCAGCCGAATGTGGGCATTTTCGTCCACCCCTGGAAGCCGATGCTGTTAAACAAGTTGGGTTGTTTGCTGATCTCCTGCAACCCGGCATGCGTCTCGGTCACGCCTCCCATCATCACATACGTCGCTACGAGCAAGATAATCATGCCGATGAACATGATCGTCCCCTGCAAGGCGTCCGTATACATCACGCCCTTGAGCCCCCCCAGGACCACGTACGCCGCGATCAGCACGCTGAATACCAGCAGCGCCGTCGTATAGCCGATGCCGAAGTAGCGGTCGATGAACTCGCACCCGCCGATCAGCACGGCCGCGGCGTAGAGCGGGATGAACAGGAAGATTACCAGCCCCGAGAAGACCTGTATGAACTTGCTGCCGAACCGCCGCCCGAGCAGCTCGGGGAAAGTGTGGGCGTCCAGCCGGTGGCCCAGCCGCCGCACAGGCCCCCCCAGGAAGACAAACGCGATGAAAATGCCCACGAAGATGTTCAGAAACGTCAGCCACAGCAAGCTCATCCCGAACATCCCCGCCACCCCGCCGAAGCCGACGATGGCGCTGGTGGAGATGAACGTCGCCCCGTAGCTCATCGCCATGACGAACGGGTGAATCCGGCGCCCCGCGACCAGGTAGTCGGCCGCGCCTTGCGTCCGACGATACCCCAGCCAGCCCAGGTACCCGACGACCATGAGATACACGACGACCACGACGATCTGATACGTGCCCACGGCTGCCAACATATGGCAATCTCCTTATCGCGACGGCATAACCGCGTCTCCGGCCGGCCCGCCGCGATCGACAGACCGGCCCGAAGGCCGGGAGAAACGGCCCGCGCCTTGGCGGCGGGCTACAGCTTCTCTTCGACCTTCTCTTCTTCAGCGGCCCACTGGATGTCTTCCTGCTGGAGCGATTCCTGTCCGCGGTTCCACGTCAACAGCCCATAGATGACGCACAGGACCGCGCTGCCGAGACAGAGCAGTACCACGGCGATGATGTAAGGATCCTTCAGGCCCAATACCGCACCCATTCGCGTGCCCTTTCCGAAATCAGATGCCAAACGGCCCGAACCACGTGTGCGGCGGCCCACCTGCCGACGCGCAGGCCTCCTCCCGCCGCATGGGGGATTCTTATGCAGTCGAAACGCCACAAATGCAAGCGCAAAAAGGACGTGGCGGCCAACATGCCGTTCGACAGGCGGGGCACGGCCGAGATCACTCGCCCAGTGCCTCCCGAAGCTTGGCGGCGAGAGTACGTCGCGTGAACGGCTTCTGGATGAAGTGCACGCGTTCGTCCAGCACGCCGTGGTGGGCGATGACGTCGGCCGTGTAGCCGGACATGAACACCCTTTGCAGGCCCGAGTGGCGGCGCATGAGCCGCTCGGATAGTTCCCGGCCGTTCATCCCGGGCATCACCACGTCCGTCAGCAGAAGATCGATGTCGTCATGCCGTTCAGCGAGGTCGATCGCCTCCTCCGGCGTGGCGGCCGTCAGGACCTCGTAGCCGAGGTCCTGCAGGACGGCCTTGCCCAGTGCGAGGACGGACGGCTCGTCCTCGACGAGCAGCACGGTCCGCCCCCCGCCGGCGGCAAGATCGTGGCGGGGCGCGGCCTCAGCGTGTGCCGTTGCCGCGGCGCTGCGGGGCAGGTGGATGTGGAACGTCGCGCCCGAGCCCAACTCGCTGTAGACACGGATGAACCCGCCGTTCTGGCGCACGATACCGTAGACCGTCGCCAGCCCCAGCCCCGTGCCCTCGCCGACGGCCTTGGTCGTGAAGAACGGCTCGAAGAGATTCTCCAACGTCTCAGTGTCCATACCTCGCCCGTTGTCGCTCACCGAGAGAACCACGTACTCGCCGGGGGCGGCGTCCGGGACCCCTACGCAGTCGTCCTCGCCAAGATGGAGGTTGCTTGTCTCGATGCTGATCTGGCCCCCTGCATCGACAGCGTCACGGGCGTTGAGGCACAGGTTCGCCAGGATCTGGTCCACCTGGGAGGGGTCGATCCGGACGGGCCACACGCCTTCCCCCGGCGACCATGCCAGCTCAACGTCCTCGCCGATCAGCCGCCGGAGCATCTTCAGCATTCCCGAGACGGTCTCGTTGAGGTCCAGGACGCGGGGGGCGACCATCTGCTTGCGGGCGAAGGCCAGGAGCTGTCGCGTCAGGTCGGCCGAGCGGCCGGCGGCCTTGCAAATCTCGTTCAGATCTTCGTGAAGCGGGCCGGATGCATCGACCCGCTTCAGCGCCAGCTCGGCGTTGCCCAAGATGGCGGTCAGCATGTTGTTGAAATCGTGGGCCACGCCGCCGGCGAGCCGCCCGACGGCCTCCATCTTCTGGGCCTGGCGGAGCTGCTGCTCGAGCCGCTCCCGCTCGGCCTCGGCCTCTTTGCGCGCCGTGATGTCCGCGATCAGCCCCAGACCGTACAGTTCGCCGCCGGAATCGCCCGTGACCAGCGTGGCCACGGTGCTGCCCCAGAACGTCTCGCCGCCCTTGCGGAGGTACCGCTTCTCCAGCGTGACGACGTCGACGGCCCCGCGGTCCATACGGTCGATGGCGTCGTGCGACCGGGCGACATCGGCGGGGTGCGTGATGTCCTCGACCGACAGACCGGCAATCTCCGTCGGCTCGTACCCGAATATGCTGCAAAAGGCGGGGTTTCCGGCGACCAGCCGCCGCCCTCGCGTCAGGACGATGGCCAACGGCGCCCGCTCGAAGACAGCCCGGAATCGCGCCTCGCTTTCTCGCAGCGCCTCCTCCGCCTCCTTGCGCGCGGTGATGTCATAAACGGCGCCCTGGACGAATTCCGTAGCGCCGTCGGGCGTTCGGATCGCCCGCCCAAGGTCGCGGACCCAGCGAACCTGTCCGTCGCGAGCGACGATTCGATACTCGTTGTCCGCCACGTAGCCGGGCACGTCCCGAAGCTGCTCCGACTCCTCTCTTACTCGGGGCATGTCCTCGGGATGGATCAGGTCGCTCCACGCGACGCGCCGGGCCAGGAACTCCTCCGGCTCGTATCCCGTGATCTGCTTGACTTTCCCATAGAAGAAGAACGGGCGGAACGTCAGGTGCGAAACCTGATAGGCGATTCCGTCGAAATTCTCGAGGAAGAGCCGGTGCTTCTCCTCGCTCTGGCGAAGCGCTTCCTCCGAATCGCGCGAACGGGCCATGCTGGCCAGCAAGCGTTGCGTCAGGAAGCGGACGAGCACGGCCGCGGCGACGAGCAGCAGCGGAAGAAGCACCACGTCGGCCGGGTCGGCCACGCCGGTAAGGTCGGTTCGGAGCCACCCTTTGATCTCGCTGATTCCGACGACAATGACGCCGCCCGTGGCGATCGCCGCGAACAGGACGTAGATCGCCAGCGGCAACGACAAGGTGGCGATCAGGAACAGGATGGGAAACAGCATGATCGCCGTGTCGTGAATGCCTTCTCCGGTTGCGATTCCGTACAGAGACAGCCACAGCAGGTAGGCGTTGGTTCCGAGCGCTGCGATGCCCAGCAGCCGTCCCCGAGCGCACAGGTACATCGCGCCGAGCACGCCGACGCTGAGCAACCCGAGGTGGAACACCCGCCCGCGGGAGAGGAACAGGCCGTAGACCAAGCAGAGGATCGCCGCGGTGGAGATCAGCACAAGCAGGACCTGGCGCAGCATCAGGGCGACACGGCGCCGCTCCTGCGTGTCTCGCGGCCGCAGTGCGAAAACCTCCGGGATGAGCCCGTGGCGGAGATCGTGAAGGGCGGCCGGGCGGCCATCTTCCGATGCGCCCGGCGCGTTCTCGGGCTCTCTATCTCTGCCGGCGTTCATCGCCCAGTCCCCATCGTTCGTCGAGAAGAGCTTCCTGCCGAGTTGGGGTAACCTGCTCAGGGGCGGCAAGCCCGCGACGACCGCCGCCAGTCGCCCGGCCCTGGATCGGTTATTCTACCACCGGGACTCTTGCTTCCACCTGTTCACATATTTTCACACTGGCGGACGTACGCGTCGATGTCAAACTTCCTCTCCAGCCCGCCGGCGGACATGTAGCGGACCGTGCCGAACACGTCGCGTTCGGCCCACGGCCGGTCGTGCAGGCCGAAGCACCAGGCGACGTTGGCGTAGCTGGCGGGGTCGCGACCGTCGAGGAAGTACTTGTTGTTCAGCGCGAGCATCCAGCGGAAGGCCGTGCGGGGCGAGTTGGTCCATTCGATGATCTTCTTGCCCCAGTACATCCGCATGTAGTTGTGCATCTTGCCGGTGGCCATCATCTCGCGCATGGCGGCGTTCCAGTACGGGTCGTGCGTCCGGGCCGCCTCCAGCTCGGCGAGCTTGTAGACGTGCGTCCGGTCGTCCGACTGATGCTTGCGGAGCGTCGCTCGGGCCCAGCCGGGCAGGGCCGCCCAGCGGTCGTAGCTCTCGGTGTAGTACACGTAATTGCAGGCCAGCTCGCGACGTACGAGCAGTTCCTCCAGGTAGGCGTCGCGGTCCTGCCTCGGGGCGGCAGCGTCTCGAACGGCCAGGGCGATCTCCAGCGGGGAGATCTGCCCGAAATGCAGGTACGGGCTCATGTGGCTCTCGATCCCGAGCGACGGGTCGGATCTTTCGGCGTCGTAGCGGTTGAGCTTGTCGGCGATGAAAGCCCCAAGCAGCCCGCGCGCCCGGCTCGTGCCGCCGTGGAAGCGGCCCGTGGGCGGCACGGATCGGTCAAGGTCGAGCTCCGACAGGAGCCGACGCAGGTCATCCCCGGCACGCCTGGGCGAGTTGAGCGTGCCACTCCGCGCTTCCGGGAGTTCCAGTTCCAGCGAATCCCGCTTGGGTCGCGTTTGCTCCAGCGGCACGAGGTAGCGGTCCCACTGACGATGCAGCTTGGGGCGAATCGTCCGCGCGGCATATTCGGCCTTGTCGCTGGCCTCGCGGACGGGCACGACCACGTCCGTCTCGACCGCCACGACCGGGCAGGCCACGGCCCTGGCCAACTGACGCCGCCACGCCCGCTGGTGGCGCAGGTAGCCGACATCGCAGACGACCCATGCCGCCTCGGCCGCCAGCCCGGCCGCGACGTCCGGCGGATGGCCGAGGCGCACGACCAGGCGGATCCCGCGCTGCGCCAGCGATGCCTCCGTCTCGGAAAGGCCTTCGAGCATAAAGGCGTAGTGCCGCTCGTTCGCCTCGGGATAGTCGTCAGTCAGGCCGAAGCAGGCCAGGACCGGCAGCTTCTGCTCGTCGGCCCGGCGGATGGCGTGTTCGAGTGCGTGGTTGCTGTCCGCGCGTTGGGACGCCTGCATCCAGTAGAGGACGTACCTGCCGTCGCGGGGCTCGGCGTCATTGAGCGCGTGGATTCGTTCGGGGTGGATCATGTGCCGCTGTCTCGTCCCGAATTGTAGCTCACCAGGGACGGTGCGACGAGGGGGTGTTGGGGAGGCGGGCAACGGCGTGAAACCCGCGCTCGTGCGGCGCCGGCCGGAGAATCCCGCGCGCGGGCTCACGAGCCGGGGCGGACACGCCGCCCCGGCCGAGCGTCGGGGGCTGCTTTCCGCGTTCAAGTCGGTCCCGAGCGGCCACGGCCGGTGGGCGCAAAAGGAAAGGCCTCCGCGCTGTGCCGGTGAAACTCACAAAAGAAGAACCCATTACGTTTCAGGTGGGAGGCATACCCGCTCGCCTCGACGAGCGGCGATCCGCCTCCCCGTTCTGGGCTTGTAGGTTCTTTTTTAAAGTGAGAATCCGCCGTACACGGCAGAGGCGGTTTCCTCGGTATCAAGTATACCATGGATTCCATCGGACGTGGGCGTGCGGAGCTTGAGCTTCGCGCTAAGCTTTGGCGCGAATCACGTCCGCAACTCGGCCGACAGGCGGGCCCCGAGCGAGCGCGTGACCGCGGCGACCTGCTCGTCCACCTCTTCGCCTCGGAGCGTGCCTTCGTCGCTACGGTAGCTGAGGCGGACGGTTACGCTCTTGCGGCCGTGGGGGATGGGCTTGCCGCGATACTCCGTGACGTAGTCCAGCCCCTCCCGCAGCGGCTGCTCGACGGCCTCGATGGCCTCGGCGATCTCCCGCCACGTCAGCCCCGCGTCCACGATGATCGAAAGGTCCCGCTCCACGGCCGGGTACTTCGCCAGCGGGCGGCACTTCCGCAACAACGCCGCCTGATCCAGCAGCGGCGCAAAGGCCACCGTCGCGCAGCACACAGCGTGCTCTAACCCGTAGTGGTCCAGCACGTCGGGCGCGGCACGACCGAGCAGGCCGACCGGCCTCCCATCCAGCCGCAGCTCGCCCGCGGCCGTGGGGTCCAGGCCGGGCTGCTCGCCCGGATGCACCTCCAGCGCGGCCTCCGGCGCCACCGCCTCGGCGAGCGCCTCGACCGCCCCCCGCAGCGACCGCAGCGAGCCGGTCGTCGCCAACGCCACATCCGTCCGCTCGTCGGGCAGGTCCTCGGCGCCGGGCGGGTAGACGCTCGCCAGCTCGAACAGCCGCACGTGCTCGTTCCCCGCGTCCTGGTTCCGCTTGCAGACGGCGAGCAAGCTCGGCAGAAGCGAGGGGCGGAGCACGTTGTTGCTCCGGCGGACTTTCGGGTCGACCGTTACGTGCTCCGGGTAGCCGAACAACACAGCTTCGCGCGGATCGACGAACGAGAACGTCACGGCCTCGTCGAATCCCGCGGCCGTCAGCGTCCGCCCGATGAGCATGCGGACCTGCTCGACGGGGCTGTCGCCGACCACCCTGTGCGTGACCTTGGACGAGACGGGTATTTGGTCGTATCCGTGCAGGCGGGCGACCTCCTCGATGAGGTCCGCCTCTCGCCGCAGGTCCGCCCGATGGGGCGGGATGGTGCAGACGATGCGGTCTTCCTCGGGTTGGGGCGACAGGCCGAGTCGATCGAGAATCTCCGCTTGGTGTGCCGCCGGGATGTCCACGCCCAGCAGCGCGCAGCACCGCTCCGGCCGCAGGGAGACGCTCGGCGCTTCATACGGCTCGGCCCACACGTCGCAGACGCCCTCGGCGAGTTGGCCGCCGGCGAGTTCGGCGATCAGCGCGCAGGCCCGCCGGCTCGCCTCGTCGAGGAGCACCGGGTCCACGCCGCGCTCAAAGCGGTAGTTGCTCTCGGACAGAATCCCCAGGGACCGGGAGGTGCGGCGCGTGGTCAGAGGGTCGAACCGGGCCGCCTCGATCAGCACGTTGGTCGTATCGTCGCCGACTTCCGTGTTCAGACCGCCCATGATGCCCGCGATGGCGACCGGACGCTTGGCGTCGGCGATGATGCACATGCCGGAGTTCAGCCGGCACTCCGTCTCGTCGATGCTCACGAGCGTCTCGCCGTCGACCGCCCGGCGGACGACGATGCGGCCCTCGGTCAGCTTGTCGTGGTCGAAGCTGTGCAGCGGCTGGGAGTACTCCATCAGGATGAAGTTCGTCACGTCGACGACGTTGTTGATGCTTCGCAGGCCGACGGCTTCGAGCTTCTCCACCAGCCACGCCGGGCTCGGGCCGACCTGGACGCCGCGGATCACTCGGGCCGTGTAGCGCGGGCACAGGTCCGGACATTCGACCGTCACGCTCGTGAAGTCCTCCGCCTTGCCGGTCGTCGGCAACTCCGGGATCTCCGGGCGATGGAACGTCGCGCCGGTGGCCGCCGCCAGCTCGCGGGCCACGCCCAGGTGCCCCAGCAGGTCCGGCCGGTTCGAGGTGACCTCCAGGTCGTAGACGATGTCGGAGTCCGTCTCCGCGATGCCGTCGCAGTTGAGCCCGATGCGCGTGAACAGATCGCCCAGCTCGCCCGCCGGCGGCAGCCCGCCGACGCCGCTCAGGTCGATGTAGTCCGTCAGCCAGTTCAGAGAGATATTCATCCCGGATCGGTCCTCTGCGTCCCGCGCGATACGCGGATTCGCCATCGTATTGAGAGCGGCGAAAGTATCAAACCAAACGCGCCGCGCCGCGGTGCTGTGTGTCCGTATTGTGGCACGGCCATCTTGGCCATGAGTCCCACGGCCGTCTCGGCCGTGCCTGAATCGCAGCTTGCCCTCTGCCTTCACTCCACCGGCGCGTCGCCGATCAGGTCGGCGATCTTGACCGGCCGGCCGGTGTCGATGCTCGTGTAGGCCGCCACGCCGACGAGAATCGAGTAGGCCCCGTCCGTGTGGTAGGCCTTGCGGCGCAGGCGGTCGGTGGGTACGTCGGGGTCGAAGATGTCGGCTTGCAGGGGCGGGTCGCCGCCGCCGTGCCCGCCGGCGCCGGTGCGCGGCTCGATGCTTCGGGGCTTGGCGAACTCGGGCGCGTAGGTGATGGAGACGTTGTGCCTCTCCAACTCGCCCGGGATCGTGCCGTCGCCGCTGATATAGGTGTTCTCGCACGCGCGGTGTTCCAGTCGGCCCTTCGTGCCGTTGAAGGCGATCTGATAGCCCTCCCACGGGCTGTAGGCGTGGAGCTGATACGTCAGCAGCGCCCCTCGCCGGTACCGCACCGTGACGGACATCGTGTCCCAGATGTCGATTTCCTCCGAGAACACGCACTTGTCGCGGTAGTAGCCGTCGTGCCGTTCCGGGTCCAGGTACATCTTCTTGAGCCATTCATTGTCGGCCAGGTCCATTGAGAACCGGCAACGGTCCTTGACGGGGCAATCCCTGCAACGCTCCGCGTGGTCGCTCAAGCCCATGCGCTCGGCCGTGGCGGGCGTGTAGTACTTCAGCGAGCCGTGGCAGAATACCTCTTCCGGGAGGTCGTCCAGCCACCAGTTGACCAGGTCGAAGTGATGGGTCGCCTTGTGCACCAGCAGCGAGCCCGAGTTCGCCCGCTTGCGGTGCCAGCGGCGGAAGTAGTCGGCGCCGTGTCGGGTGTCCAGCGGCCAGGTGAACTCGACGCTGAGGATGTCGCCGACGGCATCGTCGAGGATCATCTCCTTGACCTGACTTCGCGGCGGGGAATAGCGGTAGTTGAAGCACACCTGGACCTCCCGCCCGGTTCGAGCGCGGGTCTCCAGGATCCGCCGACAACTGGCCGCGTCGACGGTCATCGGCTTCTCCGTTACCACGTCGCAGCCCAGCTCCATCGCGCGGCAGATGTACTCCGAGTGCGTCGCGTCCGGCCCGGATGTGACGATGACCCGGTCCGGGCGCGTCTCCGCGACCATCTGCTCGAACTGCTCCGGCGCATAGGCCGGCACGGTCGGCATTCCGGCCTCGGCCAGATGCTTGTTGTACAGCTCCAAGCGTGCCGTGTTGATGTCGCAGATCGCCACCAGCTCGGCGTGGTGCTTGTGGTTGCCTGACATCGCGTCGCGGTACATGTTGCTTCGCATGCCCGTGCCGACGTGGGCGTATCTCGTCTTTGCCATCGCTGTGTCTCCAATGTCTCGCGTGAGGCGGGATTCCGCCAGCATAGCCGGAATGACCGGGTTGTAAACCCTTGGCGCTCGCCGCGGCCGGGCGTATCGTGCCCGCTTCCCCGCAACGCACCGTTCGCGGACCGGACCTGACCCCCAACGCGAGGGCGCCCAGTGAGTGAATACGCAGCCATCTTCGACATGGACGGCGTGCTGGTCGACAGCTACCGTCCGCACCTGCAATCCTGGCAGCAGGCCGCCCGCTGCCGCGGCCGTGACATGACCGAGGAGCAGTTCGCCGCGACCTTCGGCATGACCAGCCGGGAGATCATCCGCCACCTCTGGCCGGACGTGCCCGACGAAGAGGTCGCCGCCTTCGACGACGAAAAGGAGGCGGCCTACCGCGAGATCATCCATGCCGAGTTCCCGGAGATGGAAGGGGCGCACGAGTTGATCGCGGCGCTGGCCGGGGCCGGCTTCCGCATTGCGGTTGGCTCGTCAGGCCCGCCGGAAAACGTTGCGGCCGTGCTGGAGGAACTGCCGAGTTCCGAGTGCGTCGCCGCCCGCGTGACCGGCTCGGACGTGACGCACGGCAAGCCGCATCCGGAGGTCTTCCTCAAGGCGGCCGACAAGCTCGGCGTCGCGCCCGAGCGCTGCGTGGTGCTGGAGGACGCGGTGCATGGACTGGAGGCGGCCCACCGGGCGGGCATGGCCGCCGTGGCGGTCACCGGCACGGCCGAGCGCGAGGAACTGGCCAAGCAGGCCGACCGGATCGTCGACTCCCTGCGCGAGTTGACCGTTGAGGGGGTCCGGGCACTGATCGACGGCAGGTCGAACGTGTGAGCACCGCCGGTCGGAGGGGCCCGGTCTGTGATGCCGCCGAGGGAATGGCTTATCTGCACAGCCAGCGGTCGGATTCGAACCGACAACCTCAGCTTTACAAAAAAGAATCGACGCCTTTGCCGTCGCCGTAACCCTTTACATATACGGTACTTCCTGCCGGCCGAGATTGCAAGCAATTCCACGATTTGCCGTCGATTTCGCCCCAAAGCGAGTAGACTACTCGCCTGAAAATCCGCCACTTCCGGTCACATATCGCCGCCCTGGCACGCAAACTGCTCACCCCTGAGAATTACTTGCCCGGCCGAATGCGCCTGGCTTGCTCCTCAGAACTCGACCCGCACGGGACGGGACTCTCAGCGGCCCGGGATGGGCGGGGAGACTCTGACAAGGAGACGCAGCCGGCCACCGCATTGCTCGCCTCACATCGCTTCGGCCTTGGCGAGTTCCTCGCCCTCGGCCGTGAGGACGACGCCGCGTGCGTTGTCGCCGTGGCGGGCCACCAGGCCGTGCCGCTCCAGCTTGCGGATGTGACGCCAGACGGCGCTCCGGCTGTACCCGGCCGCGGCCGCGAGATCGGCCTGGTGCATCACCGTGTTCGGCTTCTCGGCCATGGCCTGGAGCACGTCGCGCTGGCCCTCCGTCAGGGCGATACGGCCGTTCTCGTTCTCGCCTGCTCCTTCGTCTCGGTCGGCCGCGAGGTCCCGGGCATCGTCCTCGCCCTCGTCGCCCGCTTCGTCCGGTGGCGCGGGCGGACGCTTCGGCGCCGGCCTCGAGGCCCGCTTGTCGCGTATGACCTTCTTGATCACACGGTCCAGTGGCTTGCCCGAGTTGACCGTGGGACTCTCAACGAGATCGGCGGCGCCGTTCTCGGCAAGCCGCACCCACGCCCGCATATACTCGGCCGTCTCGCGTACGTCGCCGCCCTGGAGGTTCGTCAGGACGATCACGGGGGCGTGCGGCCGTTGCAGCGCGCGTGCAGCTCCTCCAGGAAGTTCTCGGCGTTGTGTACACGCCGTGGCCCCCGCGTGGACCTGGCCGGCACGGATATCCCCAGCAACACGTAGTCGTAGCTGTCGGTATCCAGGTACTTGCGAGCCCGGCTCAGCGTCCGGGCCGTGACGCAGCAATGCGAGATGGAGTCCAGCACATCCTCGACCTGATCGATGGTCTCCCCATCGCATTCGACAAGAAGGGCACGGGGCATTGTCATCGCGGCTCCTCCGTAACATGATGTAAAACAGCGACTTGAGCAACAGGGCTCGCCTGGGCGCGTACACCGGGCGCCATGCTCTGAATAACGATTCTACGGATGGGCGAGAGCCGTCGGCCGGCGGCCCCCGGCCATGCTAGGTATACTGCCCCATTTGAACGGCGGCTGCAAGGCGCTGTCCGATAGCAGATGGGGCGAGTGCCCCATGGGTCCGCCGCAAGACCAGTCAATGCAACGCCTTGCGCAGGCACCAGGAATGTGAAGATTTCCGGAACGGCTCGTCGGGCCGCTCGGCCCGCGAACGCGTGCGGCCGGGCGACGATCGCGCGAGGGTCTCCGAGCGACGGTGGATGTCGGCGGGGTGTTTGTATCGAAGGTCCATACGGATCTTCGCTATGGGGGAACGCGATTGTGCGCACAAACGTGTGCGCAAGCGATGTTCTACGTGGAACAATCTCCGTTGCGCGTGTGGCGCGCCGCTGGCGGCACCACTGACCGTCGATGCCCGCGCGGTCGGGCTTCTGGTCGGCCTGGCTGCGGGACGATCCCCGGCCCCTCAGGCGGAATCAGTCTCCGACCGCGTGATTCCCATCGCCCACTTCGCGGAGGCGAGCCGCTCGGCGAAGCCGTCCCTGCGGAAGGCGGCCGCCCACTGGCGCATCAGCAGCCAGCCGCCGGCGCGGTACAGCGTCGCCAGCCACCGGCGGTACCACGCGCCCCAGCCCGCGTGCAGGCGATGCAACTGAAACAGCAACGTCGGAAAGGCCAGGATGTTCAGCCCCACGTGGAACAGCGCGCGCGGACGATAGAGATAGCTCATGATCCGGTGTGCGGAGACCTGCATGTCCTCGCACGTCAGAGGCGCGTCCGGCTGGATCACGGGGAAGTTCCCGTCGTAGTACTCCAGACCAACGCAATCGGTCGGCAGAATGCGGTTGACCGCCTTCAGCCGTGCGGTCAATTCCGTGCCCGGCAGCGGAATCGGGAGCAGTACCTGCACCGTGGCCAGCTTCGCCTTTGCGATGAACCGGCGATAGCTTCGCACGCGTTCGGCCGCGGTGACCGCCGGCGGCTCGGCGCTTCGCGAGGGGTATCCGAAGATGAACATCCCGTGGATGCGGAAGCCCGCCTCGTGATAGAGATTTACCAGGCCGAGCATCTCGTCGGATTTGAGGTTCTTGCTCATCGCCTCCAGCTCGGCGTCGACGGGCGACTCGAACCCGATGGCGAGCACATTGATGCCGGCGCCCCGCATGGCCGCCAGTAGCTCCGCGTCGCGGGCCTTGTCCAGGCGGATCTGCACCGTGATGCTGAACCGCACGCCGACCCGGCGCTGGTAATCCCGCAACATGCGGCAGAGCTCGAGCGTCTCGGCGCGGTTCTGGCCGAACAGATCGTCGACGACGAAAAAGATCTGCCCGCCCCATTTCTCATACACGGACGCGAACTGCTCCATCATCCGCTCGGCCGAGGCGAAACGCGGCCGCCCTTTGACCGAACAGAACTCGCAATTCATCCCGCACCCGCGCGTGCCGGAGACGGGGTAGTACTTCATCCGCGCATACCGTAACAGGGAGAAATCCGGCATCGGGAACGCGTCAAAATCCGTAATCGGCTCACGGGCCGGCGTGAAGGCGACCTTGTCGCCGTCCAGATACGCGATGCCGCGGACCTCTGACAGGTCGGCGCCGCGCTCGAAGCACGCCAGCAGCTCGCGGATGGTCTGCTCCCCCTCCCCGAGGACGACCACGTCGACGCCGTTACGCAGCGCGTCGGCGACGTTGTCGGCCACGAAGTGCTGGCCGCCCGCAACGACGCGCGCGCCCAACGCCTTGTACCGCTGCGCCACCTCCAGCAGACGCGGAATCGTGCTGGTAAGCCCGCCGTACAGCCCCACCACGTCCGCTGGCCGGGCCCGTTGCAGCGCCGCGTGGTCGCAGAAGCCCGCCCCGTCGGTCGGACCTTGGCGGTAGTTGTTCTCGTCGATGATCTCGGCGTCCCAGCCGGCGACGTCATTGACGGCCGTAGCCACGCAGACCGGGCCCAATGCGGTCATCACACGCGCCGGGCGGGAGTAGATGTTGAATGCGGGGTACGCCGGGCAGACCATCCTCAGCCGGCGGCGACCCTTACCGTTGCGCACGTATTCCGATTCGGGCATATTTGCTGGCATCTTATATGGAGTAAGTACACTCCCCCCGCCAACTTCGCAAGGCATTGTACCCGATCCGGCGGCCCGGAACACGAGAAGAAAAACCATCCGCTCCAGCAAGGGCTGCCGTGGCCTCCGGGCTGGAGCCCTGCCCACTTGCCGCAGCCCTGGGACATTCACGGTCCACATGGGCCGGCGCCACCACGAAAAGCAAGCATGTGGGCAAGGCATGCCCGTTGAGGATCTCCTGACGACGAATGCGGCCGGGTGATCCTGAGGCGAAGTAGCGCGCTCGGTGCCCTCGACTCTGGTGAATTGTGGCAGATTCGGCTTCGAGCGGAATCCCTGGGGCGTTCATGGTCAATTCATAAGCGTCTGCGGGACATGGCGATACGACGTAAGCGTCTATGAGGCGCCAAGCTCCGAAGATCGCCGGAAAGCCGCGCACGATCCGGAGATCGTGGGCCGCCTATTCGATGACCGGCCGATCAAACCGTCCGGACATTGCTACTGGACCCGAAAAAACCCGAAAAGGCCTTGTGTCGGCGCGCTTTAATTGATAGTCTGTGATCGTACAGTCACGCACTCAACCAGGAGAGGCATTGATGGATGCCGGACAGAAGAGGATGTACAAGCTGATGGCGCAGGTGATTGCGGCCGCCGGGCACGAGATTCGCTTGGCCATTCTGGACTACCTGAAGGATGGCGAGCAGTGCGTCTGCGACATCGCCGAGCACGTGGGGGCCAACCGCTCCAACGTGTCCCGGCATCTGGCCGTGATGCTGAACGCCGGCCTGGTGGGTCATCGCAAGGACGGTCTGAAGATGATGTATTCCCTGCGGACCCCTTGCATCCTGAACATCACCAATTGCGTCACCGGCGTTCTCAAGGAACGGGCAAAGGAAACCAGCGAGATTCTCGGGAGCCTCGGCTAGATGCCATTTTCTGTGGCCATTACGTGAGTGTTTGGTAACGGACTCATAGGCGGAAGGCGGAAGCATGGCGGACTGGAGAATCGAGTGGAAGAAGCTGCTGGCGATCGCCGGGGTGTTCCTGCTGTTCTTCTGGCTGCCGGTCGGCTGGGAGCGCTTCAGCGGGGGCATCATGGAGGCGTTCCGTCTGGCCAAGTGGTACGCGCGGGAGCACGTGCTGCTGTGCCTGGTGCCGGCGTTCTTCATCGCCGGGGCCATCGGCGTCTTCATCAGCCAGGCCTCCGTGATGAAGTACCTCGGGGCCAAGGCCAACAAGGTGCTCGCCTATGGCGTGGCCAGCGTGTCGGGGTCGATCCTGGCGGTCTGCTCCTGCACGGTACTGCCCCTGTTCGCCGGCATCTGGCGGATGGGCGCGGGGCTCGGGCCGGCAACGGCGTTCCTCTACTCCGGCCCGGCCATCAACGTGCTGGCGATCATCCTCACCGCCCGCATCCTGGGGTTTGAACTCGGCATCGCCCGGGCCGTCGGCGCGATCGGCTTCAGCGTGGTCATCGGCCTGATCATGCACTTCATCTATCGCAAGGAAGAGATGGAGAAAGCCAACGGCCAGATCGGAATGCCCGAGCCGGAGGTCTCCCGGCCGCTGTGGAAGAACGCGGTGTTCTTCTTCGTCATGGTCGGCGTGCTGGTGTTCGCTAACTGGGGAACGCCTGGCACGTGGGACTACCAGACCCCGGCCGGTGAGACGGTTCGCGTGGACATTGCCG
>CAZHEH010000015.1:0-66532 GCA_964531695.1 uncultured Planctomycetaceae bacterium | reverse complement strand
GTAAAACGCTGATTGTCCGGGAGCCGGCGGGCCGGGTCAACCCGAATCGCGACGGCGGCGGGGGTAGACAGCCCCGCCGCTCCCGGCGATAATCGTTGTTTTCCCCGACGGCGAGGACCCGGGATGGCCGGCAGTTTCATCAACATACTGGACTTCAGCGCGGATGAACTCCGGGCGATGCTCCGGCGCGCCGCCGAGGGCAAGCGGCGGCTGGACGAGGATCGGCTGGAGCCGTCGCTGCCCGGGCGGACGCTGGCGATGGTCTTCGAGAAGCCGTCGCTGCGCACTCGCGTGAGCTTCGAAGTGGCCATGAACCAGCTCGGGGGGCACGCGATCTACCTGGCGCCGACGGACATCGGTCTGGGCAAGCGCGAGCCGGTCAAGGACGCCGCGCGAGTGCTCGGGCGGATGTGCGACGGGCTCGTGGCGCGGGTCTTCGCGCACGAGACGGTCGTCGAGCTGGCGAGCCATTCGCCGGTTCCGGTCGTCAACGCCCTGAGCGACCGGGCCCACCCGTGCCAGGCGATGGCGGACATGATGACCGTGATCGAGCGGCTGGGCGAGCCGACCGGGCGGACGTTGGCGTTCGTCGGGGACGGCAACAACGTCGCCCGCAGCTTGGCGGCCCTGTGCGGCCGTTTGGGCGTGCGTTTCGTGCTGGCGTGCCCGGCCGGCTACGAGTTGGACGCGTCGTTCCTGGCCTCCCTGCCGGGCGCGGCGCCTCGGATCTGCCACGACGCGCGCGAGGCCGTCGCCGACGCGGACATCGTCTACACGGACACGTGGGTCTCGATGGGCCAGGAGGCCCAGAAGCAGCGGCGCACGCTCGACTTCGCTGAGTTCCAGGTCAACGCCGAGCTCCTGGCCGGCGCGCGCGACGGCGCGATCGTCATGCATTGCCTGCCCGCCTACCGGGGATGCGAGATCACGGACGATACGTTCGAGCGGCACGCCGAGACCATCCTGGCCCAGGCCGAGAATCGCCTGCACTTCCAGCGGGCCCTGCTGGAGATGCTGCTGTCCGACAGGGGGTAGCGGGTGCCGCTTGCCCGCGCGGCCCCGCGGACGCTAGACTGGCCGCATGGCCCGACGCAACCGACACGACGGGCGGACGCCGGCGCAACTCCGCGCGGTTCGCATCACGCCCGGCTTCCTGGACACGGCGGACGGCTCCTGCCTCATGGAGATGGGGGGCACGCGGGTGCTGTGTGCGGCCAGCGTTTCGCCGGGCGTGCCGAAGTGGCGCGAGCCCTCGGGCGAGGGCTGGCTGACGGCGGAATACGCCATGCTGCCGGCTTCCACCCGCCCCCGAAAGGCGCCCGCCGACCTCCGCCCGGACAGCCGCAGCGTGGAGATCCGACGGATGATCGGGCGGGTTCTGCGCGGCGCCGTCCGGTTTCATCGGCTCGGGTCCAACACGCTGCACCTGGACTGCCATGTGCTCGAGGCCGACGGCGGCACGCGAACCGCCTCCATCACGGGTGCCTATGTGGCGGCCGCCCTGGCGGCCGACCGGGCCGCGGGCGACGGGCGGTGCACACCCCGGGTGTTGGCCGGGCGTGTGGCGGCCGTGTCCGTGGGAATGGTCGATGGCCGGGCCGTGCTCGACCTCGACTACCAGGAAGACTCCCGTGCCGACGTGGACATGAACGTCGCGATGACGGGGGGCGGCAAGTTCATAGAGATCCAAGGCACCAGCGAGGGGCGCGCGTTCGGCGGCGACGAACTCGATGCCATGCTTCGCCTCGCCCGGGGCGGCTGCCGGAAGCTCATGGCCGCCCAGCGGGAGGCGATCGACGGGAGGTAGGAACCATGAGGACACTCGCATTGATGTTAGCCACGGCGGCGCTGGTCGCGGGCGGCTGCGACGGCGACGGCTTCAGCTTCGGCAGCTCGTCGATCCTGTCGGGGGATTCGTCGCGGAGCGGCGAAGGCGATTTCACGATCCTGCTCAAGCCGTTCGCCGGCCCGAATCACGTGGAGAACGCCAACTACTACCTGAAGGAGACCCGCCGGCGCACGGATTGGCGCGGGCTGGAGGTCGTCCATAAGGAAGGCCGCAGCGAACTGCTCTGGGGACGCTACGGAACCATCGAGGAAGCCCAGGCGAACCTGCAGCGTGCCAAGACGTGGCGCCCGCGGGAGGACGCCATCTGCGTCTACGGCCGGGCGCTGGTCGTTCCGCTGCCGGGCAGCGACCCCGGCCCGGCCGAATGGGATCTGGTCAACGCCGGGGGCGTGTACACCGTGGCGGTCGCGAAGTTCGTCAATCTGCCCGCGCAGGGCATGGCCCCGGCCGTGACGACCCGAAAACAGGACGCGGTGGACTACTGCCGCCGGCTGCGGAATGCGGGCGTCGAGGCGTACTACCACCACGGGCCGGGCCATTCGCTGGTGACGATCGGCACGTTCGGCGAGAAGGCGGTGGACTCGGTGCCGGCGAATATCGAGCAGGTCGGCGGCACCGAGCGAGTGACCTTCGCCGAGAAGATTCGTGACCCGCGGATGCGTCGGATACTGCGGGAGTACCCCAAGCTGGCGGTCAACGGGCGGGAGGAGATCCGCAAGGTCCGCGACCCCGTTACCGGCCAGGTCACCCGGCAGGTCACGCCGAGCTATCCGTTCCGCATTCCCGAGCAAGAGGAGGTGTCCGGTGCGGGCGGCCTCGATCGTATTGGCGACGCGGAACCGCGGTAAGGTCGCCGAACTGCGGCAGGTGCTCGAGCCGCTCGGCGTGTCCGTTCGATCCATCGAGGACTTCGGCGACATCCCCGAGCCGGAGGAAACGGGCCGCACCTTCGCCGCCAACGCGCGGGACAAGGCGCTCTACTACGCCGGCGCGACGGGCCAGTGGTGCCTGGCGGACGACTCGGGCCTGTCGGTGGACGCGCTGGACGGCGCGCCGGGCGTATGGAGCGCGCGGTACGCCGCCGATGCCGCCGGGCCGGGCGCGTCCCGAGGTCAAATCGACGCGGCCAACAACGCGCGGCTCCTGGCGGAGTTGGCGGAAGTGCCGGACGACCGCCGCACCGCGCGGTTCGTCTGCCATCTCGCGCTGGCCGAGTCGGGGCGCGTGCTGCTGGAGGCGCACGGAACCGTCGAGGGGAGGATCGGGCACGAGCCGGCGGGCGAAAACGGCTTCGGTTACGACCCGCTTTTCCTCGTACCGGCGCTCGGCCGGACGACGGCCCAACTCCCACCGGAGGAGAAGAACCGCATCAGCCACCGCGGCCGTGCGGTGCGAGAGTTCGTCGGCAAGCTGCAATTGCTGATTCAGTCGGGCCCGGATCGGTCCGGGTGAGCCGCGGCCCGCGAATGCCCGCCCCGCACGCTGGCGACGCCGACCAAGATGCCCGCAAGCAGCAGGTGCGTCAGCACGGCGTCGTACCACCGGGCGGCCGGGGGGTCGTAGCGTTGCACCTGGGCGATTCGCGAGTACATGACGTTGGCCTCCCCCTCGTTCCACGAGAAGTGCGTTTCGTCGTACACCGCGCCGGTGATGGAGTAGAAGGCGTTGACGCGCACGACGATCGCGACAAGATCGCCCGCCCGCTCGTAGCCGGCGGCGTGCAGCGCCCCGCCCGTCCAGAACGGCCCGGAGAGCATCAGCATCAGCACGAGGGCCGCCGACACCGCCGCCGCGTACCGCCCGTGCGGGCCGCGGGCAACGCGGGTCGCGGCGGTCGCGGCCAGGGCCATCGCCGCGGCAATGCAGTACACCTGCACGGCCGAGGAGAAGCTCATGTACGGCGACGCGGCCCACAGCACCAGCAGGGCGACGCCCGTGGCGTCCGCCAGGATGCCCGCCCGAAGCACACCGCCGAGAGGGCGTGCGGCGCCGGCCGCGGCGAGGGGAGCGGCGACGGCCGTCCAGACGACCGCCAGGGCGAGGCAGCCCAACACGGCTGCGCGACCTCCCACGGACGCCTGCAGCGCGACGTAGGCGCCCAGCACGATCGCCAGCGTCAGAGCGGCCAGTACGCACACGGCCGTGCCGTGCGCGCGCCAAGCCGCCCGAAGCGACAGCGGCTCCTCGGCGGTCCTGGGCGTCTTGTCGGACGGTGGGCCGGACATGGGCGGCGGAGCCGTTACGGCTCCTCGGCCTCGTCGGCTTCCGGCGGATGCTTGGCCCTCAAGGCCTCGACCTGCTCGGCGTATTCGCGCAGCAATTCCTGGCGGGCCTCCAGGCGCTCGATTTCCGCCCGCGTCTGCTCGACGACCTCGCGGGCCCTGTCATGCGGGTTGCCGAGGAAGCCGTCGGGGGTGGCGAGCTCTTCGTTCCACTCGGCCAGGTCGCGCCTCGCCTGTTCGGTCGTCCGCGGCAGCAGGGCGTCGGGCAGGGGCAGTCGCTGGACCTCATAGCTGCGAATGCCTCCGATCCGGATCTCGCCGATGGCTCGGTCGACATCGGTGACCATCGCCCGGCCGTCCGCGCGGATGCGGACGAACCCCTTGGGGTGGCGAGTCGCGAACCGCGTTGCCCAACGGCGCAGCTCTTCGTGGGTCCGCAGCGTGCCGTCGGCCTGGACGTTCCCGAGACGGTCGATCTCCACCAGCTTGCGCGCGTAGGGGGACTCGGTCGCGCCCGGCAGCGGCTCGACGATCACCTTGACCTTCGTGCCCAACGGCGGGATCGCCTCCGTACGGGCCTCGTATTCCAAGGCGACGTTATCGGCGGAACTCTCGAAGGGCACGTCGATCACGGCCGAGGCGAAGTTCGCCACTGAGATGACGTCCCCCCGGGTGTCCGCCCAGTACGTGCCGTCCGGCAGCACCTCGGAGCCCACGAAAACCCAGGCCCGCAGCTCGTCCGCGGCCTCATCGGTGGGTTTGAGCCAATCGGCGGCGGTCGCCTCGTGCGTCTCGCCGTCCTCGTCGGTCCAGCGGACGGAGATGTCCAGCTTCGGCCCGCGCGGGGGCAGGAAGCGGGCCTCGCCGCCGTCGTCGCTCCAGTGGGCGGCGCGGCCGGGCGTCAGGCCGAGGGCCGCGAGCCCCGCATGCAGGAACCGCGCCTCGGCCGGCGTGGCGAGGATGCTCTCGTGCTCCTTGGTGCCCTCGATGCAGACGAACAGCTCGAGCATTCCCTCCCGGAGAACGACCTCGGCGTCGAAGACAACCTGACGTTTCTCGCGGTCGATCCGGATGTGCTCGAACTCGACGACACTGGGCCCGCCGGCCTCGTCTCCGCCGGCGGGGCGGGTCTCCGGGGCTTCCTGGGCCGGGGCCGAAACGACGGCCGGCACGAGCAGGATGATGAACACTGCGCGATATCGCATGGCATGGTCTCCCTGTCGCCCCATTGTATGTAACCCGGTCCGGGCCGGGCCAGCGCAGAAAAAGGCCCGCCCGGCGCCGGCCGGACGGGCCTGGGATTCGAATCGGGACGAGTTTACTCGGGCTTCTGCCGCGCTTCCTCGTACTCGTGGATGATGATCTCGGGGCGGATGAGGATGAGCAGCGTCTGCTCGTCCCGCACCTTGCCGCGGTTGGTGTAGAGGCGGTTGAGGACGGGAATCTTGCTGACCAGCGGAACGCCCAGCTCCTGCTCGATCTCGCCGGCCAGGGTCTGCCCGCCGAGCAACAGCGTGCCCCGGTCCGGCACCATGACGGTCGTCATGACTTCCTGCACGCCGAGAATCGGCAGCTCGATGGGACCGAGGCCGGGGATGTCCTGCGTCAGGATGTCCTCGAGCGTCGTCACCTGCGGACGCACCGTCAGGATGACGTACTTGCGGTCATGACTGACCGTGGCCTCCACGTCGAGCGTCGTGCCGGTCGAGACCGTGTCGACGTCGGGGACGAGGAAGTTGATGTCGACGGCCGCATCGTCCACGTCGATGTCAAAGGCGTCCGTCGCGGCCTCGTAGCCGGAGATGTAGGCCCGCTGGGTCGCGACCGAGACGTAGGCGCGCTGCCCGTTCCAGATGGTCACGCGGGGGGCGGTCAGCGTGCGGGTGGCCCGGTGGGCCTGGGTGGCCTGGAGCAGGAAATCGACCTGCACGTCGTCCAGGAAGGTCCCGGCGATCTCCAAGCCGGGACTGCCGACCTGGGAGCCGATGGAGCCCGGCAGGCCGCCGGACGAACCGAAGACGTTGCCGAATTTGTTGGCGTCATGCTGCAGGCCGGTCTCGACGCCCATCGGCGTGAACCGCATGTCCCCGTGGTACCCTCTGCCCTCCCAGCCGGTGTTGCCGACCGTGGGCACCAGAGCCCCGGTGAACGGGTCTACGACCGGATTGCCGGCGTTCAAGCTCGATCCGAGGTTGAAGTACACGTCGAAGTCCACGCCGATGGCGTTGAGGAAGCCCGTGCTAACCGTGATGAAGCGGGCCTCGATGTTGATCTGGATGCTCCGCGACTCGCCGAGCTGGTTGAGCAGCTTGGCCAGGTCCTGGTGCGCGTCGGCCGTGTGCGTGACGATGAGCTGCCCGTGCATCGTGCGGATGCCTAGGTCAGGGTTGCTCCAGGTGCCGGGCTTGACCGTCTGCGTGATCGTGTCGATCAAGTCCTGGATCATCTCGGCCTTGGTCAGGGCCTCCTGTTGTTGGGAGTCCTCCGTATCATCGAACGTGGTGGTGAAACCGACGTTGTCGTCATCGTCGCCGGTGTCCGAGGTGTCCGTGTCGCTGAGATTCGTCCGCGGGCCCTGGAAGTTCGGCACGGTGAACAGCAGGTGCTGGATGTCGTAGACCCGGGTGGTGAACTTTTGGGCGAGATCGTCCTGCGTGGAGATCGACACGACGCCCTCTTCGATCACGTACTCAAGCGGACGGTCGCCGCCGGCGTCGGACAGCACGACCTCCAGGGCCTTGCGGACCGTGACGTCCTCCAAGTGTGCGGTCACGGGCTTCGACTTCGTGATGAGCTGGTGCTCATCCAGCGCGGTCCAATTCACCCAGAAGTTCACGCCCGAGACGTTCCGGAGGAAGTTGATCACGTCCTGAAGGCCGACGGCGTCGACGTCGAGCTGAATCCTGCGCTCCAGCTTCTGGCGGACCACGCGGTCCTCCTCCGGCTCGGCCGTGGCGCGGGCCCCGTAGGTCTCGGCCCGCTTGCGGATCTCGTCCCACGAGCGCGGGAAGTGCAGCAGTTCGTGCCACGGGACCTTCTTCCACTCGGTCTCCGCCAACAGGTAGGAGCCCTGTCGGTAGATCTCCGCTTCGGCATCCTTCATGTCCGCCATGATGACGAACTCTTCGAGGACGCCGCGATGCTCCAAGGCCCACTCGTTGTCCGGGGCCAGAGCCAGCAACTCTTCGGTGACCTCGAGGGCTTGCTCGTAGTGGTGCTCGTCGCGGAGGGTGCGAGCCCGGTTCATCAGCGTGTCGACCTTCCGCTCACGCTCGATCCGCTCGCGGCGTTGCCGTTCGGCTTCCTCTTCCGCGGCCTCGATTCGCTGCTCCTCCTTCTTCCGTTCCTCCCACTCCGTCCGGCTCTTGCGGATGTAGCGGAGGTACTGCTCGATCTTGAGCATCTCGTTGCGGTAGACGGCCGGGGGGAAGACGCTCTCGTTGTTCTCGAGGACGGCCTTGGCGGAGTTGGCCAGTTCGGCGGCCTTGTCGAAATCGTCGGCCGTGTCGGGTTCGGCGAGACGCTCGCGGGATCGCTTCATCCGCGTGTCGATCTCCAGTTGGGCGACCTGGCGGGCGATCATCATCTCGCGCCGCAGCTCGCTCATCGCGCCGGTTTCGCTGGCGGCACCGCCGCCGGCCCGCCGCGAGGCGAACTCGTAGAGTTCCTTGGCCTCGGCGTTGTCCTCGTCCAGCACGAGCACGCGCTCCAGGAGCTGGACGGCGACCTCCATCTGCCCGTCGTCAAGCGCCTGCTTGGCGGCCGAGAGCAGCCCATCGGCCTTCGCCTGCCGCTCGGCGGCCAGCGCGGACGCGGCGCTGGTCTCGTCGGCCGGCTCGGGCTCGGCGTCCGTCCCGGCCTTGACCTCGGCGTCGGCGTCTTCCTCGGGCTCCGAATCGGGCGCCACGGTCGCGGCGTCATCGGCGGCGGCGAGGATCACGTCGGACTCGGTGGAGGCGGTCTCGGAATCCTCCCCGACCGGCTCGGGCTCGACGGACACGGGCTCGGCCTCGATGGCGGCGGAGGGCTCCGGGTCTCGGGTCGCCCCGGCGTGGGCGGCGTCGGCCTTGCGGCGGGCCAACTCGAGCTGGGCGGCGGCGTCGCGACGCTCGGCCTCGGGCAAGTATGAACTCTCGGCGGCCGTCCGGTAGCCGGCCATCGCCGCGTCGAAGTTCGCGTCCCGAAGGGCCGCCTCCGCGTCCCGGTAGGCCTGGCGCGCCTGGCGCTGGCGACGGATGGCGGTGTCGACCATTGCCAAGTGCGAGTTGCACTTGGTCCTGTCGCGCTTGGACAGGGCGTCGACGTCCACCTTCAGAAGGGTGGCCTTGGCGGTTTCGAACTGCTGGGAGTCGAACTGCTCGATGCCGCGGCGGAGCAACGCCTTGGCTTGGTCTGCGTCGGCGTCCTGGGCCGGTGCCGGTCCGGCGAGGGACAGCATCACGGCGATCATCAGCACCCACGACAACGTTGCACGAAGCTGTAACACTGGAAGACTCCTTCCGCGAAGCGGCCCGGATTCCGGGCCTCCCCCGGATATCGGGGGGCCACAGGGCATTGCCCCGGATGCGCCTTGGGGCCCGCGGTGGCGGGAGGGGCGCTCCGGCGTTCCGCCCGTACGACTCAGCCATCTTCAAACACGGTGGACAGTATGGATGAAAAGACCGCGGTTTTGTGCGTCCTCCCCGCGGTATCGGCGGAAGAGCTTACCGGCGGCTCGCGCATCGTTGCAAGCCAAAAATGGCCCGAGCCGACCGGGATCGACATATCCGGCTCGGGCCTCGGGCGACCGCGCGGCCCCGGACCGAATTCCTCGCGGCCAGAAACCCGCCGGGGCCTACTCCGGCGGGGCGACCGCCTCGGCGGCTCGCTTGGCTTCGGCCTCTCGCTTCTCGTACAGCTTCCGGCGCCGCGAGTCCGGGGGCAGCACATCCACCAGCGAGGCCCGCTGCATCCGGCCCTGTGCATCCACGTACGTCACGTCCACGCTCGGGCGCTCCGTGCCGCGGACCTCGACGGTCTTAAAGTCCAGGTCGATCACCACGGCGCCCGTTGCGAAGTCGATATTCCGCGTGACCCTCTCGCCGGCCAGGGGATCGAAGAACTGCCGGCTCCGCGCGCCGCCGATCAGCTCCCCCTCGGACACATCGAACTGTTCCTTGAGGGTTTGCCCGCGGACCTGGCGGAAGACCATGATGTACGCCTTGCGCAGACGCTGGCCGTCGAGTTCCATGTTGACGCGTCCCGTCACGAAGAGGTCCGCCAACTCGGGCGCCCGCACCGACACCGACCAATCGCTCCAGCGGGTTTCCAGGAAACGCTCCGTGGCGTCCGCGGCGTCCTTGACCTGCCCGGGCTCGTCGTACGACAGCAGCGGGTTGGCCACGACCAGGCGGTACCGGTACCGGTACGTCGCGCCGGGCTGGAGATCTCGCGTGTCGTGCCACCAGACGAGCACACGGCCGTCGAAGAGCTGTCGGTCCATGGGCGGCACGGCCGTCACGTCGAGCGGGGGCAGCTCCTCTTCCTGCCGGTCCGGGTCGCGCTCGCGGGGCGGACGGGTCTCCCCGTCGGAAGGTCGGCGGGGCGGGCGGTACTCGTCGCCGTAGCCCGGCGGCCCCCCTTCAAATGGGCCGGGCCGGCGGCGCGGTGGGGCCTGCAACCCCGGCGCGTAGGGCCGGCGCGGACTGTACGGGCGCTGCGGCGGACTGTACGGGCGGCGCGGGGAGGGACGCACGCCGGGTCTCTCGCGTCGCCCGTCCTCGTCCATCTCGGCGTCCAGGCGGCTCTGCTCTGCCTTGCTGATCGGGTTCTTCGGCAGGTTCACCTGCCACGGCCCCCACTCGCCACGGGCGGGAATGTAGATGTCCTGTACATAGGGCGGCTGGAGGATGCTGAGCAGGCGGTTGACGGCTTCGTTCGGACCGGCCACGATCCACCTTGTCTCCGGCCGTGCGTCCGGATCCTCGGGTTCGATTCGGATCTGGTCGAGCTCGAGCGAGATCTGCTCCATCGCCCGGCGCACCTCCTGGCGCCCGCCGGCGGTTCCGTCGTATTTCGGCACGGCGTCCTTGTAGTCGGGCTGGGGCATGAGGCCCCGGTCCAACTGCACGACCGGCGTGACCGGCTCCGGCTCGCCCCAGGTGCCGTCGAGGTTCATGCGGCTGCGCTCGATGCGGACGCCCACGACGGCGAAACGGGCGGGGATTCCCCGCTTGGCCAGGTCCCTCTTCCACGCGTCCAACGTGTCGGCGACGGCGTAGGCCCCGACGCCGTGGACGACCGTGGCCTCGGGCCGCCGACGGGAGTCCTCGGGCAGGTTGCGCAGCTCCCGCGCCGCCTTCACGCCGTGCAGCCGCGGACGGAGGAGTTGCGCCTGAACCTGGGCCAACGTGATCTCCTCGGCGCCTTCCGCGCCGCCCGCGGGGACGTAGGGCTCGACGTCGGGAAAGGCCGCGAACTCCGGGCCGGCCGGGAGGTACTCCATCCCGCCAGACAAGGCCGTGTTCGGCCATTGCTCGAGCATGTCGTCGGGCAGCGGCTCGTTCTGGGCCTGCCGGATCTGTCCGCGGAAGGTCTTGACGGGGGGCAGCTCGATGTCGGCCTGCTCGGCCTGCTGCTCCCGCCGCTGGGCCGCGCTGAGTACGGCTTCGTCGGCCTCGGCCAGGGGCACGTCGCGTCCGCCGAGCTGCACGGTGCCGCTCGACCCCACGCCATACACCGCGAAGCTGATGACCAGCGCCAGTACGCACACGCCGAGAACGATCTTCTCGATGTGCTGCTGCATGATGTTGTTCGGTTGTTCCTTGGCCATGCGTATACCTCCCGAGGGCCTGTGCCCCGGTTGGGGTTACTCGCCTACGAAGCGGCCGGGTTCCCCCATCCGATCCGACCGCACCGGCATGAGTTTCCTGTCGGCCCGGCGGAGGACCTGGTTCGATTCCGGCAGCATCTGCCGCAGCGCCCGGACGGGAATCAGCGGCTTGTCCGAGACGACCCAGGGATCCTCCGGATCGCCGGACTCCTCCGGGGCCCAGATCAGCCACTTGTCGTCCTGCTCCGGGTGCGGCTTGCCGCGGGCCCAGTCGGTCTGAAGCAGCAACTCGCCCTGGATCGTCACCGTGACGACCGGCTCGCCGCCGTAGAAGTAGCCGGGCTCGACCGCGCGGTATTCGCGCGCGTCGCGTCGTTCCCGGGCGTCGGAGGACCGGCCCTCTCCGACCGGGAGTTCGATCGGCTCGCCGTCCCGGCCGTAGTCGCACTTCAGCACCGTGTGGTACTTGCCCTTCGAGAGGTTGCGGATCAGCCGCGCCACGTGCCGTTCCGGCATGACGACCCGGAAGCCGTAGAGAATCACGTCATAGTCATGTCCGGAGACGTGGCCGGTCAGCGTCTCACCGGCGCGCCCCGCCGCCGACCTTGTCGGCATTGCTGTTCCGGCGGGCATGCCCCGAGGGCCTCCGTAGCCGGAGCCGGGAGGGGGAGGATAGTATTCGGTGCGGGGCCGGCTTGGGCTTGGCCCGCTCGTCTCGCCGACGAAATACCGATGCTCGCCGACCTTGACGGTGACCAGCCGCTTGACGGCCGAGTTCGTCACGTTCCGCTGGTCCTCCGGCAGGAGGGCCAGTACCTGCTCGTTCGTTTCGGCGATGGCTCGCAGGATGTCACGCTGCACCCAGGCGTTGAGTTGCATTTGCCACAGATTGACCGGGTCCGCGTTGAACGGGTCGTCAATCTGGAAGCGGTCGAGGGCGCGTACGTTGGCGTAGATGCGTCCGGACTCGGCTTGGTGCCGCCGTGCGTCGGCCCAGGCGTGCCGGGCGGCGCTTTCCTCCAAGCGGACGGAGCGATTGTAGTAGTACTGAGCGTGCGTTCGGGTCTCGGCGGGGAGCCGGACGTTCACCTCGATGTCGGCCGGCTCTGGCGTCGGTGTGCGGACGCGGCTGCGATCGTATCTCATCTCGGGGCCGTACGCTCCCGGGTAGCCCCCTTCGTAGGGCGGCATCGGAGGTTCGTAGCTCGGCCGCCGGGGGGCACGAGGCGTGGTCCTCCGTCGCTCTGCGTCGTCGTCTTCCTGCTCGAAACCGAACAAGGCGGCGATCCTGGCATTGCGGTCCGTTACGCTGTTGATTACCGCGTCCGCCAGAGCGTCGTAGCTCTCGCGCTGCTGGGCGATGAGCGTATCGGTCGTCTCCAGAGCGCTCAGCGGCGCGCCGTCGGCCAACTGCTGCCGCCGCTGGTTGAACAATTCGCCGATGCGCTCGAGGGACTCGCGGGCGTCGCGGAGTTCCTGGGTATCGATCAGCATCTCGGCTTGCAGATCGTTGACTTCCTGCAACTTCGCATTCCACGCCGCGATCTCCGCTTGCAGACGCCGGTATCGCGCCATCCGCTCTTGGTCTTCCTCGGGCAGATCCGCCCTCTCGTCGACCATGAGGCGGTCGCTGTCTTCGTCGAGGTAGCCGCGCCGCTCCAGGTCCGCCCTGACCTCGAGAAACTCCTTCTTCTTTGCGACCAATTGGTTCCGAACGTACGGCCCGGCCTGCTCGTCCAGAAGCCGATCCAGGAATTCGATGCCCTCGCCGATGTCCTCGAGGAATTGCCCCCGCCAGTACCGCAGACGCTGGCTGTAGTAGGAGTCCGAGCCCGCCGATTCGGCCCGCGCGGCGCTTCCTCGCATCCCGCCCGGTCGCTCGGCCGGCGTCGTGGCGCCGATCCGCTCCAGCCACGGCTCCCACATACTGTCGTAGGCGCTGACCACTTCGAAGGACAGGCCCGCCTGCCGGTACGTGTCCTCGTCGTAGGGAAAGGCGCGGTACGCCTGCTCGTCGACCGTGACGCGGATCACCGGGTACTCGGCCGCCTGTCCGGCCAGGAGATTCTCGGTGCGCTTCCGCTCGCCCTCGACGGCCGCGTTCCACTGCGCACGCTTCCGCTTCATCTCCTCATTGACCAGCGGGAAGCCGCGGGCCTCGTTGAAGGCCTTCTCGCGATCGCTGATCTGTGCCTCGACGTCCTTGCCGAACTTGGCGACATTCAGCCCCACGGCGCCGCCGCCGAGGACGACCACGGCCGCGATCAACGCCACGTAGAAGAGGTTGTGCTTCAGGAAGTCCATGGTTTCGCGTCCTTCCGCGCTTCCGGTGAGCCGGGGCTACTTGATGCTCAGCACCCAGCTCACACGGAACCGGTTGTCATTGATCGTATCTTCGTCCGGGAACAGCGGGTCGGGGGCCTGCAGCGCGTCCTCCGGGCGTCCGGTCTCGGAGCGGCCGCCGGTCCAAGGCCGGCGGCTGGGGGGCCCTTCCCCTTGCTCGCCTTCTGTGATCGGCGCGAACCGAAACTCGACCACGTCGAACAGATCCGCCTCTTGACCGGCGGCCTTGCTGCTCGGGCCGAGGTTCCTCGATAGCGCGTCGTTGGCCTGCTGCAATGGCAACGGTGTGCGGAGGATCACCTCGACCAGGAAGGCCGCTCCCTCGGCCTCCGCGCCGGCCTCTTGGTCGCCTCCGGCCTGCGGGCCGCGCCCGGTCGGGCCTCTTGTTTCGCCCGGCTGGGCGAGCTGCTTGACTGCCTGGACCGCCTGTTCGGCCTCAGCGTAGTGGCGCGAGTCCAGCGCTTCCACGAAGCAGACCCGCCGGCTCTCGCGTTGCGTGCGCCCGAAGCTCAGGGCGCGAGCCAGCTTGCCCGGCAGGTCCTGCATCGGGTTGCCCGGCAGGTACGCTGCCAGGACGCCCGACCACTGATCGACCGTCGCCTCGGCCAGCAGGATCGCACACGCACGGTCGACGACGGCGCCGCGGGCCTCGGCCAGGTCCTGCTCGATGTCGTTCAGCGCCTGCCGGAGCGTGACCCGTTGCTCGCGCGTTTCGGCCGGCTCGGCCGGGGTCGGCTCGGGCATGGCCCGAAGCTGCGATTGCAGCGTGGACCGCCCACTCCGCAACTGCTCCCAACGCGCCAGGGCGGCTTCCATGCGGCCGTCCCCTGTGTACGCCTCGCGGAGGTTCTCCGGGACTTGGCCCTGGTACTTCGTATGCATTTGCCGGGCATTCGGCAGGAGCCGCTCGCCGGCGGCCGCGCGGGCGTCCAAGCGGATCCCCTCGGCCATCCGCTCCGCCGCCCGGCGGAACGGCTCCGTGCCGAGCATGGTCCGGGCGAAGGTCTTGCGGGACTCGGCGGGGAGTGCCTCGAGGATCTCGGCCGCGGCGCGGGTGTCCCTGGGGTCGCGGACGGCTTCGGCCCGCTTCTCGATCGACTCTCGGAGCTCGGCCGGGAGGGACCGGAAGGCGGCGTACTCGGTGAGCCGCGACTGGTCCGGGAAGGCGCCGTCGAGCGACTCGTGCAGCGCCCGCATCGCCTCCGGCCAATAGGCCCGCTTGGCGAAGACATCGATCCATTTTTCCATCGCCTCGATGTCCTGCGCGCTGCCCTGCTCAATGCGCGACAGCTCCGACCGCATCTGACGGTAGCGGTTGGCGATGCTCTGGGCCGCTGTTAGCGGCTGGCGGTTGTCTGGGTCGGCCAAGGCGCTGCGGCTCTGGTACGATCGCCACGTCGGGATCGCCAGGGCGAGGACCAGTGCCGCCGCGGCCGCGGCGAACCACGGCCGCTTCTTCGTCCACAGCCGCTGCTGGGCGATCTCGCCGGGCAACAGGTTCGTCGAGACCTCGGCCAGCCCCAGCCCCTGCAGGCCCAGCCCGTAGGCCACGCCGAGCGATTGGACATTCTCGGTGAAGGCCGGGGCGTTCACGGCCGGGGAGGCCTGGAGATTGTTGTAGTTGTCCAGCCGGGCGACGGGGAGGTTGAGGTTCTGCTGAAGGAACTTCTGCAGGCCCGGCAGGCGGAAGCCATTGCCCAGCCCGAGGACTTTGGCGAAGCGCGTTTCGCGATGCAGCGAGGTGTAGTAGCCGATGGATCGCTGGATTTCCTGCACGAGGTCGGCGAAGACCGGGCGCATCGCCTGGAAGATCTGCCGGGCGTACTTGCTGGTGGCGGCGGTGCGCTTGAGCTTTTCGGCCTTGGCGAAGGAGAGCTTGAAGGTCCGCACGAGGGCCTCGGTGAAGCTGTTTCCGCCGATCTGGATGGTCCGGGTCCAGATGCGGGCCTTGTCCGCCACGACCAGGTCCGTCTTGTCCGTGCCTACGTCGACCAGCAGCGTGGCCCCATCCTCGGCCCGCTGCTCGTCGTGTACCATGAAGTTGTACAGCGCCAGCGGCGCCATCTGGACGATGTCGACGTTCAGCCCCACCTCGCTGAGCTGGCTGAGCGCGTCGTCCACGTTCTCCCGCTTCATCGCGAACAGGCCGACCTCCACGTCCGGCGAGTCCGGGTCCTGGAAGGTCTGCCAACGCCACACGACGTCGTCGATGTCGAAGGGGATCTGCTGCTCCGCCTCGAAGCGGACGATGTCGGGGATCTTCTTCTCCTCGACGGGCGGCAGCTTGACGAAGCGGGTGAAGCTCGTCTGGCCGGGCACGGCCACGGCGATGGTGGCTTCCGACAGGTCGTTGCGAGCGAGGAACTGTTCGAGCGTCGCCTGGACGACCTCGCGGCGGTCTTCGTCGTCCGGGGTGAGGATCTTCGGATGCTCGATGATGTCGAGGGCGTCGACCTGGAGTTGGCCGTCGACGTTCTGGAGCTTGAGGGCTTTGAGGGCACGCTGCCCGATGTCAATGCCCCATACGGTCCTTGGTGCCGGCATAAGCGCTCCTTGCCCGGAGGGCGGCCAGGCGCCGGGCCCGCGAATCGGGCACGGAACGCCCGGGCCATGCATCCGGTATACTACTGGGATTCTCGCGGCTCGGCAACGCGCGGATGGCGTGTGGAAGCTCGCAGGCCTGAATTACGAGCATCGATCACTATGCACAAGTTTATTCTGACTTCACTGGGGTGCAAAGTCAACCAATACGAGGCCCTTGCGCTGGGTGAGGCGCTTGCGCGCGCCGGCCTCGCGCCGGCCGGACGCGGGGAGCTCTGCGACCTGATCGTTCTGGCCACCTGCTGCGTGACCGCCACCGCCATGCGCAAGAGCCGCCAGGCGCTGCGCCGGCTCGTGCGAGCCCATCCCGGAGCGGGCGTGCTGGTCACCGGCTGCTACGCGGACTACGACCCCGACCGCGTCCGCCTCGCGCTGGAGGAACTGGGCCTGCCGCCCGAACGCGTCGAGATCGAGGGGCATCACGGAGACGTGGCGGCCGCGGCGCGCCGGGCCGCCGCTCGCCTGTCGGGCTCGCCCCGCGCGGAGCGCCCCGGCCGCCCGAAAGGCGGCCCGGCCACGCTCGCCCGACGGACGCGCGCCGCCCGCGACCGGGCGCCCGGTACGCGGGGCCTCGGGCCGATCTCCCGCTTTCGCGCCCACCAGCGGGCGTTCGTGAAGGTCCAGGACGGCTGCGACGCGTTCTGCTCGTACTGCGTGGTGCCCTACGCCCGCTGCCGCGTGTGGTCGCGCCCGGCCGCGGAGATCGTGGCCGAATGCCGCCGGCTCGTCGAGGGCGGCCATCGGGAAATCGTGCTGTCCGGCGTATTCCTCGGCGCCTACGGGCGCCCCACGGCCGTGCGCCGACGCTGGGAAGATCGCCCCAGCCCGTTGCCGGGCCTCATCCGCCGTGTGGCGGAGGTCGAGGGGCTCTGGCGGCTGCGGCTCAGCTCACTGGAGCCGGGCGATGTGACCGACGAGTTGCTCGATGCCTTCCGCGAGTGCCCGGCCCTGGCGCCCCACCTGCATTTGCCGCTCCAGTCCGGCTCGCCCCGCATCCTCGCGGCCATGCGGAGGCAGTATACGCCGGACGACTACCGTCGGGCCGTGGCCGCGGTCCAGGAGGCGGTCGACGAGCCGGCGATCACCGCGGACGTCATCGTGGGCTTCCCCGGCGAGACGGAGGCCGACTTCGCCGAGACGCTCGCCCTGGTGCGACAGGCGGAGCTCTCGCGGGTGCACGCCTTTCCGTTCAGCGCGATCGAGGGGACGGGCGCGTGGCGAATGCGGGGCGAGGCGCCGCGGTCGCCGGTCGTGCGGGAGCGGATGGCGCGGCTGGAAGCGTTTGCGTCCGACCAAGCGGAGCGGTTCCGCCGGCGGCTCGTGGGGCGGGAGGTGGAGGCGGTTGTCGAGTCCCGGCCGCGGGACGATTCCGCCCGCGCGATGTCCGGGCGCTATCAACCGGTCTGGCTGGACGCGGCGCGGGTGCGTCCGGGGCAGATCGTCCGGGCGGAGATCATCGGCACGCGGTGCGGCGGTTGGGTCGGGCAGTTGCTGCCGCCGCAATGACGAGCCGTCGGGGCTACGCGGCCCGCACGGCCTCGTCGTTTCCCTCGACGACCACGCGGTCCCTTCCGGCCCGCTTGGCCCGGTACATGGCGTGATCGGCGGCCTGGACGAGCTCGTCCCCCGTGGCGTCTCCGCCGGAGTAGGTCGCCACGCCCAGCGACGCGGTCAGGCGGAGTTCGACGCCCTCGGCGATGATCGGCTCCTCCCCGATGGCTCGGTGCAACCGCTCCGCGATGTACCGCGCGAAGCTCGAACCGCACCGCGGGATCAAACTCAGGAACTCCTCGCCGCCGTAGCGTCCCACCAAGTCGTACGGCCGCATGACGTTCCTCATCCGCTGGCCGGCCTCGCGGAGCACGGCATCCCCCACACGGTGTCCGTGGTTGTCATTGACGTGCTTGAAGTGGTCTAGGTCGACCATGACGGCCGTCAGCGCCGCGCCTTCCCGCCGGGCCCGGTCCATTTCGCGCTCGAGCAGGTCCAGGATCGCCCCGCGGTTCCACAGTTCGGTCAGTGCGTCGTGCGTCGCTCGGTGCCGGAGCGACTCGCGGGTCTCCAACAGGTCGCTCTGGAGCCGCAGGATCCGCTGGGCGGCGTGGATGCGGGAGAGCAACTCCTGGATGTCGTAGGGCTTCGTGACGCACACGTCGGCGCCGGCCTTCATGCCGCTGATGACGTTCAGGCGGTCGTCGCCGTTGGTCAGCAGTATCAGGTAGGCATACTGTTCGCTGGCCAGGTCCCGGACCGCGCGGCAGACCTCCTGCCCGTCCATCGCCTCGAGGTTCTCGTCCAGCAGCGCCAGCAGGGGGGTCTTCGCACGGCTGAGCAGATGCCACGCCTCCCGACCGTGCTGTGCAAGCGTCACCCGGAACCCGTCGGCACGAAGCGCGGCCGAAAGCTCCCGCAGGCGCGTCGGATCTTCCATTGCCAGCAGGACGTTCGGACCGTCCTCGCCGGCGGGGGCTTCCTGGTTCGTATCGGCCGGCCGGTTCTCGGGGGCGTCTTCGGATGCGCGCGTTTCCGTCGGCCGCGGCTCCGGCACCGTCCGTCTGAGGGTCGCGGTTGGGGTCCGGCACTCCTCGGGCAGCTCGGGCACGTCGTCTCCGTAACGAATTGCCAGGACGTGGTCGAGATGTCCGAAGAACTCATCGACCAGGTAGGGGTCGAAGAGCTTGCCTCGCTGATCCCGAATGTAGGTAAGGATGTCCTCCAGCTTCCAGGCGGGGCGGTAGACGCGATCTGAACTGAGGGCGTCGAACACGTCGGCCAGGCAGGCGACCCGCCCGGCGATGGTGATCTGCTCGCCCTTGAGCCCCCGCGGATAGCCGGCGCCGTCGAAACGCTCGTGATGCTGTTCGGCGATGGTGGCGGCCATGCGCAGCACGTCGCGGTCCGAGCCCACCAGCAACTCACGCCCGGCGGTCGTGTGCGTCTTGACGATCTCGAAGTCCGAAGGGCTCAAGGGCCCCGGGAAGTTCAGGATCCGATCCGGCACCGCCACCTTGCCCGCGTCGTGCATCGGGGCGGCCAGGCGGATCAGCTCCACGCGCCCCGCGTCGAGCCCGCAGGCCTCCCCCAGGAAGGACGCAAGCTCGGCCACGCGCGTCACGTGCGCCGAGTTCTCGCGCGAGCGGGTCTCGGTGATTTCCGAGAGCTTGTAGATCACGTCGCGCTCGGCCGCGGCGCGGCTGTCGCGATACGCGGCGAGCTTCTGCTGCGCGCCCTTGCGGGCGGCGATCTCATCGAGCAGTCGTTCCCGGAGGTGCTCCAACTCGGCCTCGCGGCGGGCGAGCTGCGAGTCGAGTTGCTCTCGGACGTCCTCCAAGTCTTTTTTGAGAAGAGTATTATGGCGCTTGATCGCGTCGGCGTCACTTTGGCCCTCGCCCCCCGCACCGGTCTGCCTTGGCTTGTGTTCTCTTCCCCGGGCGCTGCCGCGCGTCTCCATGCGCCCGCCGCAGCTTGGACACTCGACGATGCTGCGATCCTTTGTCAATGTACAATCCTTTTTGCTTCCTCAGAGTTTACAACGGACCCGAAGCCGACGGCCAGGGCGACCGTGCGCCTTCGTTTCTGAGGGTCTTCCTTTCGGCACATGAGCGCGATGCCGGGCCGAGTTCAGCGTCGGAGTGTATATCGTCCGAATGGACTCCGACTTTAGTACTGCATGTGCCCTACGGCTCCGTCCTAGCGTCAAGGGCTATTCGCTGCGAAGTGCGCCCATTAGATCGCCGCGCATCGCCCACTGAGCGGCCAGATAGGCCCACACTGCCCCGCTGGCCGTGACCGCCCCGAGCAGCGCCAGCAGCGAGAGGTACGGTATATCCCCCCGTTCGCCCCTGCCGACGGGCAAGGCCGGCAGGACCGCCACGAAGCCGGCCACCGCCCCGCACAGCACGCCCGCGACCAGCAGCAGCCAGTGCTCCGCCAGCAGCAGGCGGAGGACCCGCCCGCGCGAGTAGCCGACGGCCCGCAGCAATGCCAGCTCCCCACGCCGCTCCAGCACGTTTCGCAGCACGACCAGCCCCAGGGCGATGCTGCCCAGTAGCAGCCCAAGCCCGCCGAGGGCCTGGAAGATCGCCAGGTACGTATTCTCCACGGCCGTCAGGGCGGCCAGCCGCTCGGTCGCGAGGGTCAACTCGATTCCGGCCGCTCGCAGGTCGGGTGCCGCCGCCAGTGTATTGCGCAGGCGGGTTGCCTCGTTCTGCGGCGCGTCGAAGAGCATCGCGCGGTAGCCCGTCTCGCTCGGGTATCGCTCGGTGAAGTGCCGTTCTGCGATCAGGATGCTGCCCTGGAGGATCGAGTTCCTCAGCCCGCCGACGAGACGGACCTGGAATTCCTCGCCGCGTTCGTCGCGGTAGGTCAGCGTGTCGCCGAGCTTCATCTGGAGGATCCACTGGACCGTGGCCATGTCCGCCACGGCCGGGATGGCCCCGTCGGCCGGCGCATCGTTCAGGAGGTCCCACGAGGGCGGCGCGTCGCGCCACGTCTGGGCGAAGGAGAAGGCGTCGCGCCGGGCCAGCACCTCCGGGCGCAGGCCGAGCAGCCGCGGCGTCATGGGCCGGTTGAGGTTCAGGCAGCTCGCCTCCTCCCCACCGTGGACGCGCAGGGGGACGACCTCGACGCCGCCGAGGTCCGCGCCGCCCAGATCGAGCGTCTCGCGCCCGGCCGGGCTCGTGGGCGCGTGCAGCAGGCCGACGGACGTCGTCGCGTACAGCGCGAAGCCGCCCGTTCCCGAGTCTCGCTGTCCGGCGCGGGCCAGCGGATCCTTGCGGTTGGCGGCGACCGACACGAGCAGGAAGCTGCCGCACGCGAGCAGGCCGATCGTGGCCAAGCTTCGCCAGCGGCGGCGCGCGGCGTTGCGCCGACCCAGGCGCCGGAGCGTGAGCCGCCGGGCCGAGCCGCCGACGCGGGCCAGCGCCGCGTAGGCATCGGCCATCGCCGCCAGCAGCAGCAAGGCGCCGGCGAGGAAGAATGCGACGGCCTCGCCGAGCCGGCCGGCGGTGGACAGCACGACGCCCGCTGCGGCAACGCACACCAACGCCAGGCCGAGCGCGAGCTTCCAGCGGCGCGCGCCCAGGATGTTCGGGGTGTCGGCGGCGTTCTGTCCCGCCAGCAGCTCGTGCGGCGGGCGGCGGACCTTGCGATGCAGCGTAAGCCACATCGCCCCGAGGGAGATCAGCAGCCCCGCGCCGGCGCCGATGACGATGCTCGCCGGTCGCGCGTGGAAGCCGATCGCCGCCCGCGGCACCGCGCTGCGCCAGACCGTCGCCAGCCCACGCAGCACCGCCCGCGTGTAGGCGACGCCGCCGGCCGTGCCGAGCGCGGCGCCGAGCCCCGCCAGAACCGCGCCCTCGGCCAGCAGGAGCCGGCGCACGCTCGACGCCGGCACGCCGACCGCCCGCAGCAGGCCCATCTCCTCGCCGCGCTGCTCGACGCCGAAGACGAACAGCAGCCCCAGCAGCAGCACGGCCGCGGCGATCAGGAACATGCTCATGCCGAGGAAGAGCTGCCCGAAGTCCAGCGACTCGCGACCGGCCCGCAGGGCCTGGTCCCGCACGGGTCGGAAGACCGCCCCGAGCGAGGCCGGGTCGAGGTTCTCGCGCACGGCCGCCCGCACGCGGGGTTCGGCATCCGGCGGAAAGCGGACGCTCGTGAGGTCGCCCAGCGGCGAGCCCCACAACGCCTGCCCGCGCCTCAGGGGCAGGTACGCCACCGGCGTGAGGCGGTAGCGGGCGTAGTAGGCGTCGAGCTGGGCCGCGTGTTCATCGATTACCGACTTGTCGATCCGCGTGCCGAGTTTCGGCAGATCGGTGAAGGTCGCATCCTCCGGCAAGGCGGGCAGCGAGGGCGTCAGCCGGCGCAGCAGGATGCCCTCGGCGCCGCGGGGCGGCGCGGGCAGCTCGACGGGCGGCGCGGCCACGTCAAGCGTCTCGGTCCGCTCCGCCAGGTCCCCGCCGGACATGGCGAAGTACCGCATTGCAAGCCGGTCCGGCGTTGCATCCGGCGAGCCGGTGAGCTGCTCGGCGAGGTACGTGTTGATGCGGGCCTTGCCCTCGAGCGACGCGGCAATCCGCCAGGCCGGGTCGTCGGGCATGGCCGCCTCCGCCGGCCGGGAGTTCAAGAAGCCCAAGGCCGTCACCATCGAGTACGGCATCGCCCCCTCGGGCCCGCGCAGCTCGTTGGCCAGGTAGGTGAACACGCCGAGCGCCGGGGCGTTGGCTCGGGCGGCCGCGTCCGCCAGGGGGCGGGGCAGGAACACCCGTCGGCTGCGCAGCTCCAGCGATCGCGGCTCGTCGCCTTGGTGCGGCAGCGTTCGGAGCTCGGCCTCGGCGTCGGCGAGCGTCCAGTGCCGGCGCAGGGCCGACGCGGCGTCCTCAAGCGATGCGCCCTCGCCGACGAGCAGCAGGTTCGCGCGCGTGTGGGCGCGACCTTCGCGTTCATCGGGCGCCAACTCCGCCTGCTCCTGGAGCCAGGACAGCGGCACGAAGGCGTTGTAGGGCGCGACCTGGTTGGCCCGCAGGTCGAAACGCCCGAAGTCGTCCTCCCCGGCCACGGCCCGCACGGCCAGCTCGGCCCGGACGAAGTCCCGGTTGCGGTCCCGCGCGTCGGACGCCAGCGCCGCGTCGCGCGTCAGCGGGTCCGGGCGGGCGAAGCGAAGCGTGACCGTCCCGCCCGGCTCGACGCCCAGCCGCTCGGCCAGGCGGCGGTTGACGACCACGGAGGGACTGTCGGCGTCGAGCCGCAGCTTCGACCGCCCCACCCACCAGAACCGATCGTCCACGCCGAGGATGCGCACGCCGCCGGCGTACGCGTCGCCGGCTTGGGCCGAGCCGCTCAGCGCCAGCGCCGGGGCGACGTCGGCATCGAGCTCGCCCGCCAGTTCGGCCGACAGCTCCTCGCGGAAGAAGCGGTTCGGCGTTTCCATCGCCAGATGCACGCCGCCCAGGCGGGCCAGCGCCTGTGCCCGCAACGACCCGCGTACGGAGTCGCCGACGAGCAGGGCTCCGACCAGCACGGCCGTGGCGACGGCCGCCGCCAGCGTGACGCCGACGTGCGTCCGCCAGTAGTGGCGCAGCGAACGTCCGATCAGCGTCCGGCGATTCATCCGGCGGGCTCCTGTGGTGCGGGCCCGGACTCACCCGGCTCGCCCAGGCGCCCGTCGCGCAGGGCCCGGACGTTGCCGACCTGTCCAGCCAGGCGCATCGAGTGCGTCGCGACGATCAGCGCCACGCCCTCTTCCTCGTTCAACTCGCCCAGCAGCGCCGCCAGGCCGTCGGCGGCCGTGCGGTCGAGCGAGCCGGTGGGCTCGTCGGCCAGCAGCAGCCGCGGCCCGTTGACCAGCGCCCGCACGAGCGCGACTCGCTGCCGCTCGCCGCCGGAGAGCTGCCCGGGGCGGTGCTCCAGCCGCTCGGCCAGGCCGACGCGCTCCAGCAGCCGCCGCGCCCGGTCGCTGGTCTGCTCGCCGGGCCCGCCCTTGGGGAGCGTCGGGATCAGCACGTTCTCCCACACGCTGCATTGCGGCAGGAGGTGATGGAGCTGGAAGACGAAGCCGACTTCCACGTTGCGGAGGGTCGCGAGTCGCCGGTCGTTCTGTGCTGCGAGGTCCTGCCCGGCCAGAGTCACTGCGCCTTCCGTCGGGCGGTCCAGCGCGCCGATCAGATTCAGCAGCGTGCTCTTGCCCGAGCCGGACGGGCCGGTCACCGTCAGCCGCCCGCCGGCGGGCAGCGTAAGGCAGACGCCTTCAAGCACGGTCACGCCCGGCCCGCCGCCGGGCGCGTCGTAGCGCTTGGTGACGTTCCGCAACTCCAGCAGGGGGCCGTTGTCGGTCATGTCGTCCTCGTTCGCTCTCCGGCGACCTGCTCGCAGACGGCGACGAACCGCTCCGCCACGCGCTCGGCCGCGAATTCCCGCCGCACCGCCTCCCGCCCGGCCGCGGCCAGCGCGCCCGCCCGCTCGGGATCGCTCAGCACCTCATCCAGCGCGGCCGCGAGGGAGTCCGCGTCGTTCGGCTCGCACAGGATCCCGCCGCCGGTCGCCTCGATCAGCTCGGGGAACGAGCCATGCCTCGGCAGCACGAGCGGCACGCCGGCGGCCAGCGACTCCAGCACGTACAGCCCGAACGCCTCGCCGCCGCGCGTCGGCACGGACAGCACCGAGAGCGACCGCAGGAATTCCGCCCGCGTCTCGCGCTCCAGACCCGGCACGAACTCGGCGCCGTCGCCCGCGCCCGCCTCGGCCAGCCGCTGAGCCACCTCGACAAGGTATTTATCATCCGCGCCCGTCTTGCCCCCGGCCATGCGGAGTTTGAGCCCGGGGTGCCGCTGGCGCAGCTTGATGTACGCCTCGGCCAGAAGGTCCAGCCCCTTCGGGCGGGACATGTGGGCCAGGAAGCCGATCGCCGGCGGGTCCGGCCGTGCGGGCGAGGGGGCGAAGCCGGCCACGTCGATGCCGTTGTGTACGATGTGCACGCGCTCGGGCGGCAGCCCCAGCCGCCGCGTCATCACGTCCGCGTAGTACCGCGTCGGGCCGAGGAAGCCCGCGATGTCGCCCGCCCGGTCCGCCAGCGTCCGCCAGGATTGCGCGTCGTAGGGCTCGGGCAGCGAGTCGAGGAAGCCGTCCTCGTCCTGCAGCCAGCAGACCACCGGCACGCCCAGCTCGCGGACGATTCGCCGGGCCAGCCCGGCCAGCAGCGCGTTGGACAGCACCGCCACGTCCGGCCGCTCGCGCCCGGCGAGGAACTCGACCAGCCGGTCCAGTTCCTTGGCCTGCCGCCCTTCCTCGCCGCGCAGCATGGACAGCGTCATCTCGCCGAGGTCCCGCGGGCTCGTCATGCCCGCGTGCTTGCCCGCCCATCGCAGCAGCGGGCGGGCGTCGAGCGCCGCGTCGAGCCAACGCGGCGTCCGGCGAAACAGGGCGCTCTTCTGCTGCAAGTACGCGTTGATGCCCCCGAAGAAGATCGGCGACTCGACCGGCCGGTCCAGCCCCTCCGTCGTCGGCGGCAGGTACAGCGGCAGGATGTCCACCTCGTGTCCGGCGCGGCGCAGGGCCGCGGTGACCGCGTTGTCCCGCAGGCAGTTCTCGCAGTAGAAGTTGTCGCCCGAGCCGGGGATGAGCTGGATGATCTTCACGGTTCGCTCGTGTCCTCCGGGGCAGGCGGGGTTTCGGCGTCCTCGTCCTCGCCCGGCCCGCGCGGGCCGAAGCAGTAGAGCTTGCCGTCGTCGCAGGCGACGAGCACCTGCCCGTTCGCCACGGCCGGAGAGGTCGTGATGCGGTCGCGCAGCGGGTGCGACCACAGCTCCGTACCGTCGGCGAGGTCGAGCAGGTAGACCTTGCCGTCGTCCGAGCCGGCGACGACCTTACCGTCGCAAATCACCGGCGAGGCGTCCACCATGCCGCCCGTGCGAAAGGTCCACAGGCGATCGCCGTTGTCTCGCGCGAAGCAATGGACGTGGTCGTCGCGGGAGCCGATCACGATCCGGTCGCCGGCCAGGGCGGGGGCGGAGAAGAACGGCTTGTCCCCCTCGCCGTACTCCCACACGATCTCGCCGGCCTCCAGGTCCACGCGAACGACCCGTCCGCCGAAGTGGCCGACGTACGCCTCCGAACCGTCGGCGGCTACGGACGCGGCGATGTACGAGCCGGTGTCCACGCGTCCCCGCTCGGATCCGTCCGCCACCGCCACGGCGTAGACGTTCCGGTCGCAGCCGCCGAAGACGGCCACGCCGTCGACGACCGCCGGCGTGCCGTTGATGTAGTTCTCGGTTTCGTACGCCCATACCCGCTTGCCGTCGGCGTCCACGCAATGCAGGTGGAAGTCCCAACTGCCGACGAGGATGCGCAAGTGCTCCTCTCCCTCGTCATCCGTCACGTACGCCCAGTTGGCGGCGCCGGCGATCTCGCCGTCCGTCGGGTAGGTCCACAGCGGCTCGCCGTCGGCGGCAGCCAGGCAGTGCAGCGTGCCGTCCTCGTCGCCGACGTACAGCCGGCCGTCGTGGACGGTCGGCGGGGCACCGACGCCTGCGCCGACGTCGCGCGACCAGACCTCGTCGCCCGATCCCGGGTCGATCGCGAGCACCTTGCCATCGTCGGTGCCGACGTAGACGCGCCCGCCCGCGACGACGGGAGACGAGTTCGCCGGGCGGGAGATGGGGAAGGTCCACTTCAGGTGCAGGTCGGCCGAGAGCGTCCCCGGCGCCACGCCGGTAAGCTGCCGGTTGCCCCGGTGGAGGGCCCAACCGGCCGGGCGCGCCCCGCCCGGGGGATCGTCCGTCTCCCCGCCCGGCCGTGTTGCGCGGTGGGGCTCGCCGGCGATCGCCGCCGTTGCGAGAAGGATCAAAATGGCGCCAAGGCGTCTCATGTTTGCACCTCCCCCACATGATAGGAGATACCGGCCGCCCGGCGGGCGGCAACCCGGCGGCGTGGCATGGCTGGCCTGCCCAGCCATGTTCCTGGCATCTCACGCCGCCGCGTCGGACATCGAACGTCGAACCCGCCCCCTCCGTTGTCTAATATGGAACCTATGAAGCTACGCCCGCAAGCATGGGTCATTCCGGCGGGGGTCGCCGTCGCGGCGGCCGTGGCGGTCGGCCTCTGGCTGAGCGGCTCCGTCGAGCTGCCGCGGCGGACCGGCATGGCGCCTGTTCCGATGTACTTCCCCGCGGAGTTCCCCGGCCGTCGGGCCGAGGGCCCGGGCGAGGTGGCGCCGGGCCCAACGCCGCCGGACTGGCCCGGCTTCCGCGGACCGAACCGCGACGGCATCCGCCCGGACGGCCCGCCCCTGGCCGAGAGCTGGCCCGCCGGCGGCCCGCCCGTCCTGTGGGAGGTCGAGCTGGGCGACGGCTACGGCGGCGCGGCCGTCCGCGACGGCAAGGTCTACGTGCTCGACTACGACGAGGATCGTAAAGGCGACGTCCTCCGATGCCTGTCGCTCGACGACGGCGAGGAGATCTGGCGCCGCTACTACAAGATGGACATCCCCGACGACCATGGCTACTCGCGGACGATCCCCGCCGCCACGGACGAGCACGTCGTGGCCTTCTCGCCCGCCTGCCACGTGCTCTGCACGGATGCCGAGGGCGAGTACCTCTGGAGCATCGACCTCGTCCAGGAATACGAGGCCGAGGTCCCCAAGTGGTACGCCGGGCAGTGCCCGCTGATCGACCGCACCGAGGACGGCCGGGAGTACGCTGTCATTGCGCCGGGCGGGACTTCGCTGATGATCGCCGCGTGGTGCGAGCCGGGCGAGCCCCGCGCCGACGGCACGAAGGCGCCCAAGCTCCGCTGGGTGGCGGAGAACCCCCACGGCTGGCAGATGACGCACTCGTCCATCACGCCGATGAGCTTCACCGGGGAGACGCGGACGTGGAACATGTACGTCTACCCCGCGGGCAAGGGCGTGGTCGGCATCGAACGCGACACGGGCGAAATCCTGTGGACCTACGAGCCGTGGGCGGTCGCGCCGGCCAACATCCCCGCGCCGATCGACTGCGGCGACGGGCGCATCCTTTGCGCCGCGGGCTATCAGGCGGGCAGCGTGCTGATCCGACTGCGCGAGGTGAACGGGCGAATCGTGGCCGAGCAGGAGCGCCGCTTCACGCCTGAGCAGTTCGGGGCGTACCAGCAGACGCCGATCTTCTACCGGTCGTCCCCGGACGACCCCGGCCACGTGTACGGCGTGATGCCCGCGGGCAAGAGCGGCCTGACCGGCCAGCTCGTCTGCATGAGCCCCGAGGGCGAGATCAAGTGGGCCAGCGGCAAGCGCGACCGCTTCAAGTGGGGCCCCTACGTCATCGCCGACGGGAAGATCCTCGCCATGAACGACAGCGGCGTGCTGACCATGGCCCGCGCCACGCCGGCCGGCTACGAGCGGCTCGCCCATGCGGAGGTCTTCCCGCGGGGCAAAGAGGCCTGGGGCCCGCCGGCCGTGGCCGGCGACAAGCTCATCGTGCGAGACTTCACCCGCATGCGCTGCCTGGACCTGTCGGCGGAATAGGGGCAGCCGCGGAGGGAGCGAAGGAAGCGGAGGAACAGCGGGCTTTCGCGCGGCCGTCTCGTGACGCCCCGGAGGGCATCGAGCCAGTGCCGTACGAGCTGCTACTCTGTTTCCTCTGTTCCCCGGCGGCGACTCGGCATGGACGCGGGGCGGGCGGATTTCGTCTAATAGGCGGCGGAGCGCTCATCCCTTGACGCGGAAGCATGGCATATTGGCGGGAGGCGTGGCTGTCGCGCTGGTCGTGGCGGGCATCGTCGCGGCCGTGGCGGTGCAGGACCGCGGGCCGGCCCCGAACGCGCAACAGGACTACGAACGCGAAATTCCTCCGACCCTTCTGACTTGGCGAGAGGTCGGGCAAGTCGACACGGGGCTGGAGAGCCCGCGCGGCCTGGCGGTCGCGCACGGCCGGGCGTACGTCGGCGGCGACGGCCTCGTCCGCGTTCTTGATCTTGCGGCCGGGAAGGTCGTACGGGACTTCTCGGTCAGCGGGCGCGTCGGCTGCGTGGCCGTTCGGGACGGCACGTTGTACGCCGGCCTGCCGCATGCCGTGAAGGCGCGACGGTTGCATGGCGACGGGGCGGATGCTTCGGGCATGGGGTCGGAATGGGAGCTCGTGTCCGATCTGGCGGGGGGCTACCTCGTCACCGGCATCTCCGTCGGGTCGGGCGGCGTGGCGGTCTCCGCCTGGCATCGCGAGACGCGCGAGGGGATGGTCCGTTGGCACGAGCCATCGGGCGAGCCGGTCGGCACGGCCGAGGGGTTCATGGTGCCCAGTGCGTACTTTCCGGTTGTCTGGGCTCCGGCCGGCGAGGGCGACGGCCAATGGCTGCGCGTCGGCCACACCGGCATGCGGCTTGTCGAGGCGTACGATGGCGAGCGCCGGATGCGCTTCGAATGGGGCGAGAGTTCGCCCGCGGCGACGGGCTTCGCCGGCTGCTGCAACCCGATCTCCCTGGCGGTCTTTCCGGATGGCCGGATCGTCACGGCCGAGAAGGCGCTGCCTACCGTGAAGGTGTTCCATGCGGACACCGGCGACCGCCGCGGGGCGCTGGCCAGCGTCGTGGCCGGGCCGGATGCGTTCGAGGCACAGCGCAACGCCGCGGCGCGCGGCGAGATGGACCGCGTCGGGCTGGACCTGGCCGTCGAGGACGGCCGTATCTACGTGCTCGACCGGGCCACGTGCGAAGTGCGCGTGTTTGATGTGAGGTGAGACCGGAAAGAGGACGGGCTGCTTTTCGTGAAATGCGGCTTGCTCGTGAGGCAATGGGAGCGGCCGGCAAAAAGTTGCCTGTCCCCTTTTCCGGAACGAACGAGAAGGGCATGGCGCAGAAACGAACGAACGAGTCGCGACTGACGCGCCGCGAGGCGCTGCGGGCGGCCGCGCGCCTCGGCGTCGGGGCGGGGTTGGCCGTGGCGGCGTGGGCGCTGCTGGGTGCCGAGGACGACCCCTCGCCCGGGCGGTGCATCAACGAGGCGCGTTGCGGCGGCTGCTCGGCCTTGAGCGGCTGCGAACTGGGCCCCGCCCGCAGATACAGAGGCAAGCCAACATGAGCGACCCCGCCCGGGACAGCAAGCCGCTGACGCGCCGTGACGTGCTCCGCGGCGGGTTGCGCGCGGGGTGCATTGCCGGCCTGGCCGGCGCGGGCGCGTGGCTGCTGGCGCGCCGCAGCGCCACCGGCGGCCTGAAGGGCTTGCGGGCGGGCGCGTCCGGCGGCGAGCGTCGCGTCTGGCAGATCGACCCGGCCGCATGCGTGCACTGCGGGCGCTGCGCGACGGAGTGCGTGCTGGAGCCCTCGGCCGTGCGGTGCGTCCACGCCTACGAGCTGTGCGGGCGGTGCGACTTCTGCTTCGGCTACTACGAGCTGAAGCCCGGCTCGCACGCGGGGGCGGGCGCCGAGCACCAGCTCTGCCCGACCGGCGCCATCCAGCGCAGGCACATTCGGCAGCAGCACTTCGACTACGTGATCGACGAGGACAAGTGCATCGGCTGCGCCCGATGCGTCAAGGGCTGCAACCAGGCCGGCAACGGCTCGCTCTACCTCCAGGTCCGCCACGATATCTGCGTGAATTGCAGCGAGTGCTCGATCGCCGCGGCCTGCCCGTCGCAGGCGTTCCGCCGCGTGCCGGCCGACCGCCCGTACCTGCACAAGGGCGATGCGGCCGAGGGCGGCAAGGAAGGCAAGGCATGACCGGCCGGAAGCGGTGGGCACTTCTGGCGGGCGTGTTGGTGCTTGCCGGCGCGGCTCTGGCCGAGCAGCGCTACAGCGTGCCCCGGATGCCGCCGGACTACCAGCAGCCGGACACCGAGCACGCCGAGTCCCGGACGTCTACGATGGAGATCGTAGACACGATCGTTCTGGTCGCCTTCCTCGGCGCGGCGAGCTTCCTGGCGCTCCGGCTCCGCAGCCGCTGGGGCCTGCTCGTGCTGACGCTGCTGGCGCTGGGGTACTTCGGCTTCTACCGCAAGGGGTGCGTCTGCCCGATCGGCGCCATCCAGCACGTCAGCCCGGTCTTCGACGTCCGCGCGGAGGTCCGCCCCGACACGGCCGCAGCCGAGGCCAAGGGCGTTCCCGTCGAGGGCATCGCGCGGGCGCTCCGGGACCGCGTCGGCGAGTTCACGGCGGCCGAGCCGGGCGGAGAGGGACCGGCCGCCGCCTTGTCTTTCTGGGTCGGGCCCGAGAGCAAGCAGACCTTCGCCCGCGTGGGCATGGCCCGCGTGCCGGCGACCGAGCCCGACCAGCCGCCCGTGCCGCTGGGCGAGCTGGTGACCGTCGAGATGCGGCCGGTGCTGCGCTTCGCCCACGGCGTGCCGTGGGTCGTCGTGGCGTTCTTCCTGCTGCCGCTCGTGGCGACGCTGCTGTTCGGGCGGACCTTCTGTGCGGCCGTGTGCCCCCTCGGGGCGATCCAGGAGGCCGTCGCGGTCCGCCCGGTGCAGATCCCGGAATGGCTCGGCCACGGGCTCGGCATGCTGCCGTGGGCGTATATCGCCACGGCCGTGCTGCTGGCGAGCACCGGCAGCGCGTACATCATCTGCCGGTACGATCCGTTCGTGGGCATGTTCCGGCTGAGCGGGGCGACGATCCTGCTGCTGGTCGGGGCGGCGTTCCTGGTCGCGGGTATCTTCCTCGCCCGACCGTATTGCCGCTTCGTGTGCCCGTACGGGGCGATTCTCCGGCCGCTCTCGCGGCTGTCATGGCGGAAGACGACCATCACTCCGGATGAGTGCATCCACTGTCGCCTGTGCGAGGACAGTTGCCCCTACGGTGCGATCCGCAAGCCGAACACGGGCGGCCCGCCGCGCCCGCGGTCGCGCGGCAAGGCGACGCTGGCGGCGATGCTGCTGCTCGTGCCGCTCGTCACGGCCGGGGGCGCCGGGCTGGGGTGGCTCGCGTCCGAGCCGCTGTCCCGCATGCATCCGATCATCACGCAGGCCGAGGCGGTCCGGGCCGAGATGACGCGGCATGGGGGCAAGGTCAAAGGCGATTCCGAGCCCACGGAGGCGTTCAACAAGCTGGACATCCCGGCCGACATGCTGTTCGCCCACGCACGCGCGATCCGTACGAGCTTCGACTGGGCCGCGCCGGTCGCGGGCGGCGCGCTGGGGCTCATCGTCGGGCTCAAGCTCGTCTCGCTCTCCGTCCGGCGGCGCCAGGAGGATTACGAGCCCGACCGGGCGATCTGCCTGTCCTGCGGCCGGTGCTACGCAAGCTGCCCGGTGGACCACGTCCGGCGGCAGGAGCGCAAGCAGCGCAGGCAGGCCCGCAAGCTGGAGGCGAAGTGATCCCCGCGCAGGAACAAAGCGGGCGGCCGAGCGCGTACACGGCGGCGGTGGCGACGGCGGCCCTCGCGGCCGTGGTGGCGCTCGGCGCGGCCGGGTACATGTTTGCCGTTGGCATGCGCGGCCGGGCGGAGCATCCGCTGGACTCGCCCCGCTGGCTGGCACTCAAGCGCAAACTCGCCGAAACGCCCCTGAGCGACGAGGCCGCACGGCAGCCGATCATCGCCGAGCTGCGGCAACTGGACGCCGAGCTCCGTGAGCGGTACTTCGAGCGCCGGCGGCGCCTCGCGTCGGGCGCGTACGTCGTCGGCATCTCCGGCGGCGTGGCGCTGCTCGCGGGCGGGGTGGCGCTGTGGCTCTCGCGGCGCCGGGCGGCGCCCGGGGGCCGGTCCCCGACGCGCGACGAGGCGAGCGCAAACGCGCGGCTCGGCCGACTGGCGGTCGGGCTCACGCTGGCGGGCGTGGCGGGGGGCGTTGTGTGGGCCGCCCTGCGCGAGCCGCCGCTGGCGCCGCTCGAGCCGCCGCCGGTGCCCGAACGGCCCCCCCCGGACGTGGCGCAGGCCGAGCAGGCCCCCTGGCCGCGCTTCCGCGGGCCGGGCGGCGCGGGCATCGCCGGGCGCGAGAGCATCCCGAGCGCGTGGAACGGTGAGACGGGCGAGGGCGTCCTGTGGCGTTCCGACGAGATCTCGCTGCCGGGCAAGAGTTCGCCGATCGTCTGGGGCGACCGCATCTTCCTGACCGGTGCGACCAAGGACGAGCGCGAGGTGTATTGCTTCTCCACGGCCGACGGCAAACTCCTGTGGCGCCGGCCGGTGGAGGCGGAAGGGCTCACGCCCGAGTTCGACGAGGCCATGGGCACGGGCTGGGCCGCCGCCACTCCGGTGACGGACGGCCGGTACGTCTGCGCGATCTTCCCCACGGGGGACCTGGCGTGCTTCGACTTCGACGGCAACGAGCTCTGGGCCCGGAACCTCGGCACGCCCGAGAACCTCTACGGCTTCGCCACGTCGCTGGTCATTCACGAGGGGCGACTGCTCGTGCAATACGACCAGGCGGCCGAGGTGTTTGACAAGGAGGACCCCGACACGTGGGCCTCCAAACTGCTGATCCTCGACCCGGCCGACGGCGAGACGCTTGTCTCGGTCAAGCGGCCCGTGCGGGACTCCTGGACCTCGCCGATCGTGGCCGAGGTCGGCGGGCGAGAGCAACTTCTCACGCTGAGCAACCCGTACGTCATCGCTCACGATCCGTCGACCGGCGAGATCCTGTGGAAGGCCGAACTCATGGGCGCCGACCCCGCGCCGTCGCCGATCGTCGCGGACGGCAAGATCGTCGCGGCGGCGCCGAACGCCAGCGTGTACCTCCTCCGGCCGGAGCCGGAACTGGAGGAGGGCGACGATCGCGTCGTCTGGCAGGCCGACGCCGTCGTGCCGGAAGTGACCAGCCCGGTGACCGACGGCCGGCGCGTCTACGTACTGACGAGTTGGGGCACGCTGGGCTGCTACGATCTGGACAGCGGCTCGATCCTGTGGGTGCGCGAGTTCGGCGAGCCATTCAATGCCTCGCCCTCGCTCGTCGGCGACAAGCTGTACCTCACGAGTACCGACGGCGTGACGTACGTCGTCGGCGCCGGGCCGTTCGATTTCTCGGAGGCCCGGAGCCCGGACGAGCCCCGAGAGGGACTGCCCAAGGGCGCGGTCCTGGAGAACTACGAGACCTTCGAGTGGATCACCGCCGACGTGGCCGTCTGCCCGCTCGGCGAGCCGGTCCACGGCTCGCTCGCCTTCCAGGACGGGCGCATCTATATCCGCGGCGAGACGCACTTGTTCTGCATAGGTGGGGATTGATCCATGGTGTCGCATGCCCAAACGCCTTTGCGCACCCTCGACCCGAGAAGCCATGACCGATCCTGACGCGACATTCCTGGACCAACAGATAGCCCTGCACGGGAGCGGTCGCAGCGCGACGATTCCGCTGCTCCAGGCGTTGCAGGAGCGCTACGGCTACCTCCCGACCGAGGCCATGGAGCGGATTTGCGAGCGGACGGAAATCACCCGGGCGGACCTCACCGGCGTGGCGACGTTCTACACGCAGTTTCGCCTGACGCCCGCCGGGCGCGACCGCATCCGCGTGTGCGTCGGAACCGCATGCCACGTGAAGGGCGCCGAGCGCGTCCACGACGCCTTCCGCGAGCACCTGGCCATCCCCGAGGGGCAAGACACGGACGCCGACCGCCGCTTCACCGTCGAGAAGGTCGCCTGCCTCGGCTGCTGCATGCTCGCCCCCGCAGTGCAGATCGGCGAGGCGATCTACGGGCACGTCGGCCCCGAGCGCGTGGGCGAGGTCATCGACGACTTCCTCGCCGGCGCGGGCCAGGCGAGCGCGTCGGCGCTGCCCGAGGCGACCGGAGAGCCGGCCGGCGAGATCCGCATCAGCATGGACACCTGCTGCGTCGCCAGCGGGGCGCGACACGTGGCGCGGGCGCTGGCGGACGCGGTCCGCCGAACCAACGCCCCGGCCGTGCTCAAGCCCGTTGGCTGCTGGGGCAAGACCTACCTCGAGCCGATCGTCGAGGTCCGGCCGGTCGAGGGCGACCCGGTCACGTACCAGCAGGTCCGCCCCGACGAGGCCGAGGACATCGTCCGACGGCACTTCCCCGCCCGCGGGCTGCTGCGACGTGCGCGCACGGCCGTGCGCGCGGGGCTCGAGCGCCTGCTGACCGACGAGGCCTGGGCCGAGCCCGCCGGCGGGGCCCTGCGGCCGCACCACCCGTCGCTGAAGCAGTTCGACGAGCGGCAGGTCCGCATCGCCACGGAGTACTGCGGGCAGGCCCGCCCGACGGACCTGGACGAGTACGAGCGGCACGACGGCTTCGTCGCCCTGCGGCGCTGTCTGGAATACGGCGAGCCGGAGTGGATGCTGTCGGAGGTCCGCGCCGCGGGCCTTCGCGGGCGGGGCGGGGCCGGCTACCCGACGGCGGACAAGTGGCTCGCCGTCCGCGATGCCCCCGGCCGGGATAAGTACGTCGTGTGCAACGGGGACGAGGGCGACCCGGGCGCGTTCATGGACCGCATGCTGCTCGAGGCCCAGCCGTACCGCGTCATCGAGGGCGCTCTGCTGGCGGCCTACGCGGTCGGCGCGCACACGGGCTACGTCTATATCCGCGCGGAGTACCCGCTGGCGGTCGAGCGGATGAACGAGGCCGTCGCCAGGTGCCGCGAGCGGAACCTGCTGGGCGCGGACATCCTCGGTAGCGGCTTTTCGTTCGAATTCCGCGTGATGGAGGCGGCCGGGGCGTTCGTCTGCGGGGAGGAGACGGCGTTGCTGGCGTCGATCGAGGGCCGGCGGGGCATGCCGCGGCTGCGCCCGCCGTATCCATCGCGGCAGGGGCTGTGGGGTTACCCGACGCTGATCAACAACATCGAGACATGCTCCGTGCTGCCGTGGATCTTCCGAAACGGCGCGGAGGCCTTCGCCGCACACGGCACGGACGGCTCGCGCGGCACGAAGGTCTTCGCCCTGGCGGGCAAGGTCGTCCGGGGCGGGTTGATCGAGGTGCCGATGGGCACGACGCTCCGCGAGATCGTCGAGGACATCGGCGGCGGCGTCGCCGGCGGGGGCGAGCTCAAGGCCGTGCAGGTCGGCGGGCCGAGCGGCGGCTGCGTGCCGGCGAGCATGGCCGACATTACCGTCGACTACGAGGCCCTCGCCCGCGCCGGGGCGATGATGGGCTCCGGCGGCATGGTCGTGCTCGACGAGACGGACTGCATGGTGGACATCGCCCGCTACTTCTTGGAGTTCACGCAGGACCAGTCCTGCGGCAAGTGCACGCCGTGCCGCGTCGGCACACGGCGTATGCTGGAGGTTCTCACGCGGCTGTGCGAGGGTGAGGGGCGCGAGGGCGACATCGAGCGGCTCGAGCGGATCGCCGGCGTGGTGGCGGGCAGCAGTTTGTGCGGGCTCGGCCGGACCGCCCCGAACCCGGTGCTCTCGACGATCGAGCACTTTCGCGATGAATACGAGGCCCACGAGCGGTGCCGATGCCCGGCCGCCAAGTGCCGCGCGCTGATCCGCTACGAGATCACCGAGGACTGCATCGGCTGCACGCGATGCGCCCAGCACTGCCCGGCCGACGCCATCGCCCCGCGCCCGCATGAGCGGCACGAGATCGACCAGGACAAATGTGTCCGCTGCGGGACGTGCCGGTCGGTGTGCCCGGCGGATGCGGTTACGGTAGAATGACGGCCGGTTCACCACAGAGCACGCAGAGGGGCACCGAGTGAAGCAAGCGAACGGCGAGTCACGACGACGGGCGGCCGCCAGGCCGGCGACGGGCCTCCGGGAGCTGAACTCGATCAGCGAAGCGATCATCGGGGCAACCATCGAGATGCACAAGGCGCCGGGACCGGGGCTGCTCGAGTCCACGTACGAAGCGTGCCTGGCGCACGAACTCGTTGAAGGCGACCACGTCGTGGAGCGACAGAAGGGGCTGCCCGTGTCGTATCGTGGGCTGGAGGTCGACTGCGGATACCGCGTCGACCTGTTGGTCGATGGGGCGGTCTTGGGCGAGTTGCAGTCAACGCGGGATATCGAGGATATCCATCGCGCCCAGCTACTGACCTGCCTGAAGCTCGCCGGGCTGCGGCTCGGCCTGCTGATGAACTGCAATGTACCGGGGTTGGGCGACGGCGTGCACCGAATGGTCAACGGCTATGCCCCCCATGCTTGACTCGGTGCTCTGCGTACCCTCCGTGGTGAGAAGAGAATGCCCAGTATTACGATAGATGACAAGACGCTTGCCGTGCCCCAGGGCGCGACGATCCTCCAGGCCGCACGGCAGGCCGGCATTGACATCCCCGCCCTGTGCTTCGCCGAGGGCCTCGAGCCGCGGACCTCCTGCATGGCTTGCGTCGTGAAGGTCGCCGGGTGGGGCCGGCTCGTGCCCGCGTGCGCCGTGGCGTGCGAGGACGGCATGGTCGTGGCGAGCGAGACGGACGAGCAGGTCCGCACGGCCCGGCGCGAGGCGGTCGAGCTGCTGCTCAGCGAGCACCTCGGCGACTGCGACGCGCCGTGCCAACTCGTGCCGGTCGAGTTCGGCCCGCCCCGGCCGGACAGCGCGGGCGTCGTGCATATCCCGCGGCTGATCCGCCACATCGCCGCGGGCGAGTTCGAGGCGGCCGCCACGATGATCGGCCCGTGCGCGCGGATCGACGCCTCGCGTGCGGAGCGCGCCTGCCGCCGCGCGCGGCACGACGAGCCCGTGGCCATCGAGCTTCTGCTGCGCTGCGCGGCCCGCGTCGCGAGCGAACGCGGCATCGAGCGGGTCGCGGGCCCGCCGCCGCGGGCGTTCTCGACGCACATGGGGCGGTTGCGGGACGAAGAACTCGCCCGACTGGTCGCTCAGGTCAGCGCGGGCGGGCGCGTCCGGCCCGGCCGCGAGGGCGGCGGCTATGCCGACGCAGAGGCCCGCGCCGAGGCCGCCCGTTGCCTCCACTGCGACTGCCGGGCCGCGGACGACTGCAAGCTCCGCGACTGGGCCGAGGCGCTCGGGGCCAAACAGAGCCACGCGGGCGAGCGGCGGGAGCTGGAGCTCCTCGCGGACCACCCGCGGGTCATCTACGAGCCGGGCAAGTGCATCTCGTGCGGGCTGTGCGTGCAGGTGACCGCAAACCGCGGCGAGCCGGTCGGCATGGCCTTCGTCGGGCGGGGCTTCGGTGTCCGCGTCCGCCCCCCGCTGGGGCACACGCTGGCCGAGGCGATCACCGCGTCGGCCGAGGAGTGCGTCGCCGTCTGCCCGACCGGCGCGCTGGCGTGGCGTTGCGAATGACGAAACCCGAACGACGACACAAGCCCCAAGGGCGAGTGACGACCCCTTCCCGCCATCGTCGTTGATTCGGCATTCGTCATTCTCGGTGGCCGGGGGGCGACACCGGCACGGTGCTCCGGCCGTGCGCATGGGAACACGCTTGGACAAGCTCCCGGCGCGCCGGGATGCCACCTCGTATGGATGACGTGCCGTCCGTGCAAGCCCGGCAGCCGCAGCGAAGCGAAGGCCCCGTGGGGCCGTCAGATGGCGGGGAACACTGACCTTCGCTACAAGTCATCGCTCCTTTGCCGGGCAACGGCTTGGGCGGGCAAGCGGGTCAACGAGTCGAAGGACAGACGCACCGGCCCGCCATTGAGCAATGTTCCTCCGCTACGTACATTGATCCGGACATGGCGTCGACGACGCTCATCTTCTCGGGCTCGCGCCGGCTGATGCTGCTGGCGGGGCTGCTGGCGGTCATCGCGGCCGTGCTGCTGGGCTGGGGCGCGTGGCAGATCGCCCGCGGCCGCCGTCGGTACGGGCTGCTGTGCCTGGCCGGGGCGCTCGGGCCGGTGGTCGCCGCGCCGGCGCTGCTGATCGACGCGCTGTTGGCCTTGCGCGCCGGGGACGCGAGGCGCGGGCGGCTGTCGGCGTTGGCGGCCGGTTTGCTGGCGCTGGCGTGCGTGGCGGCGTTGGCCGCGCTCGGGTGGCTGGACGCCGACCCGCTGCTGGTCGGCCTGTTGGCGGGGCTGGCGGCGGAGGTCGCGTTGGCGGTGGGTCTGTTCTACGGGTCGGTCTACGCCTCGCTCGGATCACGGCGCCTTTCGGCGCTGATGGCGATGCGGTGCGCCGCGATCCTGGCGCTGCTGCTGGTGCTGTTTCGCCCGGCGGTGAGCCGGACGTACGAGCCCGGCGCGGACGAGCGCGGCAAGCCGACGCTGGCGGTCGTGCTGGACCGTTCGGCGTCGATGGGCCGCGCGGACGTGCCGGGCCCGTCGGGGGCGGCGGGCGACGAACGCGTGCGGCACGACTGGGCCGTCGAGCAGCTCAACGCGGCCGTGCCGGCGATCCGCGAGCGGTTCGCCCCGGCGTGGTATCACGTCGCGGAGTCGGCGACCCCGGCCGACGCCGTCGAGACGCTCGCGGAGATCACCCCTCGCTCGCCCGGCGCGGAGGACACCCGCCTGGCGGACGCCCTGCGGACGGTCGAGCGGGGGCAGTCCGGCGGCGACCTGGCGGCCGTGGTGCTGATTTCCGACGGCGCGGAGCGCCCCGGCGAGCCGGAGGCGGGCGACGCGCTCGTCCGGGCGGCCGAGCGGCTCGGCGCGCCGGTGTACGCCGCGGGGGTGGGCAGCGAGCGTCCGGGGCCGCCGACGGACGCGGCCGCGGGCATTCGGTCGGTGGCCGTGCAGCCGCGGCGCGTGATGGAGAACCACGTGGCGAACGTGAAGGTTCGCGTGACGCTGGAGGGGCTGGCGGGCACGCCGGTCGAGGTGCGGCTTTTCGAGGGCGACGCGACGGCGCCGGTGGACTCGACGACGCTCCGCCCGCAGCGCGAGCGCGAGGAGGCGGAGGTCGAGTTGAAGTGGACGGCCCGCCCGTCGGACGAGGAGGACGAAACGGGGGCGGACGTTCGGCGGTTGCGGGTCGAGGCCCGCACGCCGCGCGAGCCGGCCCGCCCGGATGAGCACGCCGCGGAGGTCCACGCGCTGGTGATCCGCCCGCGGCTGCGCGTGCTGTACGTCGAAGGCACGATGCGCCCGGAGTACAAGTACCTCCGGCGCACGCTGATGACGGACCCGAGCGTGCAGTTCATGTCGCTCGTGCGGGTGGCGGACGACCGCTTCTGGGCCGCGCCGGGCGACACGGCGGTGACCTCGCTGCCGCGGACGGAGGAGGACTTCCGCCGCTTCGACGTGCTGATCCTCGGCGACATCGACCGCACGTTCCTCACGCCGGACCAGCTCGCGCGGATCCGCACGTTCGTCAACGACGGCGGCGGGCTGCTGATGCTCGGCGGGCACAGCGGGCTCGGGCCGGGCGGCTACGGCGGCACGCCGGTCGAGCAGGCGCTGCCCGTGCTGCTCGGCGGGCGCGACCAAGGGCAGGAGATGACGCGGTTCGTGCCCGAGCTGACGCCGATCAGCCGGGAGTACCCGATCTTCGAGGGAATCCGGCAGTATTTCCTCGCGCCCGGCGCGGATTCCCCCGCGGCCGGGGAGGCGCTGCCGCCGCTGCGGGGCTGCACGCGCGTCGAGCGGGCCAAGGAAGGCGCCGACGTGCTGGCGGTGCACCCGACGCGGCGGGGGGCGGACGCCCGGCCGCTGGTCGCGCTGGCGGTGCAGAACTACGGCGTCGGTCGCAGCGCGGTGTTCACGGGCGACACGACCTGGCAGTGGTACCTGCGGATGCGGGCGATGGACGAGGAGGGCCCGCACGCCCGGTTCTGGGCGCAGCTTGTGCGCTGGCTGGCAGCCGCGGAGGCCAAGCGTCGCGAGGAGGGCGCGGCGGTCTTGGCGGCGCTGGCCCCGTCGCGGACGGCCTTTCATCCCGGCGAGAACGTGACGGCCCGCGCGTTCACGCACGTCTCGGGGGGCGTGGAGGTGGCGTCGGTCGCGTGCGTCCTCGAGCCGGAAGACGGCGGCGAGCCGGTGCAAAGCCCGCCGCTGGCGCCCGAGCTGGAGGACGACCATTGGAGCGGGCAGTTCCCGGCGCCCCGGCCGGGACGGTACCGCATCCGCATGATCGCGCGGGACGCCGCCGGCGAGCGACTGGCCGAGGATGCGCTGCCGCTGATCGTGCCCGAGCCGCCCGACGGCGAAACGAGGCCGGAGAGGCGGGCCGCGAACCTGGCCGCACGGCACGATCTGCTCGCGCGCGCCGCGGCGCGGTCCCGCGGGCCCGACGGTCGTCCGGGGATGCACGTGCGTCTGCGCGGCGGGCCGACCGGACGCGCCGACCGGCTGGCGGAGTTCGTCGAGGGAATCCACATTCCCGAGGTCATGCGCCCGGCCGACCGCGGGCCGAAGCGCGTCACGTATCCGGGCAGCTACGGCTGGCCAATGCTGACGGTGCTGTTCCTGGCGTTCGTCGGGCTCATGACCGGCGAGTGGCTGCTGCGCCGGAGCTGGCAGTTGCAGTAGATCGTTGATCCGTTGACTCGTTGACTCGTGAACTCGTTGACCCGGTTGCCGTGCCGATGCTGCGCCCGTGTGAACACCGGCATGGCCCTCCACGGGCGTGGGAACACGTCCGTGGCGCGCGGGTGCGGCGATCTCAGAGTCGATGTGGCCGCGCTCTCGGGCCTCTGCGGCTTGACCGGGCTGGAGCGAGGGTCGTATCATCGCTTCATCTCGACCTCATCCATGCATACCGAAACCGTCCAGGAGGCCGTGGGCGACGCGCCGTTGCGCAAGGCGGCCGGCAAGGGGTACTACCGGGTGCGGGGGGGCGCGCTGGCGTTGTGTTGCCTGTCGGTGCTGCTGGTGGCGGCGTCGCTGGAGCCCCGGGCGTGCGGCTACGGCACGCACACGCAGCTCGACCTGCCGGCCTGCTCGTTCCGCGTTCGGACCGGCTGGCCGTGCCCGAGTTGCGGGCTGACGACGTCGGTGTCGGCCATGACCCACGGCCGCGTGGGGCTCGCCTGGCGTGCCCAGCCGTTCGGCATCGCGATCGCGGTGTGGCTGGCGATGCTGACGGTCGTCGGCGTGATCGAGTCGGTGCGGGCCCGCCCGGTGATCGAGCGGCTCCGCCCGCGTTTGTGGTGGGCGTGGGCCGGGCTGGCGGGCCTGTTCGCCGGCTGGTTCATCGTGTTGGGCGTCGGCCGGCTCAACGGCACGCTGCCGACGCACTGATCTCGCCCGCCGCGGTTCCCGCCGCATTCAAGGACGCCAAGCCATGACCAAGCGAGTTGTGCTGTTGAGCGTGTTGACGGCCGGGTTGGTGTTGCCCGGCTGCAACATCGCCAAGTTCATCACCTACGTGTTCGCCCCGTCCAGCCGCACGCGGACGGTGAAGGCCGCGTGCCCGGAGCTGGCGGGTTCGCGCGTGGCCGTCCTGGTCTTCACGGACGTGGGCACGGATTTCGAGTACCCGGACGCCCGGGCGCGCCTGTCCGAGCGGATCGCCAACGAGCTGCGGGAGAAGGTGGACGGCATCGAGGTCGTGCCGCCGCGGGAGGTCCTGGAGTACCAGCGGGAGCACCGGTACTGGGACGCGGAGGACAAGACGGAACTCGGGGAGCGCTTCGGCGCGGAGTACGTGCTGTTCGTCTCGATGATCGAGTACTCGCTCCAGGAGCCCGGCAGCACGACGCTCTGCCGCGGGGTGATCTCGGGCGAGGCGTCGGTGTACGAGTCGTCGGCGCCGGAGTCGGCGGCCCGCGTCTGGTCGTCGGACAAGATCAGCGTGGCCCATCCGGAGAACGCCGTGGTCGGCATGCTCAGCGAGGAGGTCCGCAGGATCCGCAACGAGGCCGAGCGGCAGTTCGTCGATAAGCTCGCCAAGAAGTTCTACAAGCACGAACAGGAGATCGACCCGTGAGAACCGCGCGTCGCGTGTTTGCCGTGGCGTCCCTGGCGGCCCTGTCGATGGGCCTGGCCTCCTGCGGGAACCTGATGGGGTTCCTCGCCTCCGTGGTCGACAGGCCGCAGACGCGGGAGGCGGTCTACGAATTGCCGGAGCACCGCAAGCTGCTGGTGTTCGTCGAAACGGCCGGTCACGAGACGGAGCACTCCGTCGCCCGCAAGCTCACGGAGGTGTTGAACGAGCGGCTGAAGTCCGAGGACGTGACGCACGCGACGGTGCCGTACGAGCGGCAGCTCGATCTGGCCGCGTACGCCGGCCTCGGCGCCCTGGAGCCCGTGAGCGCGGCCGAGCGGCTCGACGCCGACCTCGTCCTCCTGGTTCGCATCGACGAATTCTCGCTCCAGGACTCGCCGGCGGGGGGGCTCTGGAAGGGCCGCATGGCCGCGACCGTCAAGGTGCTGGACGTTCCCTCGGGTCAGCGGCTCGGGCCCGGCGACGACCCGGCGGGCTACGCCATCGAGCCGGTCGAGACGCCCATGACGACCAACACGTCCTCCGACTACGCCCACGACCTCACCGTCAAGCTCTGCGCCATCATGTCGGACCGCATCGCCAAGCTCTTCTACGAGCACGAGGTGCGGCCGTCCGAGCAGAACCGGTAGGCCGGCGGCCTTGGGCGCCGCTTGAACTCGTGCGGCGCCGCCCGTACGATCCGCCCTGCCCGCCTGGGCCGAGCCCGGCGGATGGGCAGGGAGACCGAACGCATGGCGAGCGAGGCAACGAGTACCTTCGGCGTGGCGATCGTGGGCTGCGGGACCGTGGGCGGCGCGGCCGCCACGCTCCTGACGCGCGACCGCGAGATGCTCTCGCGGCGGATTCGCCCGGAGCTGGAGTTGCGGCACATCGTCGAACTGGACTTCACGCACGCGCGGGAGATGGGTCTGGACGAGGGTCTGTTCCGCACGGAGCTGGACGACGCCCTGAACGACCCGGACGTGGGCGTGGTGGTCGAGCTGGTCGGCGGCACGACCGTCGCGCGGGAGATCGTCGAGAAGGCGCTGGCCGCGGGCAAGGACGTGGTCACCGCGAACAAGGCGTTGCTGGCGCATCACGGCCGGGCGCTGTATGCCTTGGCGCGCGAGCACGGGCGGTGCATCGCCTTCGAGGCGAGCTGCGCCGGGGGCATTCCCATCGTGCGGGCGCTGACCGGCGGGCTCATCGCCAACCGCATCGACGCGCTCTACGGCATCGTCAACGGGACGTGCAACTACATCCTCACGGCCATGGCGTGGGAGAACAAGACCTATGCAGACGCGCTGTCCGAGGCCCAGCGGGACGGACTGGCGGAGGCGGACCCGACGCTGGACGTATCCGGCACGGACTCGGCGCACAAGCTGGCGATCCTGGCGTCGCTGGCGTTCGGGCGGGACGTGGACTTCGAGGCGATTCCGGTCCAGGGCATCGACCAGCTCGCCCTCAGCGATGTGAGGTACGGGGCGGAATTGGGCTACGTCGTCAAGCTGCTGGCCATCGCCCACAACCGGGACGACGGGCTGTCGCTGCACGTCCGCCCGGCGTTCATCTCGCAGGAGCATCCGCTGGCGTGGGTGTCGGGGCCGTTCAACGCCGTGAGCGTCTACGGGCACGCCACCGGGCACACGATGTACTACGGACGCGGGGCGGGCGGCATGCCGACCGGCTCGGCCATCGTCGCGGACATCGCGGCCGTGGCGACGGGCACGGCGGGGCGGACCTTCGAGGCCCTGCCCGCCTGGCCGGACCGCGCCGAGCCGGCCCAGCAGCTCCCCCCGGACGCGGCCCGCATGCGGTACTACCTCCGCGTGACGGCGCTGGACCGCCCGGGCGTGCTGGCCCAGATCGCCACGCGCCTCGGCGAGCACGACATCAGCATCTACTCGGTCCTCCAGCACGAGCCGGAGTACGCCCACGCCACGGCCGCCCGGCACGTGCCGGTGGTCATCACGACCGACCAGGCCGAGGAAGGCAACGTCCGCCGCGCCCTGGAGCAGATCGACGCCCTCGACGAAATCGAGCCCGGCAGCGTGTGCATCGGGATCGTGGATGAGCATCCGGAAGCACTGTAGTTGGGTAGGTGGGAGTTGGTGGATGGTGGGTCGAGGTGATAAATGTTGTGTGTCTGGACGAGGACTATGCTGAGGCCGAGGCGCTGCGACGAATGAAGGAGCGGGACGGCGTGGCGCTTCTGAATCTGCTCAACGGTTACATCGGATACCTGCGACGCCGCAAGGATGCCGAAGCGAACGTGCCGCCCGACGACGGGCGGCAGTAGCCCAACGACCCGCCGCGAGCGACCAACCCCCAACTACTACCTACCAACCACCAGGCACCAACATGAAGTATGCCATAGTGATACCCGACGGCGCCGCGGACCAGCCGCTGGACGAGCTGGACGGCAAGACCCCGCTGGACGTGGCGAGCAAGCCGAACATCGACGCACTGGCCGCACAGGGCAAGGTCGGCACCGTCCGCAACGTGCCCGAAGGTCTGCCCTGCGGCTCGGACGTGGCGATCCTGTCCGTCCTCGGCTACGACCCCCGCAAGTGGTACACGGGGCGCGCGCCGCTGGAGGCGGCCGCCCAGGGGCTCGAGGTCGCCGCGGACGAGTGGGTCTTTCGCTGCAACTTCGTGACGATCATCGAGGGCGTCATGGAGGACCACTCGGCCGGGCACATCTCCACGAAGGAAGCGACGTCCCTGATCGAGGAGATGAACGCCCTGGCCGGCGACCTGCCCGTGCGGTTCTACCCCGGCGTCAGCTACCGCCACCTGATGACCTATCGCGGGGAATGCAAGGTGGGCACCACCCCGCCGCACGACCTCCTCGGCGAGAAGGCCGACGACCACCTGCCCTCGGGCAAGGGCGCCGAGCCGTTGCGGGATCTGATCTCCCGCAGTCGGGGGATGCTCGCCGAGCACGACGTGAACGTCGTGCGGCGCGACCTCGGGGAGAATCCGGCCACGAGCATCTGGCTGTGGGGCGAGGGCAAGATGCCGCGGCTCGATCCGTTCGCGGAGGTCTACGGGCTCAACGGGGCGGCGATCACCGCGGTGGACCTGGTCCGCGGCCTGGCCAAGCTCATCGGCTGGCGGGTCATCGAGGTCGAGGGCGCCACCGGCTACGTGGACACGAACTTCGCCGGCAAGGGCGAAGCGGCCGTGGCGGCGCTGGATGAGCTGGACCTGGTGTTTGTCCACGTCGAGGCCCCGGACGAGGCCGGGCACAACGCCAACTACTCGGACAAGATCCTGGCCATCGAGCGGATCGACGAGCACATCGTCGGCCCGCTGATGGAGCGGCTCCGGCGCGAGGGCGACGACTGGCGAATGCTCGTGCTGCCGGACCACCCGACCCCGTGCGCCGTGCGGACCCACACGCACGACCCGGTGCCCTTCGCCGTCGCGGGCAAGCGGATCGAGTCGGTCCTCGGCGGGCCCTTCTGCGAACGCACGGCCGAGCGCGGCGACCTCCACGTGGAGCGCGGCTGCGAACTCATGGAGTACTTCCTGACCGTCCGGTAGGGCGGCGGAGCGAGGCCCGCGGCGCGAAGGGGGCGCGAACGCCGGCCGGCGGCTGTCGGCGCCGCTCCCGGCCGCGTTGACCTCGGCACCGGTCGCGGCGTATAACCGTCCGCCCGCTCTCTCATGCGCGACTTCTTCCGGACAATCCGCTACCTGCGCCCGTACCGGACCCGCCTGGCGATCTCGATCGTCTGCGTGGTCCTCATCGCCATGCTCTGGGGCGGGGGCCTGGGGCTCATCGCCCCGGCCGCCAAGGTGCTCATCGACCCCGAAGGGCTCCACGGCTGGGCCTGGCGGGAGAACGCCCAGGACCGCCTCGGCGCCATGCTCGTCCAGCGCGTCGTGCCGGCCGGTACCCAGGTGGAGGGGCAGCCCGTATCTCTCGTGGTGGACGTGATTTCCGTATCCGACGGCGGGCCCGCCGCGGAGGCGGGTATCCGACCGGGCGTGTGGATCGTCGGTACGCCCGCCCGGCCGCTCCAGCGCGGCGACGACCTGATGCGCGAGTTGGCCCGGGTCTCTCCGGGCGACACGGCCGTGGTGCGCACCTACAACCCCGCGACGGAGCGGGTTCGCGAGGGCGTGTCGATCCGGATGGACTCTCCCGGCGGCACGGCCAAAGCGCTGGGGGCGGTGGCCTCGCGCATTCCCGAGCCCCGGACCTACGCCGGCCGGTACCCGATCCTGCTGTGGATCCTCGGCATCGGGCTGGTCGTGACGGTCCTGCGCGACGTGCTTCGCTTCGGGCAGGAGTACTTCGTGCAGACGGCCGTATGGCGGGCCATCATGGACATCCGCTGCGACAGCTACAACACCGCGCTCCGCCTGCCGGTGACGTTCTACGCCTCCCGCGGCACGACGGACACGATGAGCCGCTTCGTGCAGGACACGAACGTGATCGCCCTGGGGCAGATGACGCTGTTCGGCAAGACGCTCGTGGAGCCGGCCAAGGCGGTCGGCTCGGTCGCGATGGCGCTGATCCTTTCGTGGAAGCTCACGCTCGTGGCGTTGATCGCCGGCCCGCCGGCGTTCTTCCTGCTCCAGCGGTTCGGCAAGCTGATGAAGCGGGCCTCCCGCCGGGCCCTGGAGAGCTGGTCCGGCATGCTGGCGGTGCTGGAGGAGACGCTGACGGGCATCCGCGTCGTCAAGGCGTACACGATGGAGACGGCCGAGCGCAAGCGGTTCCTGCGCGAGAACCGCAAGCTCCTCAAGCAGCAGGACCGCATGGCCCGCGTGGACTCGGCCACGTCGCCGAGCGTGGAGGCCATCGGCGTGACGGCCGGCATGATCGCCGCGGGCGTGGCGGGCTACTTCGTGCTGCACCACAAGATGGACCCGACGATCTTCCTGGCGTGGATGGGCTGCCTGGCGGCCATGTTCGACCCGGTCCGAAAGCTCGCCCGCGTGGCGAACCGCTTCCAGGCGGCGGACGCGGCCGCCAAGCGAGTCTTCGAGCTGCACCACGAGCCGAAGGAACGCCGCGTGCCGAACGCGCCGACGCTGCCGCCGCACGGCGAGAACGTCACGTTCGAGGACGTGCGCTTCCGCTACCCGAACGCCGCCGCCGACGCGCTGGCGGACGTGAACCTGGAGATCGCCGCCGGCGAGAAGGTCGCCATCGTCGGCCCGAACGGCTCGGGCAAGACGACGCTCGTGTTGCTGCTGCCGCGGCTGATCGAGCCGACCGCGGGCGCGGTCCGCATCGACGGCCGCGACATCGCGAACGTCTCGCTCCGCTCGCTGCGCCGGCAGATCGGCGTGGTCACGCAGGACGCGGTGCTGTTCAACGCGACGATTTCCGAGAACATCGCCTACGGCCTGCGGCGGCCGACGCACGAGGCCGTCCGCGACGCGGCGAAGCAGGCCTTCGTCGACGAGTTCGTCCGCGACCTGCCCGACGGCTATGACACGATGGTCGGCCAGCGCGGGGCCACGCTCTCCGGCGGGCAGAAGCAGCGCATCACCATCGCGCGGGCGATCCTGCGCGACCCGCGCATCCTGATCTTCGACGAGGCCATGAGCCAGATCGACGCCGAGTCCGAGCGGAAGATCCACGAGGCGATGGAGCACTTCATCACCGGGCGGACCACGTTGATGATCGCGCACCGCTTCGCGACCGTGCGGTCGGCCGATCGCATCGTGGTCATGGACGCCGGGCGGATCGTCGACGCCGGCCGGCACGAGGAGTTGCTCGATCGGTGCAAGGTCTACGAGCACCTGTACCGGACCCAGTTCGCGGGCGGGTAGCATGAGCGAAGACCCACAGCACGGCATGCTGACTACCCGGTGGCTGGGCGTCCTGATCCTCCTGGCCGGCGGCGGGCTCTTCTTCCACCTGATGGGCTTTTTCCCGGCCGGGTGGGTCGCCGGGCTCAACGCGCTGCTCGTGCACGCGGGGCTGGCGGGGTTGATCGTCGCCGCCGCGGGCGGCTACGCCTGGCCGGCGGTCAAGCGGATCGCTCCGGCGGATGCCTCGACCGGGCTGAAGGTCGTCACGGCCTGCGCGCTGGGGTTGTGGGGGCTTTCGACGCTCATGCTGATCCTCGGCACGTTCGGTGTGCTTACGACGTGGGTCTGGTGGGTCATCGTCGTGGCCGGGCTCGTGCTGACCGGCGTGCAGGCGCGCCACGCGCTGGAGCAGTGGCAGTTCCCCAAGCGGCACGACGGCCGGGCGCTGCTGTGGGTCGTCATCGCCGCGGCCGTGGGCATCTGGCTGGCCGGAACGGTCCGCGCGCCGGGGCGGATCGGCGGCCCGACCGGCGACGCCTATGACGTACTGGAGTACCACCTCCAGCTCCCGCGCGAGTACCTGGCCGCCGGGCACGTGCATCAGACGGAGCACAACGTCTACGGGCACTACCCGCTGGGCGTCGAGATGCTCTTCCTGCTCGGCATGGTCCTCCGCAACGGCGCGTACGAAGGCATGTACCTCGCCAAGACGCTGCACGGCGTGTTCGGCGTGCTCATGGTGGCGGGGGCCTACTTCGAGCTGCGGCGGGAGGATGAGGCCCGCGCGCGCTTCGCGGCCGGGCTGTTGGCGACCACGCCGATCTTCCTTTACCTGAGCTGGCTGGCGATGGTCGAGCTGGCGGCGATCTGCTACCTCGCGGTCGCGCTGCTGTGGCTGCGGCACTGGTTTGACACGGCGGATTGGCGGGCGGGGCTGTGCATCGGGCTGATGCTCGGTGCCGCCTGCGCGACGAAGTACCTGTCCGTGGGCTTCGTCCTCGGGCCCGTCCTGCTGGTGATGGCGATTTCAGCGGTTCGCCGGCCGCGACGCCTCGCGGCCGTGGGCCTGGCGCTGGCCGCGGCGCTCGTGCTGTTCTCGCCGTGGCTGATCCGCAACACGATCCACACGGGCAACCCCGTCTTCCCGCTGATGACCCGCACGTTCGGGCGGGCGCATTGGACGCCGGAATGCGAGCAGCGCTGGGTCGCCGGCCACGGCCCGGCGCACCAGCCGCCCGTGCCCGAGCCCGACGAATGGAACCGGCCCGAGCGGCTCGGGCGCGTCGAGCTGTTCGTCAACAACTTCATCCTCTCGCAGGTATTCGGGCCGATCACGCTGCTGCTGGCGCTCGGGGCCGTGGCGGCGATGGTCGCGGACCGCGAGCCGCCCCGGGCGTGGCAATCTTCGTTGCTCGGCGTGGCGGCGGTACAGCTCGGGGTATGGACGGCCGTGACGCACGGTATGCCGTCCCGGTTCATCTCGCCGGTGATGGTTCCGCTGGCGATCTTGGCGGCGGGGGCGCTGGCCCGCCTGAGCCGCCTGCCGAGCAATCCGTTTCGCAAGAACGTCGCGCCGCCGGCGGACGGGCCCTGGGGACGCCGCCCGGCGCTGATCCTGTTCGGGGCGGGCGTGGTAATCAACCTCCTCATTGCGCGCGGCGTCTTCCTGTATTCATCGGCCTCGCGCGTCGACGTGCCGTTCCCGGGCGAGGCGATCACGACCGAAATGTCGCCGTACCGCCACCTTGCCGAGCTACCCGAGGGTTCGCGGCTTCTTCTGGTCGGCTCGGCCACGCCGTTCTACTTCCCGCCGGATACGCTTTACGCCACCGCCTTCGACGATCATCCGCTGGCGCGGCGGGTGCGCGAGGGCCGCTCGCCGGGGGGCGTCGCCGCGTCGCTGCGGCAGCGCGGCGTCACGCACCTGTGGGTCAACTGGCGGGAGATCACACGGCTCGCCGCGAGCTACGGCTACCCGGCCGAGCTGGGGGGCCGGCGGATCATCGCGGATCTGAAGGCCGGCCGCCGGCCGGAGATCGACGTCATCGAGCGAATGCGGGCGGAGGGCCTGGTGCGTGTCCACGCGCATGTCCACGCCGACGCCGAACAGGGCGCCCGCGCCGCGACGCGCCCGGCCGCGACGCAACCGGCCGCTGACCCCGCCACGACCCCACCGGCCAAGCAGCCCACGACACAGCCCGGCCGCGTCCCGTGGATCACGATCTACGAGTTGACGCGGGAGTAGTGGCGGAGCTGTCCCCGCAGGCCCCGTTTGCCTCATGACTGTGCCGGGCCGGTTTGCCCCGGTGGCCTGCCGGGCCTATTCGGCCCGGCCCGAGGCCGTTCGCGTACTCGGGCCCGTTTATGGGCCTTCTGCCGTTGCAGTCGGGCGTAGCCCCGGTCCTTGGGACGCGGGGCCGAAAGGCCGCCCTCGCCTATGCGGGTAGCCCGCTTCAGCGGGCTTGCCGAACTCCTCGGCAGCGCGATGGCTCGCCTCACGGCCGTGCCTTGAACGGATTCTCGATACGAACGCCGCCGATAGTCTGCCCGTCGGACAGGTCCTCGGTCCAGACGATGTCGCATTGAGCGGCCCCTGCGGCGGCCAGGATGAGACCATCCCAGAATGAGATCTGGTCGAGTACGGCCAGATCGATCGCCCGTTGGACCATCGGAGCATCCACGATGACGACCTCCATGTTCCCGAGGGACGCCACGATCTGCTTCATGATCATCGGATCGACGCCAAGCTTCCTCGGTCCGGCCACGTAGGCCTCTTGAAGGACTTGCGTGGAGATCGCCCCGTTGCCCTGTTCCGCGGCCGCCCGCAGCAGTTCCCTCGCCTGATCGCGTTTGCGGGGCGATGACCTGTCGATGCTGTAGAGGACAACATTCGTGTCCAGGAAGACCTTAGACACGGTAGAGGTCCTCGCGCCTCCACCGCTTGCCTTGAGAATCCCCGTTCGCCTTGTCCATGAACTCGAAGCATTGGTCGATCCACTGCCGGCGTCGGGATCCCACGCGCTGAGCCAGCAGTTCGCGAACCAGCGCGTTGACAGAGGTGTCGTGTCGCTTCGCGTAGGCCCTCGCGGCCGCCAGCGTTTCGTCATCTATCGCCAGCGTGATGTTCTTGGTCATCGCAATTCCCTTCTTCACACATAATATGTGGACACAGGGGCTGCGTCAACTACATCGGCTGTTCCGTGTGGTCACTTGTCCTCAATTGCTCCCTTGCCGCCCGCCCGGCCGGGGGTGTAGGATGACCGGTCCTGCCCGCACGATGCGAACCCATTCGGGCCGGAGAGGAGCAACTGACATGGCCAAAGCCAAGCGTCTACCCGAGAGCCGCAAGTCCGAGCCGAGCCCCGTGACCTTCGGTGTCTGCGCCCCGAGCGATCCACGGATCGACGAGGAGTCGCGCGAGCGGTGCGTGAACATCGTGGAGATGGTGGCCGAGAAGGTCGCCGCCGAGGTGAAGATGCCCTCGGGCGAGCCGGTCAACGTTGTCTGGACGCCCGTGCTGATCGACGGGGAGAAGCAGGCGGACATCGTCGCCCGGCAGTTCAAGGACGCCGGGGTGGACGTGATCATCGCCGCCCCGGATACCTGGGCGTTCCCGCAACTGACGATGATCAGCTTGCTGAGCCACTTTCCCGACGACATCCCGCTGAACATCACCTGCGGCAACAGCGGCCCGAAGCCGGGCGTCGTGTACGCCCACGCGCTGAACGGCGCGCTGGCGCAGATGGGCAAGATGGCGGCGCTGAACGTCGGCACCTGGCCGGACACGGGCCAGAAGCCCGAGATGACCGACGCGACCGCCACGGCGCTGGTCGACTGGTGCTACGCTGCGCTGACCTACGCCGGGCTCAAGGGCCGGCGGGTCGTCGTCTTCGGGCACGACTCGATGGGCATGGAGACGGCCCTGTCGCACATCATCGCCACCAGGCAGTGCTTCGGGCTGGAGATCACCCGGCTGGACATGAAGTTGCTGGCCGACATGCTCAACAAGGGCGCCTACGACGCCAAGGAGCTGGCCAAGCTCCGCGGCTGGGTGGACCGGCACGTCGGCAAGCGGCTGGAGCTGCGGGACGAGGCCGACAGCGAACGCTTCAACCAGTCGCTGGCGATGTACCTGATCATCCGGGACCTGATGGATGACCTCAACGCGGTCGGCGGCGGGTTCATGAGCCAGCTCGAATGGGGCTCGGACCGCCGCGGCCTGCCGCTGCCGGTGGCGGACGCCATGGAGTCCCTGTTCAACTCGACTTTCGACCATAACGGCGACAAGCCGGCGATCCCGTACGCCACCGAGGCCGACGTGCAGGGCCTGCTGACGATGCTGTTCATGACGTGGCTGTCTGGCGGAAACCCGCCGCTGTTCATGGACTTCCGCAAGGTCTGGGAGCCGTGGGAAATCCAGGCCCTGGCCAAGAAGCTCAAGGTCAAGCACACCAAGAACGACCTGTGGGCGACCCGCGGCTTCGTCGACGGGGACAACTCGGGCTCGGCGAGCTTCAACTGGGCCGGCACGCCCGGCGACAGCATGTCCGCCTGCATGAAGGGCGTGAGCATGCCCCTGGCCGACGAGTTCTACTTCCCCGGCGGCGGCAACAGCGTGACCTTCACCACGCCGGGCGGCATCGAGGGCATCGCCGCGCGCATGGCCTACAGCTTCGACGCGGACCTGTTCAGCTTCATCTGGGACGAGGCCCAGACCGTCGCCATGCCCGACAAGGTCGCCCAAGCCGTGGCCAACACCTCCACGCCCACCTGGCCGCACACCTGGGTCGTGCCGAAGTACGCCTCCATGGCCGAGTACAAGCAGTACGCCCCCGCCAACCACTTCCACATGACGTGGAACCTGCCGGTGGCGCGGCTCCAGCACTGGATGGACATCACGGCCGTGCAGTCCATCGCCCCGTGGATGGACCGGCCCGGCTTCATCCCCGGCGTCGACCGACCCGAGCCGCTTGTGCATCTGATCTCGTAGCGGGCAAAAGACGCTGATTCGCAACACCTGGGCGGGTCGCCTTCGCGGCGGCCCGCCTTTTGCTATTGATGCAGCCCCAGCAATCGCGGATATTTACGCCCGCGTTCCCGGGGTGCCCTAGCGGGCGTCGGCGCTCGTGTCAAGTGTGGTGTGGGGACGGCCCGCGGTCGTTCGCGGGCGGGGCAACTCGCGGAACCTGAGCAGCGGAAGGGAGCGGCAATCATGCAAAGGGCGTGTCCGAATTGCGGTAGCGCATTGGAGTTGGACCACATAGCGGCGGGCCAAGACGTCAGATGCCCGATCTGCCAGCATGTCATTCCGGCCGGCAGTCGAGCCGCTCGCGGCGCCGTGTCGGGCGGGGCGGGAGGCCCGTGGACCGTTCTGACGATCGTGGCCGCAACGCTGTTGCTCGCGGCGATGTTCCTGCCCTGGTGGTCGATCCGGCTTGACTCCGGCGGACGCGACCTGACGGAAATCGAGGATAGTCTGGACGAGCTTGAGGACTCGCCGGAAGCCACCCTACAGGTGGCCGATGCCTTGGTGCCTCATCTTGACTGGTATGCGTACCGGCTCACGCCGCAGTTGATCGCCGAGCCGATCTACGACAACTTCCGGGAGTACCTCCAGGATTTGGGGGAGTACCGGGAGGAGAGGCAGGAGGCGTACCGGCGCCACGACTGGCGAACGACCACACGTCCAGCGTTCCAGTCCCGACGGCCGGAGCCGCCGGATCTGGATATCAGGGCCGCCTTGCCGGGATGGCGAACCGGAACGGGGATGGGCGGGCTGATGATCGCGCTTCTGGCGCTCGGGCTGCTGGTCTTCGGCGCATTGGCCCCGCCCGTGCGGCGGTGGTTGTGGATCGGGCAGGCAGTTCTCGCGGCCGCGGCGCTCATCGCGTGCGCCATGGGGACGGTCTTCATCGCGACCTGTCCCGGCGAAGATGTGGACATAGGCGAGGCACTGGAGCTTTCGCAGGGCCTGAACTACGGCTTCATCTTCGCGGCGGCCGGCTTGGCGCTGCTGCTGGTCGGGCTCGGAGGAGCGGCCGTGGCGGGCGCTCGCCGGCTCGGCCCGGCCCATGTCTAGGTGGTTTCGGGCACGCTTGCAGGGGGCAGGCGTCGGCAGGTCCGTTCCCGGCAAGGACGGCGAAGCCGGCGATCCCGGCGCGTTGTCGCGTTTGCTCGGCGCAGGCGCGGCGGCCGATCTTGCGTGAGGACCGGCCGTAGGATACGCTCTGTCCCGCGGGCCCCGGAAACCCCGCGCACCTAGCGAAAGGGCCAGACTATGTGGTGGGCAATCGGCATCATCGGCGGCGTCATCGTCCTGCTGATCTTCCTCCTCGTCGGGATCTACAACCGGCTGGTCCGCAAGCGGATCCGCTGCGAGGAGGCGTGGAGCCAGATCGACGTCCAGCTCAAGCGACGCCACGACCTGATCCCCAACCTCGTTGAGACGGTCAAGGGCTACGCCGCCCACGAGAAGGAGACGCTCGAGCGCGTCATTCAGGCCCGCAACGCGGCCGTGGGCGCCGAAGGCGTGCAGCAGCAGGCCGAGGCCGAGAACATGCTGACCGGCGCATTGCGGCAGCTCTTCGCCTTGTCCGAGAACTACCCCAACCTCAAGGCGAACGAGAACTTCCTGCGGCTGCAAGAGGAGCTGACCGGAACGGAGAACCGCATCGCCTTCGCGCGGCAGCACTACAACAGCTCGGTGACGATCTACAACACGGCCACCGAGGTCTTCCCCAGCAGCATGGTGGCGGGCATGTTCGGCTTCCGGAAGAAGGACTTCTTCGAAATCGAGGACCCGGCCGAGCGCGAGGTGCCGCAGGTGCAGTTCTAGAACAGCGCGAAACGCTGGGAGGGCAGAAAGCTCGGAGAACTGCGGCGCGTCATGCCTTCCCAGACGGCGTGGAGGCATGGCGCCGGACGCAGCCGGCCAGACGGCGGTGACGCGGGCACGTCCATCTGTAGCCACGGGATGGGATCGCACGGATGCACGGAGACTCGACCAATGCGGCGCGGCAGGCATCCGGCGAGGGCCGGTCGGAACCGCCTGGCCGGCCCGCGGGGGAGCCGTCCGCGCTGGAGGAATTGGCCGCACAGGTGAGCGATGCGGACCGCAAGGCGGGCCGCGCGCGGCGCCTGGGCGAAGCCCGCGAGGAGTCCGAGGCTTACTCAAACGCGGCCATGCGAAGGGCCATGCTGTACGGCGGCACCTACCGCGGCCGCAGGATGGCGTGGTACCTCGAAGCCCACCGCCAGCTCTTCCGGGTGCTCCTGAAGCGGTCGGCCGTCCATGCCGTCGGCATCGTCTTCGGTCTGCTGATGGTCGTTCCGGTGGCCCTCGCGTGGGCCGCGGGCGTCGTTTCCTGGCCTGTGGGCGCGGCGCTGTTCCTTCTGGGCTATCTCGCCGGCGTCGGCATCGGCGTGTCGGCGCAGTTGATGCGCGGCGGGCGGAAAGCGGTCAGCCGGCTCGTAGCCGTTCTCACCGTGATCCTCGTTGCGGCGCTCGGCGGCGCGGCGGTATATCTGGTCCGCGAGGCGGTGCGGGCGAAGTATGGGTAGGTCCATGGCCACAGAGACGTTTCACACGTTGATCGCGCGGAACAAACGCAACAGTTGGCTGCTGATCGTCGGCTTCCTCGTGTTCTTCGCGCTGGTCGGGACGGTCATCGGCATGGCCTGGGGCGGCGGGGACGTTCGATTCGGGCTTATCATCGCGGCCGGGGCGGCGGGTATCGGCCTGACCATCGCCGTCGGCAGCTTCTTCGGCGGCTCGAACGTGCTGCTGGGGTTCTCCCGTGCCAAGCGGATCCAGGAGAGCGACGATCCGGAGCTGTTCCACGTCGTCGAGGAGGTCTGCATCGCCGGCGGCTTGCCGATGCCGAAGGTCTACATCATCGACGACACCGCGATGAACGCCTTCGCGACCGGCCGGGACCCCAAGCACGCGGCCGTGGCGATCACGCGCGGCTTGCGGGACAAGCTCACGCGGGACGAACTGCAGGGCGTGATGGCTCACGAGATGAGCCACGTCCGGCACTACGACATCCGCTACGCGATGCTCATGGCCGTGATGGTCGGCGTGCTGGTGGTGCTGTGCGACGCCTTCCTGCGTAGCTTGTGGTGGGGCGCGGGCACTCGCGGCCGCCGCCGCAGCCGCGGCAAGGGCGGCGGAGGCGCGCAGGCGGTGATCCTCGTCGTGGCGGTCGTGCTGGCGATCCTCGCGCCGATCCTGGCCCGGCTGATCCACATGGCGCTGTCCCGCCAGCGGGAGTACCTCGCCGACGCGGGCAGCGTGGAGCTGACGCGGAACCCGCAGGGCCTGGCCTCCGCGCTGGCCAAGCTCAACGGCGACGAGGAGGTTCTCGAGGTCGCCAACCGGGCGACCGCGCCGCTGTATATCGTGCACCCGATCAAGAAGTTCGAGGCCCGCGCCAGCAAGATCACCAAGACGCACCCGCCGATTGCGGACCGCATCCAGCGCTTGCAGTCGCTGGGGATCTGAGCGAACCTCAGGCGAGAAAGGAAACGGCCATGTTCTGGGTCTTCCTGGCGGTCGTGGTTCTGATCATCCTGGTCGGGGCGACGTACTACAACGCGTTGTCGTCCAAGCGCGGGCGGTGCGACGAGGCGTGGCGCGAGCTGCGCGCCCGGCTCGACCGCCGCGGTGCGCTGATCGACACGCTCTGCGAAACGCTCCGTTCCGCGACGCAGGGGCAGGAGGCGACGATCGAGAAGCTACAGGCCGCACGGGACGCCGCGGCGGACGAGACCGACGACGTGCTCCAGCGCGTCCAGGCCGAGCACGTCGTGGACGAGCAGTTCGCGGCCGCCTTCGCCCTCGTGCGGCAGTATCCGGCGCTGCACGCCAACGCGCAGTTCGCCGGCATCCGGGAGGAGCACACGGGCGTGAGCAATCGGATCGCGGCGGCGCGGGAGGCCTACAACACGGCCGTGGACGAATACAACGAAGCCCTGACCAAGTTCCCCGAGAAGCTTGTGGCTCGCGTGTTCCATTTTGAGCCGCGGGTGCGGTTCGAGATTCCGGCCCAAGCCCCGGCCTGACCGCGGCCGGGCGGGCCGATGTAGAGGCGAATGACGTTCCGCTCCGTCATCCTGGGCCTGGCGGCCGGGCTTTTCCTTGCCGCCTTCGGGTACTTCAACGACTGGTGCCTGAAGCTGCCGTACCTGGCGTCGACGCTGGTGCCGCCGGCGATCTTCGGTTTGCTGGTCGTATCCTTGCTGGTGGCCAACCCGCTGCTGCGCTGGCTGCGCGCGCCGATGCGAGCGGGGGAGTGGGTCGTTATCCTCGCCTTGGCGCTGGTGGGGGCGGTCGTTCCGGGTCCGTCGCTCGGGTGGCAGTTCGGGGACATGCTCATCTGGCCGCACCAGCACAACAACGTGTCCCCCGGCTGGCGGGAGCACGAGGTGCTCAGCTACGTCCCCCCGCGGATGTTGGCGGATGCCTCGGAACGTCCGGAGAAGGTCGTGGGCGGCTTCATCCAGGGACTCGATCCGGGCGGACGTCCGAGCGTCGGCGACGTGCCGTGGCGCGCGCTGTCCGGCCCGCTGGGTTTCTACATGCCGCTGCTGGCGCTCGGCGCGGTGGCGACGGTCTGCACGGCCTACGTGCTGCACGGGCACTGGAGCCGCCGGGAGCGCCTGCGCTATCCCGTGGCGGAGTTCACGTCCGAGCTGGTGGCCGGGTCGGAGCGTGGGCCCTGGCCGGACGTGTTCCGAAACCGCAAGTTCTGGGTCGGCTTCGGCATCTCGTTCGGCGTTCTGCTGATCAACGGGCTGCACAAGTGGTACCCGGGCTTCATCCAGATCCCGCTGTCGCTGGACCTCACACCGATGGCCCGCAAGTGGCCGATGCTGTCGCGCGTGCACTTCAGTTGGGTCTTCCTCCAGCCGCGGGTGTTCTTCGTGGCCGTGGGCTTCGCGTATTTCCTGAGCTCGGAGATCAGCTTCTCGATCGGCTTCAGCTACATCCTGTTCATCATCGCGTGGCTGGTGGCGCTGGAGTCGGGCGTGCACATCAACGAGAGCATCGTCGAAGGGGGGGTGTGGAACTGGCAGATCTTCGGGGCGTACCTGGGCATGATGCTGATGATCGTCTACGTCGGGCGGCGGTACTACGCGGACGTGCTTCGCCGAGCGGTCTGTCTGCCGGCGAAGGCCGAGCGCGTCGGCGGGGGCGTGGCGTGGGCGGCACGGGTCGCGCTGCTGTGCGGAGGGGCGATGGTCGGTTGGCTGATCGTCACCGTGCGGCTCGATCCGTTCCTGTCGGTGCTGTTCGTCGGGCTTACGGGATTGATGTTCATCGTCCTTACGCGGATCAACGCCGAAACCGGCCTGATCATCATCCAGCCCCGCTGGCACGTGATCGGCGTCTGCATGGGCGCGTTCGGCTTCGACGCCCTCGGGCCGAACATGTTCATCATCCTGGCCGTCCTGTCCCTGGCCACCGCGATCGATCCGCGGTCCTGCCTGATGCCGATGGTGACCAACGGGCTGCGCTTCTCCGAGCTGCGCGGCGTGCGGAGCGGGCGGCTGACCGGCGCCCTCGTCCCGGCCGCGCTGCTGGCCCTGGCCGTCGGCGTGCCCGCCACGCTGTACGTGCAGTACGCCTTCGGACAAACGGGCCACTTCTTCTGGGGCAAGTCGGTGGCGAAGTTCCCGTTTTCGCTCCTGGCGCGCCACATGGACGCGTACGGCCGCCCGATGACCGAATGGCACGCGTTCAGCTTCGCCCACATCGACCCGAACCCCGACTTCCTCTGGGCGGCGGGCGTGGGGCTGGCGGCCGTGCTGGTGGTCAGCTTCCTCCGCCTGCGGTACACCTGGTGGCCGATCCATCCGGTGATGTTCCTGGTCTTCGGCGTCGACACGGTCACGCCGCTGTGCGCGAGCTTCCTGGTCGGTTGGGCGATCAAGACGGGCGTGATGCGCTTCGGCGGTTCCCGCGTGTACCGGGCCGGTAAGCCGGTGTTCGTGGGGCTCATCGCCGGGGAGTTCGTGGCCGGCCTGCTCTGGGCGGCCGGGGGATTGGCCCGCTACCTCGCCGAGGGCACGCACGTGGAGGTGCTGCGGGTGCATCCGTTCTGAGCATCGGCTACACGGCCCGCGGGCATCGGCGCGCAACGCCATGCAGGAACCCACCGAAGAGCAGAAGCGGCGCTGGGAGAAGCGGGCGCCGGGCTGGGTGTTCCGCTGCCTCAAGTGCGGGCATGCTGAGCCGTTCGGCAAGTACGGCGTCCGCCTGGGCGCCGCTTCGTGGAAGAGGTACCCCCTCGGCCGCTGCAAGCGATGCCGCCGCATCGGTTGCCACGCCGTCGAGAAGCGGAAGGAGCGATGACGCCGAGGCCCGCCCGGAACATCACGACGCGCCCCGCGACCTCCGGCGACAAGGCGCTGGCCCGCGAACTGAATGTGCGCTTCGGGTGCCGTCAGATCGACCGGACGGGAGCGCATTTGGTGGTGGAGTGGCCCATCGACCGATAGAAGGAAGGTGACCGAGCAGACACGCGAGATCGTGGGCTTCCTGAGCCGGTGGCTGCTGCTGGCCATCATGGCGGCGGCGGGCTTCGCCACGGCCGGGCTGTGCGCGGGAGCCGTCGCGGGGCTCTCCCGAGGGCCCCTTTCGTCCGTGACGTTGCCGGACGCGCTGGCTGCCCGTCCGGGCTATGTAGCCGGGTACTTCGAGCCGCCGCATCCGGGCAAGACCGGCCCGGCGGCGATGTCGCGCAACGGAGGGCTTCGTGCCGTCTATTCGAGCGGCCGCCGAATGCTCGCGCGGATGCACGGGTCGTCTCCCGGACCTCATCACGTCGAGGTGATCGGCGCGCCGTACGGCCGCTTGGCCTTCTGTCAAGCCGAGGCCATGGTGTGGCTCGTCGCTCCCGGCCGGGAGGCGTGCCTGCTCGACGCCCGCTTCCTGTCGGAGGATTCCGCGCTGCCCGTGCTGCGCGACCTGTTGCCGACGCTGCGCGGCGAGGGCTTCGATGTCGCGTTGTTCTGGGTCGGCCCGGAGGCCGAGTACGAGGCCCAACGCCGCGCGGCGCGGGCCCTGCATACCGACCTGCCCGTTCTCCACATGCGGTCCGACAAGCCCGGCCTGCCCCCGGTGATCGCGAGTCGCCGCCGCGAATTCGACCCGCTGCCCATCGTCGTCACGCCCGACGCGGAGCTTGCAACGCTGTCCGCGAAGGGGGGTTTTCCCACGTTCTTGATCGGCGGCGAGGCATCGGTTACACGGGAGCATCTGGAAGCGATGGAATCTCTCGGCGAGTTCAAAGAAGCGGCGGGGACCCGGCCGATACGTCATTAGGCGGACCTGCCCGAAGGCCGCTCGGGAGTGGGCGGCGCGTCGAGAGGACAACAGCGACGGGTGAAACCATGGATGGCGGACGGAAAGCAGCGGCGGCATTTCTGGCGGTTCTTTGCCTGGCGATCGTCGGGTGCCCGCAGGAGCAGGCATCGCGGAACCGTGTGACGATGCATCGGCTGGATCTGTCGACCGGCCCTCACGCCGGCCCGTGGCAGCGCCCGGCCGGGCGCCGGACGCCCGAGCGGCCGGCCCAGACCGGCCCGGCCGCGTGGGGCAAGGTCCGCGGGTCGCGGGAGTGGCGGTACATCGTCGTGCACCACAGCGCGACGGACACCGGCAACGCGGCCGAGTTCGACCGCATCCACCGCGCCCCGCCGAACAACTTCGACGAGCTGGGCTACCACTTCGTGATCGACAACGGCCGCGGCGGCCCGGACGGGCAAGTCGAGGTCGGCTCGCGCTGGGTCAAGCAGAAGTGGGGCGCCCACACCGGCGGCACGCCGGACAACGAGTACAACGAGCACGGCATCGGCATCTGCCTGGTGGGCGATTTCTGCGACGGCATGCCCAGCCGGGCGCAACTGGCCTCGCTGCGCCGGCTCATCCGCTATCTGTGCGACCGCCACGGCATCCCGCCGCACCGCGTCATCGGGCATTGCGACGCGCCCGCGGCCGCCACGCTCTGCCCCGGACCGACTTTCCACAGCTACCTCGTCGGAACCTTCCGGGACGAGCTGCGCCGCTACGCTTCTCGTTGACTCGCCCGCCGCGCCGAACCCGTTGGCCGGCGAGGGCCGGTTGAAGGGGGCCGATGGGTCAATCGGCAGGAAAAGGGCTCCGGCGCCTTTCTCGCGCCGGCATTCACACCGTCCGTCGGTTGGCGCGGCCCCGCTGGCGCCCGCGCGCCATTCGCCCCCACAGACCCCCGAGCCCCGTTGCGGCCACGGGGCCCGGCGGAATCGCGCCGTCGGGGGCATTGCCCGCACGGCCGGGGGGTGTATAATGGCACCCGTGAGAGGAGGGTTGCCCGTGCGGGCTCCCCCTCGGAGACGGTCCATGGCAATCGGCCAGAAGCAGACAGTGGGGTCGTTGCGGTTCTTGCTTTACGAGCGGGCGCTGCACCCGGAGCTGTTCCAGATCGACCACGACTGCCACGTCGTCAAGCAGGGCTACGAGGCCCAGATCTGGGTCACCGGCTGCACCCACGTCATCGGCTTCTACCGGGGCGACTCGGCCCTGCTGCAGGTCATCGCGGATACCGACGCGGAATTGCCCGAGCGCGGGCTGCTGCTCGATATGCCCTTCCGCGGCGAGCGGGACCACGAGCGCCGCCGCACCGATGACGTGAACTACCTGATGAACTTCCAGCTCGAGCGGATGAGCCCCGAGGTCTACGCCCAGACGCACCGCGAACTGGCGCGGCTGGGCAGCCGTCGAGGGCTGTTCGTGCCGTTCCCGTACTGGCGCAGCCGCTCGCTCATCCCGTTCAGCTACATCGACTACGACGCCAAGCCCAACCAGCTCCACGTCTTCGCCTTCCACGCCTTCCCGGCCGACCTGGCCGTGGTCAAGACCCAATCGGTCTTCGAGTTGAGCTGAGCCGCCTTTCCGGGTTCCCGGCCGCCGGCTGCGCCTACAATTGGGCAAACGGGTCGCATCCTTACCGAAGGAACCAAGCCATGACTGCCGACCATCGCGAACTGCACCCGAAAACCGGCGTCCGCGCGGATTGCAAGAAGTACCATAGCTGGAACCCGTGCCCCTGCGGCAGCGGGCTCCGCTTCGGCCAATGCTGCGGCCGTGCGGGCGACAAGTGCTGCCGATATGAGGCCGACCGGACGCGCGAAACGCCCGGCAAGCCGTAGGCCGACGCGCAGCGAGGGGCCGGCCGTTACCCCAGCGACCCCGGCCGACACGGCAGCGTGCGTTGCGCCGGGCGCCGCGGATTGAAACCTCCCGGCCGCACGCATAGACTTCTGTGCATTCCCTCAAACGTACCTGCCCATAAGGAGATGTGAGCAATGCCATTAACGGAACACGAACCGAGAGACCAGCTCCCGGCCGAGGTCATCGAGCAGCGGCGGGCGTTCGAGACCGTCATCGAGGAGCTGGAGGCCGTCGCCTGGTACAACGAGCGGGCGGCCGCCAGCAACAGCCCGGACCTCGCCGCGGTGTTGATCCACAACCGAAACGAGGAGATCGAGCACGCGATGATGGCGCTGGAATGGCTGCGCCGCACCATGCCCGCGATCGACGAGAACATGCGGACGTACCTGTTCACCTCGGCCCCGATCACGGAGATCGAGGAATCCGAGGAAGAGGGCGGCGGCGAGTCGGCCTCCGGCGGGCAATCTTCGGCCGGCGGCCTGAACATCGGTTCCATGAAGAAGGGAGCATAAGCAATGCCGAGTATCCTCCGACGAGACGTCGCCCCCATCACCGACCAGGCCTGGTCCGAGCTGGACGAGGTGGCCACCGACGTGCTGAAGCGCGTGCTGACCGGGCGCAAGGTCGTGGACTTCTCCGGCCCGCACGGCTGGGAGTTCCCCGGCGTGAACCTCGGGCGACTGAAGGCCACCAAGACGAAGGCCGGCGGCATCGGGTGGGGCGTGCGGGAGTTCCTGCCCGCCGTCGAGATCCGCGCGCAGTTCAGCTTGTCGCAGTGGGAGCTGGACAACATCACGCGCGGCGCCGCCGACGCGGACGTGGACGCCCTGGAGCAGACGGCCGCCGCGGCCGCGAAGTTCGAGGACGACGCGATCTTCAACGGCTTCAGCCAGGGCAATATCGAGGGCATCTGCAAGGCGGCGTCGCAGAAGGCCGTCACGCTGCCCAAGGACGTCGAGAAGTTCCCGCAGGCCGTGGCGGATGCCGTCAAGGCGATGTCCCTGTCCGGCATCGGCGGGCCGTACGCGCTCGTGCTGAGCCCCGACGCGTACTACACGCTGGCGCAGTCGGCCGGACACGGCTACCCTCCGCGCAAGGCGATCGACGACATCCTTGCCGGCGGCGACGTGCTGATGACCGACGTTCTGGACGGCGGCGTGGTGCTCTCGACGCGGGGCGGCGACTTCGAACTTGCCGTCGGACAGGACCTGTCGCTCGGCTATGAGTCGCACGACAAGTCGAACGTCGAGTTGTTCCTGGCCGAGTCGTTCACCTTCCGAGTGCTGGAGCCCCGAGCGGCCGTGTTGCTGAAGAAGGCGGGCCGGTAGCGGCCCGCTCAACTTGAAAGCCGCGCGGCGCACGACCCGCACTGCGGCGCGTGCGTCCCTACAAGCAGGCCCGGTGCCGGCTTCGAGCCGCGCCGGGCCCGCTTTCTCTCCCGGCGGCGCCCGGAGTGTCAAAGAGAGCGCGGCGGATCATCTGTCCGCCGCGCCTTGGATAGCGGCTCCCCTCGCGATACAGGGAGTCACCGTCAGTCATGGGGCTCGCGCCGGTCGAGCTGCAACGCGGCCGAGTTGATGCAGTACCGCAGGCCGGTCGGCTCCGGGCCGTCGCGGAACACGTGCCCGAGGTGGGCCCCGCAGCGGTTGCACAGCACCTCCTTCCGGCGGCCGTCCGCGTCGGTGCGCTCCTCGACGTGGCCGTCGGCGACGGGCTCGTAGAAGCTCGGCCAGCCGGTGCCCGACTTGAACTTCGTCTCGCTGTCGAACAGCGGCTGCCCGCAGCAGACGCAACGGTACAGTCCGTCGGCGGTTTCGTCCCAATACTCGCCGGTGAAGGCCCGCTCCGTGTGTCCGCGACGCGTCACGCGATACTGCATCTTCGTGAGCTGGTCGCGCCATTCCTGGTCCGTCTTGACGACCTCGCGCTCGATCTCGTTCTGTGGGCTCATCGTCTCCTCGTTTTCGCCGTCGCAGCCCGCCAACGCCAGCACGGCCGGAAGCAGCGCCGCCCGCAGAAACAGCGGCCCTATGGCCGATGGGCGGAATGTCGCGTCGCGCGTTGGTTGTTCGGTGTGCGTGCGCATGGCTGGCGTGCCGTTGAGCGTCTACACAATCATAGGCGCCGGGACGGCCGTTCCCCGGAGTGTCGGCCGGGCAAGCGTGTTGACGGGAGGGCGCCGGCGGCGCATGCTGCCCGTCCGGCGGGGGAACGACCATCACGATCTGACACGAACCGCAGGAGATACCCATGGACAGTGCGGAGGCAATCATCGCGGCCCTGCAACTGGCGCCGCTGCCGGGCGAGGGCGGATACTACCGAGAGACATACCGCTCGGAACTGGAGATCCCCCCCGCCGATCTGCCCGCGTCGTACGGGGCGGCCCGTAACGCCTCCACGGCCATATTCTACCTGCTCACCGCGGACACGTTTTCCGCATTGCACCGTCTTCCGGGCGACGAGGTATTCCACTTCTACCTGGGCGATCCCGTGGAGATGCTGCAACTGCATCCCGATGGGACCGGAGAGCTCCTCCGCATCGGCAACGACATCGCACAGGGCCAGCGCCCCCAGGTGGTCGCGCCCGGCGGGAGCTGGCAGGGCGCCCGCCTGGCGACGGGAGGCGCGTTCGCCCTGATGGGGACGACGGTGGCGCCCGGCTTCGAGTTCGCGGACTACGAAGGAGCGGACCGCCGAGAGCTGCTGGCGAGCTACCCGACGTTCGCCGGGCTCATCGAAGCCCTGACGGCAGAGTAGCGGCCGGGGCTTGGCCCCGGCCTGGAACGCTCGCATCCCTTCGGGATTGTCGAAGGGCCGGGCGTTACCGGCGTCGCCGCCACCGGCGCCAATGCCGTCTCTGCCCTCCACGGGCGCGAGGACACGCCGGGGCATGCCGCCAACCGCTTGCCGGCCCCCTCGGGCCGGATGCTCTTGGACAAACTCAGTACGATGGTGTTTGTAGCGAGGGCGGGCTTGTCCACCACGGCCGTGACGGCTGTCCCGCCGAAGCCGCCAGGCGCAGGCGGGTCGTAGGCGCCAAGTCCTGAGCGAACGCCCGCCCTGAGCGAACGGAGTGAGTCGTAGGGAAGTGAGTCGAAGGGCTGTTCCCCCCGGCCAGGACGGCCACCTCCTCGGCCGACAGGGCCCGGGAGTAGATGCGAGCGTCGTCGATGGCGCCTTCGGTCCGCAATTGTGTATTGTGTCAGCAGAACCACAGTTGACCTGCTCATGGATCTGGCAGGATCCGAAGGCCGCCCGCGATCGTGACAGCCGCCCGTGCCAGTGGCGCGAGCCCCTCAGCACGCTTACCTGCTGGGAGACCGTAACAGCTGAGCCGCACTACGTGCGGCCGGTGCGCAGCCGGCGAAAACGCCCAGACGCGAGCTTCCGGCCTTCGCGTGCCATCACCAAGCGGGATCATGCCCCAACTAACGAAGCAGTCTATCCCGTCCGAGGCCCGCAAATGCACGGGGACTACTTTCCCAAGCATCTCCCTGACAAGCCGGCTTGTAATGAAAGCAAACAACTCTGCTTCTGATGTGCCCTGCACACGGCCGGCCGGGTCACCAGCAGTCAATGCAGAGGCAGCCAGGGCAAACTCCCGGTCGGTCGAATACTGCTTCAGATACTTCTCCGCCCACGGTTCCGGCGATACGCCGTACACAAACCTCCTAAGCACACGCAGCACTTCGGACCGGCTTACGCGGTTGCCGTCCAGCGGTGGTACCAGCAAACACCCGACGGCCGGTGCACCCGGTATGCCTTGCACCTGCATGCGGACCGTTCGCTGGTCGCGTTCTGCCTGTGGTCCGTACGCAATGCCGCTCACTTCCCAGGCCTCCGGCAGGTGCGTCAACTGCAGTTTACCTACAGATACGCCCGCCTCCTCGTACGCACCCGGACGTGGCAGCGGTACTCCTCCAGTGTTCTCAAGCTCCGCCACGCGCGTCACCGCCGTCACACAGCCACCGATAACGAGACACCACATCGCGAAGATACAGATGGCCGCTCTATTCATTACGATGCTCCCCGAATAACCACCGGTAAACGGGTGGTTACTCACTATGCAATAGTCAATCAGAGGACTCCACCTTAACGTTCTTGACGCCGCCAACGCTATAGGTCGTTGGCCAGAACCACCAGTTGTGTTCCTCCCATATCAGCTGTCCCCTCAGTACGGTAGTGAAGTGCTTCGGATTGCAGCAACTCTTGTGTCCCTTCGGGTTACGGAACACATCATTTGTGAGTTCGCCAGTCACCCCCATTGTCACTGCCTCAAAGCTGTCGTCGTCTGGACTGAAGATTATGACCAGCTTGGCGGAGCGCGACTCACAGGCCTTCTTGCCGGCGCGCGCCTGTTGCTTCTTGGTATATACGACATCTCCAGCATCAGCGGTAATCAGCTGCTTGCCCTTTAGGTGCTTTTCGATCTTGCGTTTGAGCCAGTCCTTTGCTTCCTTTTTCCCCTTGTCCCTCAATACCTTCATGTACATTGCCCATGCACCCTTGCCCCACATTCCCTGTGTGATCGTCGCTGGTTGGGTTATAAGCCATTTACCAATGTCGCCTATCGCTTTCTCTACGGCCTTTGC
>CAZHEH010000014.1:53420-75948 GCA_964531695.1 uncultured Planctomycetaceae bacterium | reverse complement strand
TACCGCGATTGTTCCCGCGGCGGTCTCGCGATGGATTCGCCGGGAAGGAACCATTGCGAGCGCGTGTTCCTGAATTCCGGTGTGGCGATTTGCAGTTCGGGCATGAGACGGCTACAATAGAAGCACTCGGCCGGCCCCCCCCGACCGGCCGACACAGGCCCGCAACGAGGTCCCCCCCAACCTTCGTGCGGGCCGCTTTATGCGCCGGATCGGAAGTCCTGAGCGCGTCGCCGGACGCCGGCACGACCCACACTTCGCCGGAGATCAGCCGCCCCCGATACCCGGCGCAGTAGTGCCATTCGCTCGGCGCGGGCTCGCAGATCCGCCGGCCGGTCGGCCAGACGGCGCCCGTGCCCCCGATGCCCTCGTGGCATACGTACTGCTCTCCGACCCGCGAGAAGCGACGGCAATCGACGCAGCGGCAGAGCTTGAGGACGGTGGCGCCCTGAGGCGGCTCATGCGAATCTCGCGATTCCCGCGAATCTCTTCCCGTCCCTATTGCGCCCCGGGCGCGCGTGCGCGCGCACGTGCGAGAATACGGAAGAGATTCGCGAGATTCGCAATCGGAAGGTAAGGCACTTCCATTACGACAGTTACAATTGCGAATCTCGCCGGATGAGATTCGCAGAGATTCGCAGAGATTCGCATGAAGGGGTCGAATGGGGTGCATCATTCGATGTCCTCCAGCCGGTAGACCGGGTGATTGGCGTTGTTGCGGTAACGGATGAAGCATTCGCCCACGGGCATGTCCACGTGGCGGCGCAGCATTCGGCCGAACGCCACGCTGATGGCACGGCGGGTCCGGTTCGCGAACAGATGGCCGAACAGCTCGTTCTCCTCCGCCAGGTCCCGCAGTTCCCGGGGCGTGACCTCGGACAGGCCGTAGGCCTCGCGCCACGCCTGGGCGAACGCCTCCATCTCCGCGCCCTGCGGGTCGGCCATGGCCCGCCAGTCCTTCTCGTTGGCCCGCCACTCGACAAAGCCGTTGGCCTGCAGGATGCCGCCGATCGTCTCCGACCAGCTCTCGAAGCCGCCGAGGCGGTTGCCGTGCCGCGGCCGTCCGGCCGCCCGCCAGTTCTCCACGAGCCCCAGCAGGCAGCGCAGGACGAGCTTGCGCTGCGCGCGGACGTGGGCGCGAATGTCGGGGTGGAGGAAGTCGGTCCGCGCCTCCGGCCGCGCGTCGATCGGCTGGAGGCAGATGGGCACGATCCGCTTGGCGATCTCGCCCGAGGCGGCGACGTTGTTGCCCGTGCCGACCAGCGTGAGGCGGTTGGCGAGCGTGACGTTGCGGGAGTGGCCCAGCAGCCGGCCCATGAACCGATGTGTCGTCAGCAGACTCGCCAGGGAGGCCGAGTCGATCCAGCGGGGCAGGTTGTCCAGGTGCATCAGCGTCTCGCCCTGGAAGAGCATCGCGAGGATCCGCTTCTCGCGCTCCTCCTCGCGTTCGGTGATCTGCATCGAGGGCGTGTCGCGTCCGGTGATGATGCCGCCGAAGACCTCGTTGACCAGCTTGCTCTTGCCGGTCCGCTCCAGCGGGGCGTTGATCAGGTGCATCGGCCGTTGGCCGTCCAGGGCCGGGGCGACCAGGGGCGTCAGCAGCAGGCCGTAGAAGTTCTGCCGGTCGGCCGGCGCCTTGAACGGGAAGTCCGTGACCAGGTCGTCCAGGACGGCCGAGATGACCTCGCAGTCCGTCTCCGGCTCCAGGTCGGCCAGTTCCCGCGGCTCGTCGTAGAAGAGCCCGTCGTGGTAGCCCGGCGGAATCCGCCGCCAGCCGGGCCCGTAGACCGGATACGAGACCATCAGGTCGAGGTCGCGGACGCACTCGGCCTGCCGCGCATGGGCGAGCACGACGCCGGCGGCATCCTTGCTGCACGCCTGGTAGAGCCGCACGCGGCCGTCGCCGTCGCGGCGCTTGACCCACTTGGCGAGCTTGCAGCTCGTATCGACCAGCAAACGCATGCGGTCGGCCGTCAGCTCGACCCACTTGCGGGCACCCACGCGGCCGAGGATCTCGCCCGGAACGAAGTCCTTGCGGTAGATGCCGTCGGCCGGCAGGCGCGCGAGCACTTCGCCGGCGAAGGCCGCGCCGGACTGCTCGACGTGCTCGCCCGAATCGTCCGTGTGCGGGCCCGGCAGCAGGATGTACTCGCTGGCCGCCGGCCGTGGCGACGGGACAGGGCCGGGCCGCTCTCGGGGCTCCGGGCGGCGCGGGCGCTCGGCGCCGCCGGCCATACCGGAGCGGATCGTCGGGTCGATCTCGTCGTCCGCCAGGCCGCTGGCCCGGGCGGCGTCCGTGAGCTGGGCGACGACTTCGTTCTCGCTCAGGCAGCCGCCCGCGACGAGCTGGCCGAGGTTGAACGCCGCCCGGTTCAGCGTGTTGTTCCGCTCGCCCGGCGGGGCGTTGCGGACGGTGCGCAGTTCCGTCTGAAGGGCCACCTCGGCGTAGTGCGCCTGGCCGTTGCCGCCGGGCTCGTCGTCGCGGGGCGTCGGGCGGCTCGGCGGCGGGTCGGCCGGCCTGAGCATCTCGGCGATGGGCTCCGGCAGGGGCGCCAGCTCGATCTCCCACGGGGCGTGGCCTTCGGCCCAGGCGTACGCCCGGCCGGTGTCCGGGTGAATCGAGCCGGGCAGGACGACCTGACCGCCGTCGGCCTTCACGTCGATGTGTTCGCCCAGCTTGCCGGCGGAGTTGCCCAGCCGCCCGCGATGGTGGAAGTAGAAGTGCCGGGCGTTCTCGCGGCCCGTGATGGCCGTGACGGTCTCGGGCAGGCCGAGGGATTCGACGTCCGCGCCCGGGTCGGCGTCGACCACCACCGTGCCGCTGATCCGTCCCGTCCGCAGGCCCACGTTGCCCTCGGCCGCCCAGTCGAGCGCCTCGGCCAGCGACTCCCGCGGGCGGGACTGCCAGCGCTTGAGCTTCGGCCGCTTGCCGGCCAGCGGCGTGAACGACCAGCCGCGCCGGTAGCCGTCGCGGATCGTGGCGGCCAGGACCGTCTCAGTGTGCGTCGTCATCGTCGATCCCTTCCGCTCAGTTGTGCGCTCGGTCGGGTGCGGTCGCAGATCCGTACGCTGCCTGGGGTCGACCGCCTCGCCGTCTTGGATTGGCCACCACGACCGGTTCCGCGTTGACGGCAGGCAACTGCTTTGCTATGCGTGGATGCCATCACTTGGGCTGCCGCAGTTCGCGCAGCCGGTACGCTGAAAGGACCACGATGGCCAAGGCGAATGCGTGTTGTCCCGCGTGTCGTTCCGAAAAGACCAAGAAGCACTTCCTCGGCATTCCCGACGTCTTCCATTTCGGGCCAGGGTTGGTGGGAGCGATTCTCGTCATGGGCGGCGTGATCGCCGTCGTTGAGGGAATCGCAACGCGACCTACCGCAGCGGATGCTCCGGCTGACTGGATGATTCAGGTTGTTGTCGGCGGCGTTGTCGCCTTCCTGGCGATCTGTGGGCTCGCGTACAAAAGTCATGTGTGCACGGACTGCGGGACACGGTTCAACTGGCCGCCGGTCTTCGTTCGCAAACTCGCCGTGACGTGCCCCGGCTGCGGAACGCGATTGAAGGGCGCGACAGCCGATATGGTGGGCGACACGGCCGTATGCAGACGTTGCAAGGAGGAATTCGAGATTCAGGCCGAATGAGCGGCTCCTCTGTCGGCTGTAGTCCATCAGGCGATCCCTTCCGCCACGTCCTTCACACAGCGGGCGAGGATGTAGAGCCCGCCGCGGGCGCGGATCTCGCGTTCCATGTGCTTCTGGGCCTTCGACTGCCGGCCGCCTCTGCGACCTTGCTCGGGGCGAGCCGGCGACTTGCACTCGACGCCGATGAACCGCCCATCCGGCAGCAGGCCGGTGATATCCGGCCAGCCGCGAGGGATCGCGTCGCCGAAGAAGGCCCCGGCCTTGTAGGCGGCGCCGGCGTCCGTCACGGCCACCAGCGCGCCGTGGGCCTGGAGCCACAGCACGACCGCCTTCTGCACGGCCCGCTCGGGTTTGCCGCGCTTGCGAGGCGGCCGAAAGACCTCCTCCGGCGTCAGTCCCACGGGTCGCCCTCCCGCGGCCAGGGGCGGGCGAAGTCTCCGCCCGGCCCGAACTGACACACCGGCGGATCGGCGCGCCGCGTGTCGGCCCTCTCGGCGTCGGCATATTGCCAGCCGGCGTCCCAGCAGCGCGCCAGCTCGCTGCCGGGCGGATGCGGGTTCGTGCCGCGCCCCGCCTTCCGCGCCCGGCCGCCCCGGTAGAAGGCGTGCCAGCGCCGGCCTTCCCGGGCCGCCTCGCGCCGGTCGATCATTCGCTTCCGTGCCCCGTGCATCCCGGCTCCGTATTCCTGTGCGGCAGCCAGCGGAGGCGTCCGGTGCGGGCGTACTGGGCGGCGTAGATCGCCACGCGCCGGGCGATCTCGGCCTGCTCGGCCGGGGTCCGCTTCACCTCACCCCGGCGCCGCGGTTCGATGAGCGAGCCCAGCGACCGCATCGGCACGCCTCCGCGATGCCGCGTGTCCTCCATGACCACCTCGCCTCAGAACGGCAGGATCGCGCCCGGGCCCTTGTCGCGCATCGTCGCCCACTCGCCCGGCGTCAGCTCCTCCGGCGTCTTGCCGTTGAAGAGGTCCGCGATGATGCGGAACCACTCCTTCTCCATGGCCTCGCGATCCCACTTCTCCGGGTCGCAGGCGGCGCAGAAGGCCTGCCAGGCCGCCTCCATCGTCGACTCGGCCGGGGGCTTTTTGCCTGCGGGGGGCTTGGCGGGCGGCGACGTCTTCGGCGGCGACGTCTCCTTCGGCTTCGCCGTCCGGGCCGGCCCGGCGTGGGCCCGCAGCTTCGGCCCGAGGCGGTTGCGGATCGACGCGCGGGTCGAGTCGTCGGCCTTGGAGACCCCGCCGCCGGTCGCGCCGTAGGGGTTGAGGTACTTGACCTTCAGCCGCTGGGTGCCGTTGTAGCTCTCGAAGCCCAGCTTGACCTGCACCGGCTGCTCGGACAGGTCCGTCTCCTCGAGCCGGAACGGGTCGCGGCCGTCCCAGCCCAGCGCCTCCTTGAGCGCGGAATAGACCATCTCGTTGACGGCGCCGTCGCGCTTCTCGAGGTAGAAGTAGCCGGTAATCTCCAGCCCCTCGTCGAAGCAGTCGCGCCACGTGTCGCCGTCGAGCTCCTCGAACAGCCGGAAGCGGATGATCACCGTCGCCAGCCGGTTCGGGCCCGTCTCGTCGACGCCGATCTCGGTCGGGTGGGCGTGGAACAGCCCTTCGCGGTCAGGAAGCATCGGCGGCACCCCCTTCCGGCGTCCGCAGCCGGTCCCAGAGCGTCGTATCGCCGGGCAGCAGCTCGACCGGCTCGGCCAGCGTGCGGCTCTTGGCCATGCAGAACGGCAGCTCGCGCGGGTAGACCGTCCGCGTGCCGGAGCCCGTGGCCTTCCCGCCGTCGCCCTTCTCGCAGGCCACGTCGTAGCCCACGTAGAGCAGGTGGTCGAGCCACTCCCGGACCCGCAGCCGCACCGACGCCTTGCCGCTGTTGGGGTTCTGCAAGCGCGGTTCGTAGCGGAGCCAGTCCTCCCCGGCCGGGTTCGGTACCGTGGCCGTGCAGTCGTGGCAGACCAGCACGACGTTGCGCCCCGCCCGGACGTGGCGGTCGAGGTCCCCCAGCAGATGCAAGAAGGTCTCGTAGAGGTGCTGGTAGCCCTTGCCGAAGCCGTAGTCCTCGATGCGGCGGATGACCACGCCGTCCTTCTCGTGCGGGACGTTGGCCAGCGTCCAGGCCAGGGCCAGCTCCTCGGCCTTCGTGGCCGAGTCGATGACGATCGTGCGGATCTCGTCCCAGCCGTCGGCGTGGAGGGCGTAGCGGATCGCTTCCCAGCTCTCGGAGGCCTGGACGCGCCGCACGTCGCAGCCGGCCAGGGCGGGCCGAAGGACCGGCAGGGAGTCGTCGAGGTCGAAGAACGCCACCGGGCCGGGCGCGTTGGCGGCGAAGGTCGTCTTGCCGATCCCGCCGGGCCCGTAGATGCCGACGCGATGGCCCTGCGGCTCGATGGCCCCGAAGGCCACGGTCTGCGGCCGGCGGCTCTGGTTCTGTGGCCGCGTCTGCCGCTGCGGCGGCCGGCCGCGGGGCGGGCCTTCCCGCCGGGTCGTCGGCGGGGCTTGTGCGGTCTGTGTCGTCATGGTCGTCTCCTGTGCTTGGGGTCAACTCTCCAGGCAGCGCAGTGCGTTGGCCTGATATCCGGTGATCTCGTCTGGCGGTGGGTCCGTGCCGCCCGGCCGCGGATGGCCGTCACAGTCGGCACAGGGCTCGGGGCAGCCCGGAATCGTGGTGCGAACCGGCGCCCCGCAGAACGGGCAGTAGCCGCGGACGTACCGGCTGCCGGGGATCCGCGCCCCGGGCAGGCCGTAGGTGGCGTAGTCGAACGGCTTCACGGTCCGCTCCTCGCCTACGCCCCGGCCGCGATCAGCCGTCGCTCGGCCTCGTCGGCCGCACGGCGGCGCTGGTGGGGCGTGCGGCGTCGGCGTCGGGGCCGCGGCGAATCCGCGGGCGGCTCGCCGACCAGCGGCTCGTCCGCCTCGGCCGCGGCAACGAAGAACCGCCACAGCGCCTCCCGCGTGGTGCAGATGTTCCGGCCGACGCGGACGTACTCCAGGTGGACGCCCCGGCGGCCCTTGCGGCACCACCGCCAGAGCGTGGAGATCGCCGGCCGTGTGCCGCGCATCTTCGGCAGGGCCTTGGTGGCCTCGGTGAGTGTCAGAAGCTCTTCACGTTCGGGGTCGATCGGCATTCGATGTCTCCTGTGCTCGCACTCGCTCGCGTTCGCCTGGAGACATCCTCGCCGCTCGCCGCCGCCCGTGTGCCCGCGCAGCGCCTCATTTGCGCCTCATTTGTGTGTCATTTGCGCTCGATTGCGCTCGCTGCGCTCGCCGGCGCTCGCGCAGCGCCCGATCTGCGCTCACTTGCGCCCGCGCAGCGCCTCATCTGCGCCGGGAGTGCGACTACCTATGCTCCCCGTGACCCCGTTCCCCAGCCAAGGGACTCACGCACGGGCGATGAGCGTGGATGGCGGGTTGGGGTGGAGCTCTGCAAGGGATGAGACTGCTGTAATCCTTGGGCAAGGCCACGGTGTTGACGCCCCTGCCGGGCAGTGCTAAAATGACACCATGCGGTTGACGCTCCGCTCGGCGAAGCGGCGGAGGCGTGACACGCGATGCGGCGCGTATCGCCACACTGCGGGGATGCGGCTGGTATCCCCCTCTCAGGCCACTCGGCCAAGTTTCCGACAACAGCGAGTCGTGCTCGTGCTGATGAAGGAAGGAGAAACACCATGCATTGCAGAGGAGAGTTTTTGCGCCGGATCCTCGTCGGTCTGGTGCTGGTCGTCGGATGTTTGTCCGTAAACGCCAACGCTGCTACCACCAAGGTGTACTGGACCGACTGGTTTTCTGACACCATTCAGAGCGCCGATCCGGACGGCAGCAACGTCGAGACGCTCGTTTCAGGGCTCGATGACCCCACGGGACTGGCCATTGATGACCAGGCGGGCAAAATCTATTGGGCGAACCGGATGACGGGCCAGGTGCAGCGAGCGAACCTCGACGGCAGCGACGTCGGGGTGGTCTCACACGTCAGTCCGGGCGATTCGGAGGCAATGGTCCAGGACGTCGCCCTCGACGCCGCCGAAGGGACGCTCTACTGCACCTACATCACTGTCGGGGACTTCAACAACACGTTCGGCCGCGTCTGCCAAATGAACACCGACGGCAGCGGCGTAGAGGATCTCGTGACGTTCAGCGGCAACGTCGGTGACATTGCGGTCGATCCGGCCGACGACAAGCTCTACTGGGATGTCGGCGTCATCGAAAGCGCCGATCAGAACGGCGGCAACCGGCAGGAGTTGTTCAGCTCCGAGCTTCAGTGCAACGGCATCGCGCTGGACGCCGCGAGTGATACGCTGTACTGGACGAACAATTGGGGAACGCGGATCGAAGCGGGCAACACGGACGGCACCGGTCGAACCACGCTGGTAACCACGCTGGATAGCGAGTTCGATGACATCGACGCGCCCGAGGCCATCGCCGTCGATCCGAACGCCGGAAAAATGTACTGGACGGATATCGACGTCACACGCGGGGACTACGGCATCTACCGCGCCGATACGGACGGCGAAAACGCCGAGTACATCGCCTATGCCTACAACGCCCGCGGCGTCGGGACGGGCCCGGTTCCCGAGCCGGCCTCGCTGACACTGCTCGCGGTCGGCGCTATTGGCCTGCTTGGCCGACGACGCCGACGCAGTTGACAAACCCGGCTTGCCCGGGCGCGATCGCGACTACGTCCGGGGCGAGGCGTTACGCCCCCGCCTCGATCAGCCGTCGCTCGGCCTCCTCGGCCGCGGCCACGAAGCAGCGCCGCGCCACCGCCACAGCTCAAGATAGCCGGGCGCTTGCTACGGGTCCTCGGCAGGATTTTCGCCGCCTCGGCGGAGCCCGGCAGTGGGAGCCGACCGCGGGGCCGCGGGGCCGGCTTTCTCCGTATCTTCTTGACAAATCGCGAATCTGCGTTAGGTTCGACAATGTCGCTCTATCTAGTCGCGAAGCCCACCAGGGGTTCGAGACTCCGCCTGCTCAGGCGGGGGCCTCGCCGGCGGCGACGCGACCCCAAAACGGGAGGAAGTTCAATGCTCACGCGAGATCCCTTCTCCGCACGTATGGCTGCCCTGCGCACCCTCGGCGTGGCGGCGGTGTGCGCCGTGGCGGTCAGTGCAGGCGTAGCCAGGGCGAATCTGTTGGATAACGGTGGTGATCCCGGGATGGCAGGTTGGGGCAGGTCCAGTTCGACCCACGTGGGTAGTTGGTACGGTTCGGATGGAAGCTGCGCGTATATCCCCGACCTGAATCACGGCCGGGGACGGGTATGGCAGTACATACCGGCCTGGAAGTTGCCTGTAACGAAGGAGGTTGCCCGATTCAAATATGATAGCGTGTACACCCATAGCATGGACTACGCCTCGGCCCCTCGCGCCAATATCAAGATCTGGGGGCTCAAAACGGCTACGGCCAGGACCGGTACTCACGAGCCGGGCGGCGTCCAAGGCACGGACTATGTGTATCTTTCGGGAAACACCTTGAGCCCGATGTGGATCTACGGCTGGCAGTGCAGTTACCCCCTCCTGGACTGGCAGATTGGCGAGCACGGCTGGGATGCCGAGGATTACGCCTGCAGCACCGCCTATCCTCATGGACTTTTGCTTGTGGCCAGCTGGGGCGCCGATCCTCCGCCGGCGGCGTGTGGAGTTGGGATGGACAACTTCTCACTGGAGATTATCGAGAAGGGACATTGTGCGGGCAGCCCGAAACAGGCCGAGGCGACGGGCGAGCCGCATCAGTACGTCAGCAATTTCTATGTAGAACCATCTTATAGAGGGGGGCTGGGCACCGAGAGGCCGATCTGGATCGATCCGGAGTGGGCGGTGTCCTACGAATACGAGATGACCGATCCCGACGCAGTATTCTACGGGTCCATTAAGGGCATGCATTTGGTGCCCAGCGGGGACGATCTCTACGACATCGACATCTGGGACGAGGGGACCGGCGACTGGATCGAGGTCGCCACGGATGTCGGTCCGGGGCAGGTCCTTTTCTCAGACATCGCGCCCGGCGAGAGCGTCATCAAGTTCCGCGTTCGCGGCATCGAGGCCTCGGAGCAGATCGATCCCGACGAACACGGCTTTCCCATCGGATTGCTGTTCACCGCCGCCGGGGACCAGGAGATCACCATGACCGCGAACGTGGTTCCCGAGCCGGCGACGCTAACGCTTCTCGCTTTGGGCGGCACGGGTCTGCTGGGCCGTAGGCGAAAACGGGCATAGGCACGGGCTAGGCACGCTGCGAGAGAGGCCTTATATGAAAGCAATGGAAGTGATGAGACGGATGAGTAGAACGTGAATGATGATCTCGACGCAGAATACCTTGTAGATGTGCGGTTCAAACACAAGAGGATGGAGAAAATGCCAAAATTCGTAGCAGTCCTGAGCGTGACTTGCCTGATGGCCGTTTCGGCCAGGGCAGATGATTTTAACTCGGCGCCGTGGCGCGATCAGCCACTGTCGGTGGAAGTGGAATGGGATTTCGAGTTCGGCAATCCTTCGGAGCCGCCGGCCAGCACGAATCTCGTGCCCAGTTTTTTCGATTCCGTCGGAGGTAGCGGGGACGAAACGTTGTCCGACTACTTCACACACATCGACGGCACAGGTACCTACGTGTCCGACCCCGATGGATCCGGGCCCAAAGGTGCCGGGTTCAACTTTACCGGCTTTGCCGTGCACGTGGCCAACTGGATTGATGATAAACCGTACAAGGACATCCGCATCCAAGTGACGGGATACCTGCTGGAAGGCGGCCAAGAACCCGGCTCCCCGCCGGACTGGGAGCTTGTCACAGGTGAGGGTTTGACATGGGACCCCACCGGGCCGGTGGAGTGGGACCCGACAGGAAGCGGGTATGGCCGTGACCCCGAGACAGGGATCATCCAGACGTGGAACGACTACCGCATGCTGCCGAACCCCGACTACGAAACATTCGGACTGACGGATATCCCCCCGGACGTCGTGATCGATCAGATCTACGTCGACAGCGTCTCCATCCCCGAGCCGGCGACACTGGGATTGCTCGCGCTTGGCGGACTGGGCGTTGTTGCCCGCCGCCGGGGAAGGACCGCGTAGTGCTCAGCCAAAGGGAACGCCGTGCACAGGCCTTGGGCAGGGCTTTGAGTACAGCTTACGCCCGGGCAAACGCGTCCGCGTATAAAGTGAAGCATCGCTCCTGACACACGGAAGAGATGATGTTGGACATCGAAACGACACTGAAGAGGAGAATGAAAGGAGAGTTTTATGAAATGCTTGCAAGTAGCAACAGCGATCACGACAACCATCCTTCTGAGCAATCTTGCACTCGGCTCAGTGGTGGCGGACTATCATTTCGATACCCCGGCAGGTGACGAGGCCACAGATAGTTCGGCGCAGAACAATCATGGCACGCTTTTCGGGTTCCCGGACATGACCATGGGGTATGCGGATGATCCGGCCAATGCGGGGTACACCTCCGAAGGCGAAATCCGCCTGGTCGGTGGCCATCCGGTGGAATACATCCAGACGCCGATCGTCGCCAGGGAGTTCGTCACGGACAGTTTCACCATCGAGGCCATTACGGGCCTGCACGACGATCCGTCATCTTGGCAACCGCTGGTGGCCTACGTCATTCAGGGCGAAGCGTGGTTCTATTGGGGAGCTGGCTACAACGATGCCCCCAACGGCCTCGCCCCGCCTCACTGGCACATCGATAACGGCGGGCCGTGGGAGAGTTATGAGGATTATGAGACCGTCCTGACCGACGGCGGCATGCATCACTATGCCATCACCTACAATGCCGAGGCCGGAGAGATGGTGATGTATCTCGACAAGACGCCGATCGCGACCGTGGGGGCGGATCTGAGCAGCGCGGTTCCCGCGGAAGACACGGGTGTGTTGCTCATCGGCTCGCACATGGGCAGCTCGTCCTCGGAGGTCTGGAACGGTCTCATCGACCGCATCCGCTTCTCCGACGAGGCGGTCGACCCCGGCAACTTCATCCCCGAGCCGGGCACGATGAGTCTGTTGGCTCTGGGCGGGCTGGCGCTGATCCGTCGCCGCAGGGCCTGAGTGCGCGAAGAAGATCGGATCGCTGCGATGCCCCGACAGGCGGCCTATCCTGCGTGACGCAGGACAATTGGAGGTTAGTCATGTATTTGCGAGCTTTATCAGCCATGGCGATCTTGATGCTGGCCGTCGGGACTTGTCTCGGTGACCGTTTCTTGGACGATGGGGACTTCCATACCATCGAAGACACCGTCACCGGTAGTCTTTACGTGGACTACGATGTGCCGCCTTCCATCGGGACAAGTGTTGAGATCATCGGCGGCGGCGAAGTGATGGATACGATCTACACCTATGGAACCAGCGAGGTAACGATCCATGGCGGGAGCGTGTGGGGCGGTCAGTACATTGAGGCGATTGTTGCAGCGGACTCCAGCCAGATCACGGTCAATAGCGGTACCGTGGGTGATACGATCGTGGGGCTTAACGACAGCTATTTCACGTTTTCGGGTGGCGATCTGCAGGGCAATTTTGTGATTGCGGCAGGTGAAGTTGGCATGTGGGACACCTCGACGTTTCTGTTCTCGGGGGTTGGCTTCACGATAGACGGTGACCCAGCACCCTATGGCGTATACGATACGGGTGGAACTGGGCATAGGGAGGGCTCGATCTCGGGCACGCTTGACGATGGCAGCTCATTTGCGTCCTCGTATACGATGTACGACGGCGGCTCAATCGTGATTGTTCCCGAGCCTCTCACGGCTGGCCTGGTTGCCGTCGGGGGGCTCGCCCTGATTCCGCTTCGACGTCGTCGCATCGCCTGACGGTGGTGGTCTGATCGGCGAGCATGTCCTGCACCATCCGGCAGACAACGTGCTGCGGATTCTCGCGGGCGACGAGTTTCGAATACGCTGCTGGCGCGGAAGCAACCCGGCTGTTAACGAGTCTCAACCTGTTGACGAGAGAGTCTGCGAGTTCGCGGCCAGCTTAGCCCATACCTTGAGCAGTCGTCGCTCGGCTGATAACGTACGATAAGTTTGGTTCATGACCCAACACCGGGGAAGGCCTGCCATATCTTGAGGAAGAAGTACTCATCGTCGCGGTACGGACGTACTCCAGGTGGACGCCCCGGCGGCCCTTGCGGCACCGCCGCCAGAGCGTCGAGACGGCGGGCTTCCGGCCGTCGACCTTCGGCAGGCATTTGGCTGCCTCGGTCAGCGATATGAGCTCCTCGTCGGGGCTGATCCTGCCGGCCGGTGCGGTGAGTACGTTGCTTGTGCGTGTATCATTCGGCGCGTTGTGCACGCGACCGTACCGCCCGGCGGCGGGAGCGGTCTGCTGCGCAGCAGCACTTGCGCACTTTTTGTACCGGGTGACGCGGTTTTACGACCGGTGACGCACCGTGCGCACTTGGGCTGAGCACCCCAGGAGTATTTGCGTCGACCGCGAGCGCAGCCGGCAACCGGCTCGCCGAGGCGCCTTTCCTTGACATGGCCCGGCAAGCAAGCTCATACTCCCGCACTGGTCCTTGTCGCACGCAAATCGAAGAGGCCATGGTCATGACCGAACACTCCGACAACCTGCCCGCACCGGACGACCTGGCCGGCTGGAAGGCGGTAGAACGGGCTCTGGGTGAGCGGCTCAGTGAGCGGATTTGCTCGATAAACCTCGACAAGACCGCCCTCCTCCGGCAGTACTTCGGCACTAAGAGAGCCAGCGAGCTTGTGGAACGCTATGCTGACGTCTCAGTGATGCACGCATTCATCGAGTGGCTGGTCCATGACCATCGCCCGGTCTTTCGCCTCAAGCCCAAGGGCAGGAACAAGAAAGGCCGGCGCAAGCAAAGCAAGCGAACGCGGCTCGGAAAGACGCTGGCCGAGAAGCTGCTCAACGACGGACTGCCGGCGGCCGAGGAAACGGCCTTGCGTGCAAGTTGTCGGGCTCATCCGAGCTTGTGGCGAATCACCCAGGTCGATCAGGGCACGTCGGTCGACGCCGAGGACGTTCTGCTGGGCGGCCAATGCCGGATACACGATGTGTCGCTCTCGGAGTGTGTCGAGGTCGGTTTTTGCCTCGCCGGCCGCGTGTTCGAGGCCGGGCAGTTCCACTTCTTCTGCCCGGCGGGGCCCGTGCTTCCCGCCCCTCTTGTCCGGGATGCCGCGGACCATTTGGAATCACTGGGCGTGGAGTTTACCCGCGAGGGGCTCATCCGCGGCGCCGGCGAGTTCGGACGGCTGTGGAAGTGGTACGACAGGCGCCTGGAGGAGGGATTCGCGCCCGAGCTGCGCAACACCGACGGCGACGAGCTGCTTTTTCAGACGGCGTCGTTCGCCATATCGGACGAGGAGGCGGTGCGGCGTGTGCTCGATGAGCGGGAGGACATCGACTACGACGAGCAGAACGGGCAGTACATCTGGTTGCGGGAGCAAGAGGACAACGCGGTCGTGCCCGGCGAGGTCTTGAGCTTGGGGCGCCTGGAACTGCTGGACGACGAGCTGGTCCTTCAGGTCAACTCGGCCCAGCGGCTCCGGGCCGCACGCCGGTGGATCGAGGCGATCCCCAACGTGGAGTGCCTTGGTGTCACGACGCGCCAGCTCGAGGCGTCGGACATCCCCATGGATGACCGCATGGGGCCGCAGGAGCCGGCCGAGGTAACCCCCGACATGGCCTTCCAACTCGAGCAATACCTTCACAGGCATTACATCAGCTGGCTGGACAGGCCGCTGCAGGCCCTGGACGGCAAGACGCCTCGCGAGGCATGCGATACGCAGGCCGGTCGCCGCAAGGTTGCCATGTTGATTCGGACCATCCCCGCCCCGGAAGGCAACGCGGGCGTTCAAGTGGAGGTGCCGCGCCGTGAGATGTTCCGGCAACTCGGCCTGGAGCCCGAGTAGTCGGCTGACACCGGCCGAGCACCTCGCAACTTGATGGCCAAGCTCGCCGGTCGGCCCGGGCGCTCACCCCACCCTCTCCATCGCCTCGACGGCCTTCTGCTGGTCCTGCTCGGCGTAGATGGTGGTCACGGCCGGGGAGCGGTGGCCGAGGATGATCCGGGCGGTTTCCAGGCCGAACTCCTTCCGCAGCTCGGTGGCCGCGTTGTGGCGGAGCTGGTGCGGGTGCCAGTGGTGCTCGGCGTGCCATGCCTTGATCGCCTCGCGGTCATCATCCGTCAGGCGGGCGCGGTACTCCTTGACCAGCTCGCCGTCGCGGCGGGCCAGGTCGCCCGGCGGCGGGTAGGCCTTCTTGAGGGCCTCGCGAATCGCCCGCCGGTAGCTGGCGACGGTGTACGCCTCGCCGGGGGCTTTCCGCGGCCGGCGGCGGCGGTTCGAGCCCGGCGTGTTGCCGCAGCTCAGCGGCGTGGCGCGTTGCTGGTGCGCGGCCTGGCGGCGTTCGGCGTCGGCCTCGGCCGGGGAGAAGCACGGCCGATCGCCCGGCCGCAGCAGGAACGGCGAGAGCACCCGCTGGGCCCGCGGGCCGAGGTAGATCACCCGCTCCTGCCCGCGGTAGGCGGTCTTGTGCTCGGCCGGCGTATAGAACCAGACCCGCCCGGAGCGATCCACATCACACGAGCGGAGCCGGACGATCTCGCCCGGCCGGGCGGCGGTGGCCAACTGAAGCTGGATCATCGCCCAGACCTGCCGGGAGACGTAGGGCTTGACCGCCTCGATCCGCTCGGGCGGCACGGGCGTGACCTTGCTCGACTCGCGCGCCGCGGTCCGGCCACGGCGAAGGCCGGCGACGGCCTGCAGGGCGTGGTAGACCTCGCCGCCGACGAGCTCGTTCTCGGCCCCCCAGCGGAAGATCCGCTTGATGCGCTGCGTCTGCTGGTTGACGTGTCGGCGGCACCAGCCCTTCTCAACCATCTGCTGGCGGCAGGCCTTCAGCGCCAGCGGGCCGAAGTCGCTTGCCCGCTCGCGGCCGTAGAGCTGGCGGACGATGCGGGCGGCAGAGCAAACATGGTGGACCTCGGGCGTGAGCCGGCCGCGGGCGTCGAGGTAGTATCGTCGGGCGTGCTCGAGGTAGCCGGCGAGGACCTCGGCGACGGGGGTCGCCTCGGCGTCGTCCACGACGGGCTTGCCGGCGAGGTACTCGGCGATGAGCTGATGGTAGCGCTGCTGCGTGGCGGGGTCGTCGTACTTGCCCAGGTAGACGAATCGGCCGTCGATCTGGACGAACCCCTGGCCACTGGCCTTGTGGTGGCGAAGCTTCGGCGTGCGGCGTGTCGGCCGGGCGCGTCGGGCGGACTTCGTACGTTTTGCGGCGGATTTTGCTATTGCGGTCACGGCTGTCTCCTCGTCCAGGCGAGTAGTACTACTCGCTTTCTGTCGGGGCTACGGCCGCTCCGCATGATCTGCGGGTCCGCGTAACGTACGCGGTCGGCGTCGGTTGTGTTAACAGCCAGCGGTCGGATTCGAACCGACAACCTCAGCTTTACAAAAGCCGTGCTCTGCCGTTGAGCTACGCTGGCGGCCGTTGATCAATGTAGGATGGGGCGGGCGGTTCGGTCAAGGGCGCCCGTGCGGCCCCATCCTCTCTCTCGGCACGATACGCGGTCAGGAGGGGGGTTCTTCAAGGGCGGCGATGAGCTGCTCGAAGCCGGCGTCATCGACGACGAAGACGTGATCGAAGCCCATTCCGGCCATGCGGTCGGCGATCTCGGCGCTGCGTTTGCCCTTGATGCAGTAGAGCAGGTACGTCGTTTCCCGTTCCAACTCGTCCAGGCATTCCACCAGCGACTCCTCGCGGACGAACGGGTTCAGGTGGACGGCGCCGGGCAGGTGTTCTTCTTCGTAGGCCGAACGTGGGCGGCAGTCGAGCACGACCACGTCCGGACGGGTTCGGACCATCTCGGCGGCCCGGGACGGCGAGACCCGCCGCACGGTGGTGCGTGGCGCTTCCGTTTCAGCCGGAGCATCGCCGGCCGAGTCGGAATCGTCGCGGCCGGTGTCCTCGCAGGCGGGCAAGGCCAGCGCTAGCGCGGCGCAGACGCACCACGCCGTCGCCCGGCTGGAACGGAACGTGGGCGTTGGGGGGGGCATGCGCGCTTCCTTCCGACCGCTACTGCTGCGGCTGTTGCGGCGGGCCGTACGGCTGTCCCATGGGCTGGCCGCCGGCCGGGGGCTTCTTGCCGGCGAGTTTGACGATGACGATGATCAGGACGATCACGACCACGGCGCCGACGGCCACGATGATCCAGATCCACGGGCCCGTTCCGCCGGTGACCTTGAACTCGCCGGCATCGGCGGAGGCGACGAGGATCTGCGGGAAGCCGTCTTCGTCCGTATGCGCCTCGACATCGACGGGCGTTAGCTCGCTGGCATCGCCGCTGTCGCCGACGACCTTGAAGGTCAACGTGAGAAACTGCCCCTCGTCTTCCTCGAGCCCCGGACTGATCGCGACCGTGACGCCGAGCTTGCCCTCCTCCGTCTCGGCGTCGGTCTCGGCCATTCCGCCCTCGATCATCTCGCCGACCTCGGCCCCCTCGGGCTCGAGAACATCGGGGTCGTATTCGACGGCCATCTGGAAGCTGACGGCCCCCTTGACGCCCTTGACCGTCACGGGCACCGTGACGGACTCGCCGGGGCCGCCCTCCGCGTCGGCGATGACCAACTCAATCGGGCCGGCCGGGGCGGCCGTGGCCAGCAGCAGTACGCACGCGGCGCACGCGAACCGGCGGAAGCTGCGGGATGTGACAGTGTTGGCGCGTGTCATTTCGCTCTCCACGTGGCCGCTGCGCGCGGCCGGCTATGGGCTATCGTCTCCGCTGCTCGTACCGGTAGTAGACCTCGAGGCAGAGGGTGGACAGCGCGGTCGATCCGACCCGGCCCCAGTTGAAGGCATAGTCGCCTCGGGGGTCCCAGGAGCCGTCCACGTCGGGTTCGCCCTCTCGCTGGTTCTCGACGAGGGCCTTCTTCATCGCGTCGTTCCAGGTCCACCACTGGTCGCCGCCGTGCTGGAACGAGGCCAGCGTGCCGTAGTACCAGTAGTACAAGTCGCAGTCGTCCCAGTCCGGCGTGCCTTCCGTTGCGACGAAGTACTTGATGCTCTCGCCGACTTCCTTTCCGTCGGTGTAGATGCGCCCGAGGGCGCCGATGGCGGCTAGGCGTGCGCTGGGCCCGGACGCCGACGTGTAGCCATACGCAATGCCCTCCGGCGTCTCTATCCGCAATGTTTCGAGGAACGCCGCGGCGCCGGGCAGGATGTCGGCCGGCACGGGCAGCCGGGCCAACTGGGCCGAGTGCATGTGCATGATGTACCAGCCCTGGACGGAGAGGTCGCCGCCGCCTTCCTTGGCCCGGTAGCGCCACATCACCTTGCCGTCCTTCTTGGTCGGATGGACGTTGACCGCGTAGTCCAGGGCTTTCTGTGCGGCCGCCCGTGTGCGGGCCCTGCCGCCCATCGCGGCGGCCTCGGACAGCGCCATGCCGGCGATCGCGTGGCTGTAGGCCTGCGTCCGCGCGTTTGAGGAGTCGCAGACCAAACCGTTGTCCTTCTGTTGGGCGATGAGCCAGTCGATGGCACGAGTGACGGTGTCCTGGTACTTGCCGCCGGCCTCGCTGTTGCCGTGGCCGAGGAAGGTCAGCAGCGCCAAGCCCGTCACGGCCGTGTCGTAGCTGTGGCCACCGTACTTGCGGCAGTCCCAGTGGCCGTCCTCTTCCTGATGCCGGGCGAGCCAGTTCATGGCGTCGGCGACGGCCTGCTCGGTGTTCTCGTCGCCGCCGTGCTGGTCGACCTTGTCGGCGATGGTGTCGTCGTCGCGACGGATGTCCTCGGGTGGTTGGTCGATCACGGGCGGATCGATGCACGAGCAACTCCCGGTGATGCTCGTCCGCGTGCCGGGCTTGCCGCCCTGGACGACGGCCTGGGCGGCCATACGTAGAATCTTCGCAGCGTCGGTCGAGGTGACCCCCGTGGCCCCGTCCACGTCGCAGACCCTCTTCGCGCGGGCGACGTCGATGCCGCGACGGGCCAACTCGGCCTCCTTTCCGACGGAGATCATCAGCGCGATCCATGCGTCGAGCGCGGTCACGCGCCCGTCCATGTCGGGGTCGCCCGACACGACGCCGCCGGGGTGTACGATGCAGACGCAACCGTCCGCCACGACCACGTTCAGGGGTTGCTCCTTTTCGTCGGCGGCCGTCGTTACGGTGATATCCAGGATGGTGTGTTCACCCGGCTCGCCGACGGCGCGGAAGTGGAGGTAGGCGAGCACGCCCCGCTGAACACCGAGATTCTTGCCTCGCGCAAAGCCCATCTTGGCCGTGCCCGGACGGGAAATGTCCGCCTCGAACAGGGCCTTTTGGACGATGCTGCCGCGGCGGGGGTTTTCCAGGGCTCGCACGACGGCCGTGTCCCACCGGACGGTCACGTTGATGTTGCTTAGCCCGGCGGCGTTGTTGAGGATGACCGGCACGAGCTGCGTGTCGCCCTGCATCATGTCCCGTCGCCCGCCGAGGACTTCCGGTGCGGCGGCGGCCGGTGTGGCGATGGCGCAGATCGCGAAGATCAAACAGGCGCAACACGCGAGGCGAGGGGCCGCGGCTCGATTCCGCGGGCGGGAGGAGGTCTTCATGCCCGTACTCCTTATTGCGACCTGTCGGGCCGTGCGGCTCGGCGAGTCGATCGGGTCGGCGACAACCAAATGTCGTTCCTGTCGTTCTTGGCTGCGAAGTGGATCACATAGGGACAATACCGCAGGGCAACAAGGGCCGCAAGGGCAAAAAACGTCCGTCTGGGTAGGGCCCATCCCGGCCCGGCGGCGCGCCGGCGCTTCGTTCAGCCGGCGGGGCCTTCCTCGGCCGCGACCTCTTCGAGCGTCCGGCCGGTCAGGACGCTCCGCGGCTCGGGGCTGACGGGATTATCGGCCTGATCGTCCTTGATCTTTTTGAGCAGCCAGCGATACCGGCCGGACTTGTCCTTGCCCGTGCGGATCAGCACGTAGCCGCCGCGAAGCTTCCGGCCCGCAAGCGAGACTTCGATCTTGCCGTCTTCGTAGCAGGCGGGCATCGGCATCTCTTTGCCGTCCTCGTCGGTGCGGAGGTTGCGGTAGCGTCCGGCGTCCCACACGATCACCGTCCCGCCGCCGTATTCGCCTTCGGGGATCACGCCCTCGAAGTCGGCGTAGTCCATGGGGTGGTCCTCCGTGGGCGTGGCGAGCCGCTTGACAGAGGGATCGGTGGACGGTCCCTTGGGCACGGCCCAGGACTTGAGCACGCCGTCGATCTCGATTCGCAGGTCGTAGTGCAGGTTGCGGGCCTGGTGCTTCTGGATGACCCAGATCCGCTTGTCCTGGTCCGACGCGCCCTTGTCGCCGGGCGGCTCGGGGCTCTGGGCGAAATCCCGCTTGGACCGGTACGTCTCCAGCGCGTCTTCGCGGCTCATGTTTCGCCCTCGGTCTCGTCCGGCGGCAGGTCGACCTCCTCGTCCACTTCCTCGATGGGGCGAAGGCCCAGGCACCCTTCGACGCTCAGCCCGTGGTTCCGCAGCAGGCGGAGGGGCGTCTCGGGCTGGCTCGTCCGGTCGGACAGGTAGATCGCCTCGACGACCGCCAGGTTCAGCAGGTTCTCCCGCCCGGACGCCTCGTAGCGGGTCGCGCCGCTCGCCACGGCCGAGACGAACGCCCGTGCCTGCCGGCGGAAGGTCTCGACGGGCGCAGAATCATCCTCGGCGCTGTCGAGAAGATTGCCGTCCGGGTCGCGGAGCAGGCAGTGTCCGCCGTCGGCCCGAAGCGACCCGCGCCGCCCGTGCAGGCACAGTTCCTCGCTGACCGGTCCGCTGGAGCGGGTGGTGACGACGGTGGCCATGGCGCCGTCGGCGTAGCGGAGGATGGCCGCGGCCGTGTCGTCCGTGTCATAGACGGGCAGGGCGCCGCCGTCCGGGGCATGCTCAGCGGGACGGTTCCCCAGCGCCGACAAGCCGTAGACCTGCTCGGGCAGCCCGCGGAGCCACAGCATCAGGTCGATGGGGTGATAGCCCAGCTCGATCAACGCGCCGCCGCCGGCGGAGGCGGCGGCGCCGCGCCAGCCGAGCCGCGGGCCCCAGTTGAACAGGTAGTGTGCGCGTCCGAGGAAGATCTGCCCGAGCCGGTGCCGCAGCTCGAAGGCGCGGCGGTAGGTGGCGGCGAAGCGGCGCTGCGTGCCGACGGCAAGCTTCAGCCCCGCCTCGTCCATCCGGCGGACCATGGCGACGGCCTCGTCCAGGTTCCGCGCGGGCGGGGCCTCCGTCCACACGTGGATGCGGCGATCGGCGCACGCGCCAACGAGGGGCGGCACGGCGTGTGGCGGCACGGCCAGGAAGACGGCGGCCGGGCGCGTCTCGGCGATCAGCGAGCGGTTGTCCGTGTAGCCGGGAACGCCCGTTTCGCGAGCCCACGGCTCGACGGCCGCCGGGTCCCGGTCCGAGATACCCACGACCTTTACGCGGTCGATGCCGTTCAAGGCCCGAAGCGTCATGCTTCCGACGCCGCCGACGCCGATTACCGCGACTGGCAAGGGCTCACTGCTCATGGTCGTTGCCGGTCCTTCCCCCGGCGCGGCGCACGGTAGGGGCCGCCGGGTGTCGTGTCAATTCCCCTCGCCCGTGTCTCACGCCGGAGCCGCCACCGGTTTGTCGCTCCGCCAGGGGCGGAGGATTCCCTTGGAGTCCAGGTAGGCCTCGCAGCGGGTCATGATGCCCGCGTCGTTGCTGTGTGCGTCCATCTGAAGCGTCAGGAACGGCCCTCCGCAAGCCCGCCCGATGAAGTGCTTGATGAACGAGTCCGGCCCGCACTTGAAGTTGGTGATATGGATGATGTGGAAGCTCGGATGCTCGGCCACGATCCGCGCGCCGGCAAGGATCTTCCGCCCCAGCGACCAGTACATGTGCTGGTTCAACTCGCGGACGCTGACCGGCCCGACGTCCAGGAAATCCAGCGGGATGCAGTTCACGCCGTACAGCTCGCGCAGCTTTCGCGGCACGGCCAGATTCACGCCGTCGTCGTGCACGTTGTACGGTCGCCCGACGATCACCGCGGCGGGCTCGCCGGTTCGCTCGAGCGTGGCCAGGGCCTCGCGCCCGGCCGCGAGGCGGTCATCCTCGAAGCGGTCCTGCGCCGCGAAGGCGGCGCGAACGGCCCGGCTGACGGTCTTCTTGTCCTTGCCCAGCGGGCGGAAGAACTCTTGCAGCGTGCGGCAGACGCCCGGCCGGCCCTCGCGGAAGCGGACGGTCGGCGTGAGGAACCGGTCCATCAGGTGCGACAGCTTCGGCGCCCGCCGGACGACGAACGGCAGGGTCTGGTGCCACGGGCACAGATGCGATTCCGTGTGCAGCCACTGCGTCTCCATCGAGACGATGTTCGGCAGTAGGATCCAGTCGACGCCCTTCCGCTCGAGGTCCGCCACGTGCCCATGTGCGACGATGATCGGGAAGCACGGCTCGGCCACGACGGCATCGCCGCCGGCCTGCACGATGTGGCGGTTCGTCGCGTCGCTCAGCACCGTGCGGTAGCCCAGCCGTGCCAGCAGCGTTCGCCAGAACGGCATCTGCTCGATGGCGAACATCGTCCGTGGGATGCCCACCGTCGGCGCATCCGCCGGCACGTCCGGCAAACCGGACTCATCCAGCAGCCATTGCTCGCGCAGGGCGAACAGATCGTCGATCACCGGCTCGCGCTCGGCCTTGGCCTGCTTTCGGTAGCGGTCGGAGCACTTATCTCCCCAGTACGTCTTTTCGCCTTCGACGGTGAACTCCTGAATGCGGCAGTGGTTCGAGCAGCCCTTGCAGGTGAACTCTCGCAGCGTGTAGTCGACCTTCGACATGTCCCAGCCGCGGAAGCGCGACGTCGAGGCCGGCTCGGCCCCACCGGCCGCGCCGCTCATCTGCTCCACGAGGTCCGAGACGTACGCGCCCGCCTCGGCGCCGTCCGCCCCCGCGCGGGCCCCTTCGGCTTT
>CAZHEH010000014.1:0-53320 GCA_964531695.1 uncultured Planctomycetaceae bacterium | reverse complement strand
TTGTCCTTGGCCAGCAGCGCCGCGCCGATCGCGCCGATCACGCCGTTGTGGGGCGGTACGATGATCTCGCTGCCCGTGACCGCGGCGAACGCGGCCGCCACGGCGTCGTTGTAGGCCGTGCCGCCCTGGAAGAAGATCGTATCGCCGATGTGCCGCCCGCGGACGACGCGGTTGATGTAGTTGTAGACGACCGAGTAGGCCAGCCCGGCCACGAGATCTGCCGTCTCGGCGCCGCGCTGCATGTAACTGTTGACGTCGCGCTCCATGAACACGGTGCAGCGCTCTCCGAGGCGGATCGGCGCTTCGCTCGCCAGTGCGAGTTCGGCGAACTGCCCCTTGATGGCGATATCCAGCTCCTCGGCCCGTTCTTCGAGGAAGCTGCCGGTCCCGGCCGCACAGGCGTCGTTCATGGTGAAGTCCACGACCACGCCGCGGTCGAGCGAGATGAACTTCGAGTCCTGCCCGCCGATCTCGAAGATCGTGTCCGGAACCCGCCCGTCGAGCATCCGCTGCCCGACGAAGGTCGCGCCGGTCTTGTGGGCGGTGATCTCGTCGTTGACCGTGTCCGCGCCGATCAGCGCGCCGATCAGCTCTCGCCCGGAGCCGGTCGTGCCCGCGCCGCGGATAACCAGCCGATCGCCCCATTCCCTCTCGATTTGTCGGAGCGCGTCGGCGACGACCTCGATGGGCCTGCCCTGCGTCCGCGTGTAGATTTCCGTGACGAGTTGCCCGTCCGGGTCGACGACAACCACGTTGGTCGACACGCTGCCGATATCCACGCCGAGATACGCCTCGATGGGCTCGCCCGCCGGCGGCGGCTCGTATGCCACGTCGCGGTCGCGGAGCAGAATGACGCGATCCATCGCCAGCGGTTCCTGCGTCGGGAAGGTGCCGTGGGCGGTGTCGCTGGCGGCTTGCAGGTCGCTCAGGTGGCTCAGACCCTCCTCGGTGCCCGCACGCGCCGCCTCGAAGGCCGCGCCCGCGGCGCCGACATGGGCGTAGGCCTCCGGCACGAACAGGTCATCCTCGCCCAGTTCGAACGCCTCTCGCATCGCCCGCACCACCGCGGCGTTCGAGGCCACGCCGCCGATCAGCGCGACGGGCGGCTCGATCGGATGCGACCGCACCACGGCCGCCCGGAAGTTCCGGGCCACCGCGTCGCACAGGCCGCGCAGCACCTCGGCCGGGGAGTAGCCCTTCTGCTGGGCATGGATCATGTCGCTCTTGGCGAAGACGCTGCATCGCCCGGCGATGCTGGCCGTGCGCTCCGTGCCCAGGACGATCTCGCCGACCTGCTCGATGTCGTACTGGAGCCGCCCGGCCTGCTGGTCGAGGAAGGCCCCCGTCCCCGCGGCGCAGTCGCCGTTCGTCGCGTAGTCCGTGATGCCGTAGCCGCCGGAGTCCGTCCGCTCGAGCAGCAGATACTTGCTCGTTTCGCCGCCCATCTCGAAGACACAACGGGCCCGCACGCCCAGCGCCGCCAGCCCGCTGGCTGCGGCGCGGAACTCGTTGACGGTCGGCGCCTGGAGCTTCGCCGCCGCCATCTTCGAGCCGCTGCCGGTTAGGCGCAGTCCCGCAACGGCGTTCCGTCCGACGGCTTCGGCGATACCCTCGAGAAACTCCGTGGCCGTCTCCAGGGGACGGCCGCGCGTGCGGCGATAATCCAGGACGTACAGCCAACCCGCACCCGCGGCGCAGCGCCCATGACGGCGGAGCGGCCCAACGGACGGTCCGAGGTCCTCGTCGGCGATGACGGCCGCGGTGGCGCTGACCGCCCCGATGTCGATCCCTGCGTAGCATCGCATAAGGCACGCCATTGTACCGACCGCGGCGAGATCGCGAGGGCTTTTTGCGCATCCCGCGGGGAGCGAGCGCCTCAGAAGCCGAGCATCGGCAGGAGCTTCCGGGCTGCGTTTCGGCCGATGATCTCGTAGCCGTCGCCGTCCGGATGGACCTGGTCGGGCAGGTTCGTCTCGCAGAGCTCCTCGCCGAACAGCTCCCGTCCGTCGAGGTAGTGCAGGTTCGGGTCGCCGTGGTCGGCCAGGCGTTGGACGGCGTCGGCGAGGTGCTCCCGCATCATCGCCAGGTCCATGCCCGTGGCGCCCGGGGTGTGCTCGCCCTCGCGGTTGGCGATGGGCGAGACGACCGCGATGGGGATGTCGGCGTGCCGCTCGCGGAGAATCCGGACGAAGCCGATGACCTGCGCCGTGAACGTCCGCGGGGAGTACGAGCCCCCGTGCATGTTGATGCCGAGCTTGAGCGTGATGACGTCGGCCGGCAGGTCGCGGATGGTCAGGGCGACCATCGTCTCCATGTGGCAGTTGCCGCCGAAGCCCAGGCAGGTCAGGTTCAGGCCGCGCATCCGTGCCGCGGTCGCCGGCCAGGCCCGTGCCGGGCTGTGGGCGTCGCCGCATTGCGTGATGGAGCTGCCGTAGGCGATCCACCGCGGCCGCTCGTCGTCGGCCGGGGCGACGCGGGCGCCGTCCTCGGCCAGCAGCGCCCGAAGCTCGACCGGCGCCCCGACGTGCAGCCAGATGTCCGCCGTGCGCTCGCCCGCGGGCAGTCCGTCGAAGAGCAACTCTTCCTCGTTGGGCTCGAGCACGGCCGTGGCCGCGATGTCCGCCTCATTCAGCACGAGGTCGAACACCCGCGGGTCGGGCCAGGGGGCCACGGCCAGGCCGAGCCGGGGGGAATCCGTTCGAACGCGGACACGAACGCCCGCCGCCCGATCGGCCCGCTCCGGCAAGCCGTCATCGGGCGGGAAGAGCCCCCGCTGCTCATGCGGAATGCGCCAGGGCTTGATCCACCCGTCGCGGCACTCGACGGATACGGCGCCGTGAAGGAACGCGGGATGAGGGTCGATGTGCTGCATGGCAGTCCTTCCGCTTGGGCTGCGGGGATTGTAGACGGGCCCGGCCGGACCGGCAAGTTTGCACCGGGGAGGATGGCGCCCGTATGATAGTTGGTTCCTTGAACCACGGAGGTGAAGCCGAAATGAAACGATACAGACTCATGGTCGCGATGGTGATGTCGATTCTGCCGGTGGCGTGCGCCGCGGCGGCGGACGGCGAGCCGGAGGTTGGCCTTCACGGCCCGAGGGAGCACGGGCAGGCCAAGAACATCATCCTGCTGGTCAGCGACGGGGCGGGGTTCAACTGCTTCGACGCGACGAGCTATTACCAGCACGGCGAGCTGGGCCGGCAGGTGTACGACGGCTGGCCCGTCCGGCTGGCCTGCACGACGTACATGCTCGGCCGGGACGGCGAGCCCGGCGGATACGACCCCGAGAAGTTCTGGTCGGAGTTCGACTGGTCGGTGTATGAGTACCCGGCGACCGACTCGGCCGCGGCCGCCACGGCCCTTTATACCGGTCGGAAGACCTACGGGGGCGCGATCGCGGTTGACATCGATCGACGCGACCTGGCGACCATCGCGGAACGGGCCGATCACAAGGGCATGAAGGCGGGGGCGGTGACCTCCGTGCACTTCGCCCACGCCACGCCGGCCGCCCTGGCGGCGCACAATGACTCGCGGGGCAACTATGTCGCCATCGCGCGGGAGATGATCTACGGGCGTACGCTGGATGTCGTGATGGGCTGCGGGCACCCGGAGTACGACGACAACGGCGAGCCCGTGGACGAGGCGGCTCGCCAGTACAAATACGTCGGAGGAAAGGCGACCTGGGACGACCTGAAGTCCGGCACGACCGGAAAGGGCTGGACGCTGATCGACTCGAAGGCCGACTTCGAAGCCATCGCCGCCGATCCGTCCCAGGCGCCGGATCGACTATTCGGCGTCGCGCGTTGCCGTAAGACGCTCCAGGAGGGCCGGGAGGGCGACGGCATGGACGAGCCCAACGAGAACGTGCCCGACCTGCCCACGATGACGATGGCGGCGATCCACACGCTTGCCCGGGGCGAGGAGGGCTTCTTCCTGATGGTCGAGGGCGGCGCGGTGGATTGGGCGAATCACGGCGGCCGACTCGGCCGGATGATCGAGGAGCAGACGGACTTCAACCGCGCCGTCGAGGCCGTGGCCGGATGGGTGGAGCGGCATAGTTCGTGGGACGAGACGCTCGTGATCGTCACGTCCGACCACGAATGCGGCGGAATCTGGGGCCCGGAGGCGGACGGCGAGGAGCCGTTCCAGCGGGTCGTCAATCGAGGCAAGGGCGAGCTGCCGGGCGCCAAACACTTTTGTGGAGGTCATACGAACGCTCTTGTTCCGCTGTACGCCCGCGGGGCGGGCGCGGAACGGTTTGTCCGTCTCGTGCGAGGCATTGACCCGGTCTGGGGGGCCTATGTGGACAACACCGACGTCTACCGCGTCATGGCCGCGGCCTTGGGCGGGGGCTGCCGGAGCTGCCCAAGTGGGCGGGGGGATTGCGGCCGTGCGGAGCTTGCGGAGTCCGCCGAATGAGTGCGGATCCCTTCGTCCCGGATGAAGGGCCCTGGCCCCAGAAGTCGTACAAGAATCTGCGCTTTCTGAACAGTGCGGCCGCCCGCGAGATCCGGGTGCTCTGCGAGTTCGTGGAGCCGGCAGAGCGGTTTCGCCGCCACGGGGTGCGGGACACGATCGTGTTCTTCGGCTCGACGCGGTGCGTGTCCGGTCAGGAGGCCGACGCCCAACTCGTCGAGGCCGAGCAGCGGGGGGACGAGGGCGAGGAAGCCCGCCGACGGCTGGCAGAGGCCCGCCGCGCCGTCGACATGGCGCGCTACTACGAGGATGCGCGGGCCTTGGCGCATCGTATTACGCACTGGGCTCGGTCGCTGCCCTCGGGTTCGAACCGCTTCGCCGTTTGCTCGGGGGGCGGTCCGGGCATCATGGAGGCGGCCAATCGCGGCGCCCAGGAGGCAGGGGGCCCCTCGATCGGCTTGAATATCTCGCTTCCGCTGGAGCAGGAGGCCAACGCCTTCCAGACGCCGGAGTTATCCTTCGAGTTCCACTATTTCTTCATGCGGAAGTTCTGGTTCGTGTACCTGGCGCGGGCGCTGGTGGCGTTTCCGGGTGGCTTCGGGACGCTGGATGAGCTGTTCGAGGTGCTCACGCTGGCCCAGACGGGCAAGAAGTCGCCGGATATGCCGGTCATCGTGTATGGGGCCGACTACTGGCGCAGCGTCATCAACTTCGACGCCCTGGTCGAGCACGGCACCATCGCCCCGGAGGATCTGAAGCTGTTCCGCATCTGTGATGACGTGGACACGGCCTTCACCTTCCTGCGCGATGAACTCACACGGCACTACGTGAACCAGCCGTGAGGGGCCGGTCCGTCGGTTGTCGCGGCGAACCGCCCGGCCGAAGCGGGCGGCGGTTTTGATTGACACGTGATGCCCGGCATCTATAATCGCCGCCGTTACCGCGGGCACCGCATACGCGGGCCTGCCGTCATTCCATCCATATGTCCATCAGCTTGCAAGGATCACGCATGAGCATGGCCCCGCCGCCGGCGGCTTGCGCGGCGTACGCACCCCAACACGTGGGAGAGATCATGGCTACGAGACGAATACTCCTTTCGCTGGTTCTGGCCCTGGCCGTTCTGGCCCCGGCGGGCCTGGCCGCGGCGCAAGACCTTCCGCCGATCGATGAGGCCGACGGGCCGGACGTGGGCGACGCGACGAAGATGAACGTGCCCGAGCTTTGGCAGCAGTTGCTGTACTACGTTCGCACGGCCAACGCGGACGCGGCCCGCAGCTTCGCCACCGCCCTGCTGGAGCGGGACCCGAGCCCGACGCTCATGTACCAGTTGTCGCTGCGGCCGCCCACGGTCATGACGGAACTGTCCCGCGGCATGCACCTTAGGGGCATGGAAGAACCGATCCAGCAGATCCGCGACCTGATCGAGAAGGGCTACCAGCAGCAGAAGGCCGATCCGGACCGCATCCGCGAGGCCATCGAGATGCTGGGCGGTGGGCTCGAAAGCTACAATATGGGCCGCGAACGACTGCTGGAAAGCGGCGAGTACGCCGTGCCGTACCTCATCCAGGAGCTGATGACCCCGGAAGTGCCGGACACGCTACGGGCCCGGATCGTCAATATTTTCCCGGATATGGGCAAAGAGGCGGTTCGTCCGCTTTCGGCCGCCCTCCAGACTAGTGACGCCAATCTGCAGAAGGTCTTCGCCGACGCCCTCGGACAGATCGAGTACCCCCACGCGCTGCCTCGCCTGAAGGAACTGCACGAGCGCGAGGAGCTGCTGCCGGCGGTGCAGTCGGCCGTCGAGCGGGCGATCATCGCCTGTGGCGGCAAAACGGCCCTGGGCAAGCCCGCCGCCGAACTCTACTACGACTACGCCAAGCATTACTACTACCGGGCCGAGTCGCTCCGCCCGGACCCCCGCAGCTCTACCGCGAACATCTGGCGGTGGCGCGAGGGCCTGGGGCTCGTCCACGTGGCCGTTCCGCGCCAGGTTTTCTGCGACGTGTACGCCAAGCGGATGGCCCGCTTGGCGCTGGCCCACAATGACGAGTATTACGCGGCCGTGCCGATGTGGCTCTCGGCCGCGTTCAACGAGGAAGCGAACCTGCCGGCCGGGCAGCTCAACCCGCTTCGCGGCCCGGAACAGCCCTCCGCGCAGTTCTACGCGCTGGCCAGCAGCCCCGAGTACCTCCAGGATGTCATAAGCCGCGCCCTGGACGACGAGAACACCCCCGTCGCGCTGGCGGCGCTGAAGTCCCTCGTGCGGATCATCGGCACGGACCGCATCTTCGACGCCCGCCCGCTCGTGGCGTCCATGACGTATCCCGACCGCGAGGTGCGGTTCTTCGCGGCCGTGTCGCTGGCCAAGGCCCAACCGTCCGTCCGTTTCGCCGGCTACCAGATGGTCATGCCGGTCTTGTCGGGCGCGCTGCGGCAGCCGGGCAGCAAGGTCGCGCTGCTCGTCTGCGAGGATCTGGAGCAGCGGAACCTGCTCAAGGCGCAACTGCGCGACGCGGGCTACACCGTCGTCGAGGACGAAGACGTGGGCAAGGCGATGGCCAAGGCCCAGCCCTATGCCGGTGCGGACGTGGCGGTCGTCGGCGCCCGGCCGGCCGCCAAGCGGGTGCTGGACGCGGTACGAAGCGACCCTCGCTACGTCCGGCTGCCGTTGGTGGTTGCGAACGAGTCGCCGAGCATCGATGAGTTGACGCAGGACGACGAGACGGTGGCGTCCGTGGCGAACGAGCCGGACGCAGAAGACCTGGACGCGGCCGTGACGCGGACGATCCGGGCCAGTGTCGGGCGTCCCCTGAGCCCCGATGAGGCCGACCGGTGGGCCGTTGCCGCGGCGGAGGCCGTGCAGGCCCTGGGCCGGAGCGACAGCAAGATCTACGACCTGTCGTACGTGTTGCCGGCGCTGAGCCAGGCGCTGGGCTCTGACAGTGCGGCCGTTCGCAAGGCCGCCGCGCACGCCCTCGGCGCGATTGACAACACCACGGCCCAGCAGGACCTGGCCGAGTTCGCCAACGACGGCGCGGTGCCGGAAGAGGTCCGGCTGGCGGCCTACGCGGCCCTGGGAAGCTCGATGCGGCACTATGGGAACTCGCTGACGGAGAAGCAGATTGACGGCGTGCGGTCCGTCGCCACGGACGGCGCCGAGTCGCATCCGATCCGCATGGCCGCGGCCGAGGCGTTCGGCGCCATGGGCCTGGCCAGCGAGGACATCGTGCCGATCATCCAGGGCACGGCCGGCACGGACTGAGCGGCCCCGCCTCGGTTCGCGGTGGACTGAGCGGGAGTTTTCGGAATCGCTTCAACCCGCCAGGGGCGCGCCGAAGTGTAGAAGACAAGAAGCCCGCGCGATTGCGCGGGCTTCTCGTCTTCCCGCCCCTGCTGGTTCTTCCCCGGCTCCCCGTTTCCCCGTACCAAGCGGCTCGTTGTGCCGTCAGATCACGACTCGTCCGGTCGGATCCTTCTCGATTTGCGTGATTCCGGGATGCTGCCGCTCCAACTCCTCGAGTACGCGCGACTGGCGCCGCAAAATCGCCTGCGTAGTCGAGAGCTGATGCGAGAGGATGTCCCGGCTGGAGATCATGCCCATCAGCCGGCCTTCCTCGATCACCGGCAGGTGCCGGATCGAGTTGCCGGCCATGATCTGCTGGGCACGGGCGATGGTGGTGGACAGCGTACACGCGATGACTTTGGGGCTCATTACGTCCGCCACCGTTGTTTCCGACGGGTCCGCGGCTGCCGCCACGACTTTCCCGAGCACGTCCCGCTCGGTGATGATCCCCACGGTCTCGCCGTCCTCGTTGACCGCCACCAGCGAGCCGACGCCGTTTTCCTTCATCACCCGCGCCGCCTCGGCCACCGGCGACCACTGGGACACGGTCAGCACGCGCTCCCGATGATTGACAATACGCTTGACTTCGTTCACTGCGGTCATGGCTACTCCTGGCGCTTCGATCCGCCCCAATGCCGATACTATCTATCGGTCCGCCGGAAGCGGCTGTTGAGCGAGCAACCCAAAAGCTCCGAGGTTTCCCGGATCGGCCGGAAGTGACGGCGATCTGTGCGTTCCGCTCGCCCGTATCGTATGCTTCCGGCGATTCGCGGCTCCCCGCGTTGGGGCGGCACTGGACCTGCATCGGGAGGCAAGGTGAGCGCAGTTCGCAGACTACGCGTTCTCGGCGACGCCGGGGACGTGGTACGACCGGTCTCCATTTCCCTGATCGCCATCGGCGTTGTGGCCTGCGCCTTGGCCGTCGAGGGCTGGCATACCTCGTCCCTGCTGCTCGGGCTCGTGCTGATCGCGTTGGCGGGCGTCCTGGTACTCCAGGTCCGCCGGGCGGTCTGCCAGCTCGGGGAGGAATCCGTCTCGCTCCGCACCAGCGCCCTGGCGGCGGAACGGCACTACAGCGCCGTGTTACGGCGGATCGTGCGGGAGGTCGAATCGAGAGACACCTACTGGGCCGGACACAGCCGCCACGTGGGCATGCTGACCCGCCGGATGGCCGAGAACATGGGCCGTCCCGCGGAGCAGTGCGAGCTGCTGGGCCTGGCCGGCGAGCTGCATGACATCGGCATGCTGGCCGTGCCCGAGTCCGTGCTGCTCAGCCGTCGGTGCATCGGCGGCGCCGATTTCCGTTCGGTGCAGAACCACAGCCACGTGTCGTATGAACTGCTCAAACCGCTCCGCTCGCTGGCCCCGGCGCTGCCGTCCATCCGCTACCACCACGAGCGGATGAATGGCAGCGGTTACCCCGGCGGCCTGAAGGGCGGGGACATCCCGCTCGGCGCGCGGATCATCGCGGTCGCAGACGCGTACGACGCGATGACGCATGATCGTCCGCATCGCCCGGCCATGTCTCCCACGGCCGCAGTGGCGGAGCTGCGACGGTGCACGCCGTCCGGGTACGACCCGCGGTGTGTGGAATCGCTTGCGGAGGTGCTGAACCTGTCCGAGTTGGACTCGGCCCGCCCGGCGGGGGCGGAGCGGTCGTCGTGTCCGGTGCCGGCAACGGGCTAGGACTCGGGCTCATCCTTGGGGGGATGCTTCCGCCCGGCGAGGGACTTGACGTTCGGGGAGGAGCCGCGATCCCGTGTCGAGCCGCCCTCTCTACGAATAGCATCGTAGACTTCCTTGCGGTGTACGGCGATGTGAGGCGGGGCCGTGATGCCCAGGCGAACCTTCTCCCCGCGCACGTCAACGACCGTGATCTCGATGTCGTCGCCGATCATGATCGTTTCGTCTCGTTGTCGAGACAGCACCAGCATCGACGGCTCCTTCCCTGGAATCGCCGTTGGGAACGGACGTTACGCCTACTTTCGCGGCCGTCCCTACGCGCAAGACGCCGCTGCCGTCCGCATCGTGCATTATATATCGACCAGACGCCTTGCGGATGTGAGCTTCCTTTTGCCAAATCACGGCTCCGGGCGCGGGGCTTGCAGGGTCGGGCCGCATTCGCTACCGTTCCCGGCATGACCGCTGCCTCTCCCGAAGTCCTCCCCCCCGTGCCCGTGATGGAATGGGTCGGCGATGCCGTCCGCGGCTACCTCCGCCTGCTCGACCAGACCCGCCTGCCCGACGAAACCGTCTACATCGAATGCCGCGACGCCGAGACCGTCTGGAAGGCCATCCGCCGCCTTTCCGTTCGCGGCGCGCCCGCCATCGGCGTCGCCGCGGGATACGGCATGGTCGTCGCGGCCGAGTGGCTCCCCGACGGGCGGGACTTCCTTACCGGAGTAGACGCCGCCGCGGAGTACCTGGAAGGTTCCCGTCCCACGGCCGTCAACCTCTCCTGGGCGGTTCGCCGCGTGGCCGAGCGCGCCCACCGGACTCTCAGCGACGCAACGGACGACATTCGCGCTGCGATGCTGGAAGAGGCCCGGGCAATCCACGAGGAGGACACCGCCCTGTGCCTGGCGATCGGGCGGTACGCCGCGCCGATCATCGAGCAGCATTCCGCGGTTCTAACTCATTGTAACGCGGGAGCTTTGGCGACGGCGGGCATCGGCACGGCCACGGCGGGCATGTATCTCGCGCACGCGGCCGGACACGGGCTGACCGTCTACTGCGACGAGACCCGTCCGCTCCTCCAGGGCAGTCGCCTGACCGCCTGGGAGCTGATGCAAGCGGGCATCGAGGCGGTCATCGTCACGGACGGCATGGCCGGGCAGGTGCTGAAGGAAGGCCGCGTCGGCATGGTCATCACCGGGGCCGACCGCATCGCCGCCAACGGGGACGCGGCCAACAAGATCGGCACGTATACCGTCGCCGTGCTCGCCCGGCGGCATGGAGTGCCGTTCTACGTCGCGGCCCCGTACAGCACGTTCGACCTCTCGCTGGCGACGGGCGAGGAAATCCCCATCGAGCAGCGGGGCGAGGATGAAATCACCTGCGGCTTCGGCAAGCGGACCGCTCCCGAGAACGCCCGCACCTACAGCCCGGCCTTCGATGTGACCCCGGCCGAGCTGATCACGGGCATCATCACCGACCGCGGCGTGATCCAGCCGGTCAACCCGGCAAACGTCGCGCGCATGCTCGACCGGGACGGGGACGCCGACCGGGCCTGACCGCCCTTCTGTTGCACAATGCGCGGATATATCGCGGTTTGCGCGTCATTCTGCGCGGATGTGTCAACCTCGTCCATAGGCGGTCGGGGCGGCAAGTCACTACATGGAAATGTCTTGCGCTTCTTGCGCTCGGGCACCTTGGCGCTGGCACGAGCTTCGCAAAGAGTGAAGAACGGACCGCACGCGCTGCTTGGGCCGGTAGAGCGGCCCCGACACGGTGCGGCAAGGCGGAAGGATGTGCAGCATGCCCAGAGGCGACGGACAAGGACCGCCGGGCGGCGGCGGACGTGGAGCGGGCGGCGGACGCGGACGCGGCGCCGGGCGCGGGCGGATGGGCGGCCCGTATGCGGCCGGGCCGGGCGGACGGTGTGTGTGCCCGAGTTGCGGGCATGCCGCCCAGCATCAAGCGGGGCAGCCGTGCAATGGCATGGCCTGCCCGAAGTGTGGCTCTCGAATGACACGCGGCTAATGCCGCGGGAGGTGTGAATCATGCCAGGTGGAGATGGAACAGGCCCTGCAGGAATGGGTCCGATGACGGGACGAGCGGCCGGCTACTGCGCCGGCTACGCAGCGCCGGGGTTTGCCAATCCGGTCGGCGGAAGGGGCTTCGGCTTCGGACGCGGCATGGGCTGGGGTCGCGGCAGAGGACGGCGGAACGGCTTCTACGCCACGGGCCTGCCGGGCTGGCAGCGCTTCGGTGCGGCCGCGCCGCCGGCCGCAGCGGTGCCGTATGCCGCTGGAGCCGCGCCGGAGCAGCAGATCGAGTTGCTCAAGGGCCAGGCGGAGTACCTCGCCGACGCCCTGGACGGGGTGAGGCAGCGCATCGACGAAATCGAGAAGCGGCAGGCCGACGAGGCCAAGTAGCCGCCGACAAGCGTGAATCGCCGTAGTGCCGGGGTGGTTTCTGGGGCAGGTGCCGCCCCGGCCGGCGATTTTTTCGGAAGGCGACCCATGAAGATCGTAGCGACCGCGACCGGACCGACGCTGGATCACGAGATTGACCCCCGCTTCGGCCGATGCGCGCAGTTCCTGCTCGTCGACACGGATGAGATGCAGGCGACACCGCTGGCCAACGCGGGCGCCTCCGCCGGCGGCGGTGCGGGCATTCAGGCGGCGCAGCTTGTGGCGGACCAAGGCGCCGCGGCGGTGCTGACGGGCAACTGCGGACCCAACGCGCATCGGACTCTCACGGCCGCGGGCATCCAGGTGATCTCCGGCTGCTCCGGCACCGTGCGGGAGGCGGTGGAGCAGTTCAAGGCGGGCAAGCTCCAGGCGGCGGACGCTCCCACCGTGGCGAGCAAGTACGGCGTGAGCGGCGCCTGAGGCGGCGAGGCGTGTACAATGCGGCTTTGCCGCGGGCGGTCCGGCCGGGGTCGGGCGGATCCGCCCGGCGGCGACACGCAATCGCCTCAGGAGAAGAGCCATGCCGATGTTCGAGTATCGCTGCAAGTCGTGCGGGCACGTGACGACCTTTTTGGAGCCGGCCGGTGGCGCCGGCAGCCACGCGTGCGAGGCCTGCGGCTCGACAGACACGGAGAAGATGCTCTCGACGTTCTCGGCCCAGGCGGGCGGATCGACCGGCGCCGGGGAGTGTCCGACCTGCACCGGGCCGTCCTGCCCCGACGCGGCGTGCCGTACCGGCAGTTGTCCGTTCTGAGCCGATCAGGCCCCCACGGAGCAGGCGGCGGACACGGAAAGCGCTTCGACCGGCAGGGCCGGCCGTCGGCGTCGGCCCTGTCGGCACGGCGGTCAACGGCTGCCCGATCCGGCTTTTCCCCCGGCCCTTTTGGTTCGAAGGCATGAAGGAACTGGTCGTCATAAGCGGCAAGGGCGGGACGGGCAAGACGTCGGTGGTGGCGTCGCTGGCCGCGCTGGCCAATCGCCCCGTACTGGCCGACTGCGACGTCGACGCGGCGGACCTGCACCTGGTGCTGGAGCCGACCGTCGAGCGGCGCGAGGAGTTCTCCGGCGGCTCGCGGGCGAGGGTTCTGCCCGAAAAGTGCGTCGCCTGCGGTCGGTGCGCGGAGGTCTGCCGGTTCGGCGCGATCTGCGTCGACGGGCCGGGCAGCGACATGCTCGCCAAGACCTACCGCGTCGATCCGATCGGCTGCGAGGGCTGCGGCGTCTGCGCGTGGTTCTGCCCCGCCGGCGCCATCGAGTTCTCGCCGGCGGTCAACGGCGAGTGGCTCGTGTCGACGACCCGCTTCGGCCCGATGGTGCACGCCCGGCTGGGCGTGGCAGAGGAGAATTCGGGCAAGCTGGTAACGCGGGTCCGTAAGGAGGCGGCCGCCATCGCCGAGCGCGACGGTCACGAATTGTTGCTCGTGGATGGCTCGCCGGGCATCGGTTGCCCGGTCATCGCGTCGCTGACGGGCGCAGATGCGGCGCTGATCGTGACGGAGCCGACACTGTCGGGCCTGCACGACCTGGAGCGCGTGGCGCAGGTCGCCCGCGGCCTGGGGATCGAGACGATGATCGCGATCAACAAGCACGACCTGAACGACGAGATCGCCGGGCGGATCGAGCGCCTGGCGGTCGAGCGGGGGCTGGCGGTCGTCGGCCGGATTCGCTACGACCGTGCCGTGACCGACGCGCAGCGACGCCGGCAGACGGTGGTCGAGTACGGCGGCGACGGCGCGGCCGCCGACATCGAGGAGATATGGCGGGCCGTGATGCGGCGCGTCGCGGCCTGACGGAGCACGATAAGACCGATGGCAACGCAGGACCCAGCAAACACCCCCGACCCTTCCGAGCAGCAGTTCGCCGACCTCAAGCTCCAGGAGCGCATGAGCCGCGTCGGTCGCAAGCTGTTGGTTCTTTCCGGCAAGGGCGGCGTGGGCAAGAGCACCGTGGCGGCCAACCTGGCCGTGGCGCTGGCGAACGCCGGCAAGCGCGTCGGCCTGCTCGACGTGGACGTGCACGGACCGAGCATCCCGACGCTGATGGGGCTGGTCGGGCGACGGGTGGACGTGTCGGCCGACGAGCAGATGGTGCCCGTGGCAATGCGGGACAACCTGAAGGTGATCTCGATCGGCCTGCTGCTGGCCGGGGGCGACCAGCCGGTGATCTGGCGCGGCCCCCGGAAGTTCGGCGCGATCCGGCAGTTCCTCGGCGAAGTCGAGTGGGGCGAGCTGGACTACCTCGTGGTCGACTCCCCGCCCGGCACGGGCGACGAGCCGCTCGCCGTGGCGCAGCTCGCGGGCCCGGCCTCCTCGGCCGTCATCGTCACCACACCGCAGGACGTGGCCGTCGCGGACGTACGGCGTTGCCTTCAGTTCTGCCGGAGCGTCGAGCTGCCCGTGGCGGGCATCGTCGAGAACATGAGCGGTTTCGTCTGCCCGCACTGCGGCGAGCGGTCGGACCTGTTCGGCCGCGGGGGCGGGGCCGCCTTGGCGAACAAGGCGGGCGTCGCTCTGCTGGGGCAGGTCCCGATCGACCCTCGCGTGGTTGCTTCCGGCGACGAGGGCACGCCGTTCATGATGGATAACGACCACTCCCCGGCGAACGTTGCCTTCGCGGGGATCGTCGAGCGGCTTCTGATCGCCGAGACAGGCGAGCCGCCTGCCGCGGCACAAGGCAACAAGGAGAACGGCCGTATGCGAATCGCCATTCCCCTGGCCGGCGGCAAGCTGAGCTTGCACTTCGGCCATTGCGAGCAGTTCACGCTGCTGGACGTGGACGCCGAGTCGGGCGAGGTCCTGGCCGAGGCGTCGCACACGCCCCCGCCGCACGAGCCGGGCGCGCTGCCACGCTGGCTGAGCGAGATGGGCGCCGAGGTGATCATCGCCGGCGGCATGGGCAGTCGTGCGCAGGGACTCTTCGAGCAAAGCGGCATCCGCGTGGTGGTCGGCGCCCCGGCGGCCGAGCCCGCGGCTCTGGCCCGGCAGTACGTCGCCGGCACGTTGGCGACCGGAGAGAACGTCTGTGACCACTGACCTGGCCGAACCCACGCGCCAGTCGTTGCGTCGGGGGGCGCACCCGCGGTGCGCGGTCTGCTCGGAACTGAACCGGCACGGGCTGGGTGTGTGCTACCATGCGGACGGCGAAGGCGTGCAGGGCCTGTTCGAGTGCCGGAGCGACTACGAGGGCTACCCCGGCACGCTGCACGGTGGCGTCGTGTCGTGCCTGCTGGACGGGGCGATGACCCACTGCCTGTTCGCCCAAGGCATCACGGGCGTGACGGCCGAGTTGAGCGTCCGCTTCCGGCACCCGGTGCGGACCGGCGCCGAGGCGCGCGTCCGGGCGCACATGGAGCGGTCCAACGCGCCGCTGTACGTCCTGTCGGCGGAGCTGGTGCAGGAAGGCGAGGTGCGGGCCACCGCCACCGGCAAGTTCATGGCGACGGAGGCCGCGCTTGCGGGCCAACCGAAGTGAGCTACCTGCGTGAAATGCGGGCGCTGGTCGGCTCCCGGCCGATCCTTCTGCCGGGCGTCCGGGCGGTGGTCCTGGATGCCGCCGGGCGCGTGCTGCTCCAGCGGCGGACGGACATGCCGCTGTGGGGCCTGCCGGCGGGGTCCGTGGAAATCGGCGAGACGGCGCTGGAGGCGATCCGCCGCGAGGTGGCGGAGGAAACGGCGTTGGAGGTCGTCGAGCCGGAGCCGATGGCGCTGTACAGCGGGCCGGATCAGGGGCTTACCTACCCCAACGGGGACCGGATCCAGTGCTTCTCGCTCGCGTTCGTCGTGCGGCGCTGGCGCGGCGAGCCGGCGGCCGACGGCGTCGAGGGCTCGGAGGTCCGCTTCTTCGCGCTCGACGAGTTGCCCGATGAAATGGTGGACATTCATCGCCGCACGCTGGACGATTACCGCCGCTACGATGGTACGTTCTTCCTGGCCTGAAGAAGCCCACGGGCTGCACGAATCACGCGGGTTTGGATCGTGCTGCGATGCGCGACCGGCGGATTCGTGTATTCCTTGTATGCGTGTATTGTTGGGAGCAACGAATGACGCGACTGGACCAGACGCGAATCTCGCGAATCATACTCGACAGCTATCACGACAAGCTTGGGGGTCGGATCGAGAGCGACGTGATTATCGTCGGCGCGGGCCCCGCGGGCCTGACGGCGGGAACGATCCTCGCCCGGCAGGGCGTGAAGGTGACCGTCCTGGAGAAGCGCCTCACACCCGGCGGCGGCACATGGGGCGGCGGCATGGGCATGAACGAGGTCGTCATCCAGGACGAAGCGCTGGAACTGCTCGATGAGTTCTCCATTCGCCATCGGGACCGCGGCGACGGGCTGCACAGCGCGGATTCCGTGGAGTTGGCGGCCGCGCTCATCCTCGGCGCTCTGCATGCGGGCGTTGACATCCTGAACCTGCTGACGGTGGAGGACTTGTCCGTCCGGGCCGGGCGCGTAACGGGCGCCGTGGCCAACCGCACGATGATCTCGGGCAACCTGCACGTCGACCCGATCATGTTCGGCTGCCGGGCGATGCTCGACGGCACGGGCCACGACGCGATTTGCGTTCAGGCGCTGCGGCGCCGCGGGCTGCTGGCGGGGCAGCCGGCCGGGTCCGGCGTCGAGGGCCCGATGGACCCGGAAGCGGGCGAGGCGTTCGTGTCCGAGCACGCGGGCGAGGTCTTCCCGGGGCTGTTCGTGGCGGGCATGAGCGTCAGCGCCGCCCTCGGCGGGCCGCGGATGGGCCCGATCTTCGGCGGCATGCTGCTGTCCGGGCGGAACGTCGCGGCGCGGATTTCGGAATCGCTTGCGGGTAGCGAATGAGGGCGGACGTGAATGGCGAGCAAGACAAGGCGGCGCGCCGGCACGCGGGGGCTTCCCCCGGCGGCCGCCACAGCTTCGGGCCGGTGCCGTCAAGGCGGCTGGGGCGGTCGCTCGGGATCGACCTCGTGCCGTTCAAGACATGCTCGTACGACTGCGTCTATTGCCAGCTCGGCCGGACGACGAACCAGACATGCCAACGCGTGGAATGGGTGCCGACGGACGAGCTGGTCGAAGAGCTCGACCGTGTGCTGCCGTCGGTCGAGGCGGACTACGTCACGCTGAGCGGCTCCGGCGAGCCGACGCTGCATTCGGGCACGGGAAAGATCATCGAGGCGATCAAGCGGCGGACCGGCCTGCCGGTCGCGGTGCTGACCAACGGCTCGCTGCTGTGGCGCGAGGACGTGCGGGACGAACTGCTCGCGGCGGACCTCGTGATCCCGTCGCTGGACGCGGGCGACGGGCCGATGTTCCGCGCCGTGAACCGCCCGACCGAGGACCTGAGCTTCGATCGGATGCTCGACGGGCTGGTCCGCTTCGGCAGGGCCTACGAGGGGCGGTTGTGGCTGGAGGTCTTCCTGCTGGCCGGCTACAACGCCGTGCCGGGTGAGGTGGACAAGATCGCGGCCGCGGCGCGGCGGGTGGGCCCGAGCCGGATTCAGATCAACACGGTCTGCCGGCCGCCGGCCGAGGAGTTCGCCCGGAGCGTTACCCGTGAGGCGATGGAAGAGCTGGCGCAGCGGTTCGAGCCGGCGGGTGAGGTCGTGGCGGAGTTCCACGGCCCGTCCGCGTCCGGGGCGTTTTCCGCGGGACGCGAGGACATCCTGAACATGCTGCGCCGCCGGCCTTGTTCCATCGCCGACATCGCGGGGGCCACGGGCATGCACCGCAATGAGGTGCTCAAATACATCGAGCAGATGAATGCCGAGGGGCTGCTGACGTCCACGCGCAGCGCCGGGGCGACGTACTACGCGGCATAGCTCGCGCGATCAAAGCGAATCGACCGACATGACCACGAGCAAGACAGACGCAACGCAACGGGCGATCGATCAGTTCCGCGTCGATTTCGAGCCGAACTACATCCCGCAGGACGACGAGGAGAAGACCTTCCGCGTCGCCTTCGAGACGCGGATCCCGCTGATCATCAAGGGCCCGACCGGTTGCGGCAAGACGCGGTTTATCGAGCACATGGCCTACCGGCTGGACCTGCCGCTTGTGACCGTCTCGTGCCACGAGGACCTCACCGCGGCCGACCTGGTCGGGCGGTTTATCTTCCGCGACGAGGAGATGGTCTGGCAGGACGGTCCGCTGACGCTGGCGGTACGCCACGGCGGCATCTGCTACCTCGACGAGATCGTCGAGGCCCGGAAGGACACCACCGTCATCATTCACTCGCTGACGGACGACCGGCGAATCCTCTACATCGACAAGACGGGCGAGGTCGTCCGGGCCCATCCGCGATTTATGATGGTCCTCAGCTACAACCCGGGCTACCAGAGCATCGTCAAGGACCTCAAGCACTCGACCAAGCAGCGCTTCGCCAGCTTGACCTTCGGCCACCCGACGGCGGAGACCGAGGCGCGGATCATCTGCAGTGAAACCGGCCTGGATGAGGCGCAAAGCGCCAAGCTGGCCGAGATGGGCTCGAAGGTCCGCGAACTGAAGGGCTACGGGCTCGACGAAGGCGTCTCGACCCGGCTGCTGGTCTACGTCGGCCGGCTCATCACCGGGGGGCTCGAAGCCGTCGAGGCCTGCGAAGCCGCCATCACGCACACACTCACCGAAGAGCGCGACGTGGCCGAGTCGATCCGGGATATCGTGAAGCTGTACCTCGGAGATGTGATGGGGGCGGAGAATGACGAATGAGGAAGCCCGAATGACGAATCAATGACGAATGCCGAATGTCGAATGAGGCGCGAGGACCGCCGCTTGGCGGAGGGCAGTTGATGTCGGGCGTTCGGTCCTGAGCATCCGCGCAGGACGGGCGGGTGCAGCGAAAGGGGTAGCGAGCATGAAGAGCATGACGATTCTGCCGGCCAGTGTGGTGACAGTCGCACTGCTGTGCGGCTGCGATGCGGGCGAGCCGGCCGCTACCGAGCGCACAACCCCCGACCCGGCCTCGCGGCCTGCCGAGACGCGGCTGCTGCGCGTCACCGTCGCATGCCCCGGCCGGATGCCCGAGTACGTTGAGCAAGACATCGCGGCCATGGTGCGCGCCGGCCTGGCGCCCGAGGCCGAAGATGTGATGACGGTCGCCTACGAGAACCGAATGGAGGCCTTCCTGAACGTAGTCGACGAAGGGCGCGGCGCGCGGGAGAGCATGGCGGCACTTTCCCGCGAGTTGCCGGAGCAAGCGCAGGAGGCGGAGTTCGAGTTGCTCCCGCCCGGGACCGAGTTGCCCGAGATCTCGCCGCAGATGCGACGAGTCCTCGTCATCGACGTGAGTGAGCACGGCCGGGAGCTGGGGCTGACCGACGAGGAGTTGGCCGCAGCCATTCAGCCACACTTGGATGCGAAAGGCGGCGAATGGGGCCCAGGTCTGCCCGATGACGCGCCGCCCATGCCGCGAGGGGGCGGCTTGGGTGACATCCCGCTCAAGCTTGGCGACGAGTGGCTCTCGCTCCGTGAGGTCGCCCAGATCACGGAAACCATGGAGCCGGACTGCATCGTGCGGCGCTTGTCGGCCGGAAAGGACTAAGCGCGGCGCTTCGTCATTCCTCCTTCGGATTTCGTCATTCGGAATTGAGTAGCAAGCTCCTGTGTCCGCGAGAGAAGACGCCAACCTGACCTTCGACCCCAAGAGCGTCTGCTGGGGCTACCGCGACCTGTTCGAGCGCACGATACGGGGCCTTCTCGACGAGGGTGCGATCGGGCCGGAGCGGCGCGAGGTAACGGGCAAGTTCTACGAAATGCTCCGCCATGCCGACCAGGGCTGCTACGACCATGTCCTGAAGGAGTTCCTGGCCTCGCTGAACCCGCGGACGCGTTGGCTGCTCGACCTGCCCGGCATCTTCTCGGATGTGGTCGACCTCGGCTGGGAGTTCTCGCGTCGCCGCCTGCACTACGGCATCCGCTACTTCGAGGCGCTTGGGGCGGGCGGCTTCGGCGACACGCCCGCGCGGGTGCGCCTCTTGCTGCGGTATCTGCGACGGCTCCGCCAGGTAGACGACGACCTGGCCATGGCGTTCCTCCGGGGCTACCCGCGGCTGATCGAGCGGCTGCGCCCGGACGAAGTCGAGTTTTACGTCCGCGCCGGGCTGGAGATCTACCGGCGGAACAAGCAGTCGGGGCTGGCCTTCATGGAAGGCACGCTCAAGACCTCCGAGCAATACATCCTGTCCATCACGAAGGAGTGCCGCCTGGAGGACGCACGAGATTCGCTCGCGGCCTTGTTGCACGCGCTGACCGGCCGCGGCGTGGAGGTGGCCGACCTCGGCCGCCTGGACTCGGACGAGCGGATCGAGCGCGGCTCGACCGTCGTCATGCTCGCCGACTGGCTGTACCTTCCGCACCGGGTGCGCGATTTCGACTCCGCCCGGCTGAACCGCACCTGGTACACCTTGGCCGCCGTCGCCGCGGCCGGGGCGGTCGACGCGGGCAGCTTCCCGCGCATCCACGGTCACCCGCGCTACGAAACCTGCATGAACGTCGTCGGGCGCGACACGCGGCGGCTCAACCTGTTCCAGATCGTCGAGTGGGTCCGCACGTTGCGTTGGGTCCGTCGTCGCTGGCCGGGCGCGCGGCGGCTGATGGACTGGGGCCTCCGGATCGAGCGCGAGAACGCCCCGCCCCGCTCGGCCGTGGGGCAGCTCTTCCACGACGCGGCGGCTGCCGAGCCGACCGGCGGGGCCGGGCGGCTCATCGCGAAGCAGGCCGATGCATCGGCGAACCTTCTCGACACGGCCGGGCGCCTGGACGAGCCCTGGGCCGAGCGCGTCGCGGAAGTCGTGCCCGGCCTGGCGACCGTCCCGCTGCCGCCGGTGAGCTTCCTGCCGGACTTCCTGTTCCCGGGCACGCTCCATGCGCCGCCGCGGGATTCGCTGATCGCGGACCTCAAGCAGCAGGCCCGGCCGCGCGCGATGGACGACGGCGCGGAGGACCAAGCGGCGGCCGCACACACGCCGGCCGACGGCGTTGTCTCGGCTGAGGAGGAAGAGGCGGAAGCGGCCGGCCCGCGGGCCGCCTACGTCTACGACGAGTGGAGCCAGGACGAGAACGACTACTACCGCGACCATTGCCTCGTCTACGAGAAGCGGAAGGAAGCCCAAGCGGACGCGTCGGCGCCCGAGAACGTCATGGCCGAGGCCCGCAAGGTCGCCCAGGCCTTCGAGCGACTCCGCCCTGAGCTGACCCGCAAGGAAAAGCGGCTTCGCGAAGGGGAGGCGATCAACCCGGACCTGCTTCTGGAGTACATGATCGACCGCCGCCGGGAGCCGTCGCCGCGGATCCGCTTCTACGAGAAGCCCAGGCCCAGGCGTCGCGATCTGGCGGCGATCATCCTGCTCGACGCCAGCGGCTCGACCGGGGAGGATCTCGGCGAGCCGCGTCTCGTGCGGGGCGGCGATCCCCCCGGCATCGCCCGCGCCAAGCGGATCATCGACGTGGAAAAGCACGCTGCCCTCATCCTGGGGCAGGGCCTGGCGTCCCTCGGGGACCGCTTCGCCATTTGCGGGTTCAGCTCGAACGGGCGCGAGAACTGCCTCTTCCAGGTATACAAGGACTTCAAAGACGAGTGGGGCCGGCCGCCGATGCGCCGCATCCTGGCGGCCACGCCCGCGAACTCCACGCGGATCGGCCCGGCGCTGCGCCACGCGGGTCGGCGGCTCGAGCAGCAGGATTCCCGCCAGCGGCTGATCGTCCTCGTCACCGACGGCCGGCCGATGGACAGCGGCTATGACCCGAATACCCGCTACGCCCAGCACGACGTCCGAATGGCCTGCGAGGAAAATGAGCGTAAGTCCATACATACGCTCGGCATATCAACGGACCAGAACAGCGTGGCGGATATGGAGATCATGTTCCCGCAACGCCGGTTCGTCATCCTGCCGGACCTGCGATCTCTGCCTCAGGTCCTCCCGAAGCTGTACGTGAAGCTCACGGCGTGATTCGGGACCCCTAGATGTCCGATTTTGCATGTATTTACGATCTTTGTCTGCCGATAATGGACTCGGCGGACGGGCCTCGTCGCACGGACGGGGAACGGGACCGTCACCATCATGCCCACGCGGATGAGGTCGCCCGGGCCCGAATCCGGCCCTGGAAGTACGTGCATGACCACACGAGTTCTGCTTGCGGACGATCACGACCTGTTCCGGCAGGGCGTGCGCGCGCTGCTGGACGCTGAACCGGGAATCGAGGTGGTCTGCGAGGCCCGCGACGGGCGCGACGCGGTGGAGTTGGCACGCCGGTGCCGGCCCGATGTGGCCGTGCTGGACGTGGCCATGCCGGAACTCAACGGTGTCGAGGCCGCGCGGCAGATCGTCGCGCACAGCCCCGCGACGCGCATTGTGGCGCTGTCGATCCGCGGGGACCGGCAGACCGTCTCGGGCATGCTACGCTCCGGGGCTCACGCATATGTCCACAAGTCGTGCGACGTGGGCGAGCTGCTCAAGGCGATCCGTGCGGCCGTGGCGGGGCGCCGGTACTTGAGCCCGGAGATCGCGTCTGCCGTCGTGGAGGACTATGCACACGGGGGCCGGGGCATGGCGGCGGGCAGCCGGCTCAGCCCGCGGGAGCGCGAGGTGCTGCAACTGCTCGCCGAGGGCAAATCCGCCAAGCAGGTGGGCCAGATCCTTCACGTCAGCAGCAAGACGGTTCACACCCATCGGCAGAACATCATGGCCAAGCTGGCCATCGACTCCATGCCGGAGCTGACGAAGTACGCCATCCGCGAGGGCATCACCGCCCTCTGACGGTCATCGTCCGTCCTAGGAATTTCTCACCCCTCTGATTCCGCCGACGGCCGATATCAAGCCGCCGCCCAACCGCCGATGAGTAGCTTGCGTCGCCGCCGTACGCGGCGGGGCGGGCATGGGAGCATCCGCGGTCTCGGGTCGCGCAGCTTGCATCAGGAGCAGGCGAGATGACGGAACAGGCAACCGCGGGTCCGCCCGCGGACACCTCGGGCGCGCCGGCCGACCTGGCCGGCAAGTACCTCACCTTCGTGCTGGCGGATGAGTTCTACGGGCTCGAGATCCTGACGGTCCGGGAGATCATCCAGATGTGCAAGATCACCCCGGTGCCGCGTACGCCCGAGTACGTCAAGGGCGTGATCAACCTCCGCGGCATGGTGATCCCCATCATCGACCTCCGAAGGCAGTTCGGCCTCGCCGAGAAGGAATACACGGACCGGACGTGCATCATCGTGGTCAAGCTCGGCGGACGGGAGGTCGGGCTGATCGTCGATGAGGTCTGGGAGGTACTCGACATCGCCGGGGAAGACATCGAACCCACCCCTGAGCTGGGCACGGGGGTGGATACGGAGTTCATCCTCGGCATCAGCAAGACGGCCGAGCGGGTCACCATACTGCTGGATATCACACAGGTGCTCGGAGGGGCCACGTTGCCGCAGGCCCCGGACGCGCCGCGGGAATGAATGACGCTTCGGGCCAATGCCCAAAGGGAACTGAACAGGGAGACCGAATATGTTCGCGAGCTTCAAGAAGATGTCACTCAAACGCAAGCTGATCCTCGTGTGTCTTGCGCTGACGATCGTGCCCATCGCCGTGGTGGGCGGTTTCAGTATCGTCCAGGTCGATCAACTGGGCACGAACACTTCCGAGCAGGCCTACACCAGCTTGGAGGAGCAGGCCAAGACGATTCTCAACACGGGCGTGGCGGCCGACCGGGAGCGCGTCTCTGCGCTGATCGACAAGGCCGAAGGCGACGCGCGGCAACTGGCCGGCTCGGCCAACATGGTCGGCTACCTGACGGCCAAGCAGGGCAAGAACGAATTGCTCAACGACCTGGCGCAGGAGGAGCTGTTCAAGATCGCCGAGGGCGTGATGCTGAGCTGCGAGGCACAGACGGCCGTGGCGGATCCCGAGAAGATCGAGGCCGCCCGCCAAGCCGTCGGCGCGGCCGCGCTGGAGATCGAGATCGGCGAGTCGGGTTACGTGTTCGTGATGGACTCCGATGCGAACACTCTCGTCCATCCGAAGCCGGACATGGTCGGTACGAACCTTATCACCGACCACGGCCTGAGCTTGTTCGAGGAGGTCCTGGACAAGCACGCCGCCGGCGAGACGCGGCTGCTGAATTACGAGTTCGAAGGCCGGCAGAAGTGCATCGCCTACACCTACTACCCGGAGTGGGACTGGATCATCTGCGCCAGCGCATACTGGGACGATCTGTCGGCCGAGGCGGCCACCGCCTCGCTCGGGATGCTCAAGCAGGACGCCGTCGCGTTCCACAATGCGTCGAGCATCGAATTGGGCGGGGGTGAGCAGTCGCTGTATCGGCAGATCCGCTACGTGGATGCCGAAGGCCAAGAGGTCTTCAACGTCGTCGAAGGCGAGCTCTCGGAAAGTGCGGTGTCGCGTGCCGGGGCGGAGTGGTTCACCCGCGCCCGCGGCCTTGCGCCGGGAGCGGTCTACAACGCCGGAGTCGCTATCAACCCGATCACGCAGGGCATCGAGATGTGCGTCGCCTCGCCCGTCTATGCCGGGGGGGAGTTCTGCGGCGTCTTTGCGCTCAACCTGGACTGGGAGCATGCCTGGGCGCTGCTGGAGGGACATACCTACGGCGAGACGGGCTACGCCTTCATCGTCAACGAGGAAGGCGTCCTGGTCAGCCACCCACAGTACTCGTTCCGAGACGGCAAGAACGTCGCGACGGGCCAGGGCCGACTGGCCGAGATCGTCCGTGGACAGATGCTCGCCGGTCAGACCGGCGTCCAGACGTATGCCTTCGAGGGCGAAGACAAATACATGGCCTATCAACCGCTGGCGGTGGGCGACAAGACCTACAGCATCGCCGGCAGTTGCCCGGTGCACGAGTTCCTGCACACGGCCAATGAGATCAAGACGAACGCCGAGACCCGCACCGCCTCGGTCATCTGGATCGTCGGTGTCGTGGCGGCCGTGCTGGGCGTGCTCGGCGGGCTCGTGGGTCTGTTCGTGAGCTTGGGCGTCAGCCGCCCGGTCATGCGGATCATCGCGGGCCTGACCAGCGGCGCCGAGCAGACCGCCTCCGCCGCGGGTCAGGTGTCTTCCGCCAGCCAGTCGCTGGCCGAGGGCGCCAGCGAGCAGGCCGCCAGCATCGAGGAGACCACCTCGAGCGTCGAGGAGATGACCTCGATGATCAAGCAGAACGCCGCCAACGCCGGCGAGTGCAAGACGCTGGCCGACACGGCCCAGGAGAACGCCGACCGCGGCGCCGAGGCCATGGGCAAGATGTCCGGCGCCATCGACGACATCAAGAAGTCCTCCGACGAGACCGCCAAGATCATCAAGACCATCGACGAGATCGCCTTCCAGACGAACCTGCTGGCGTTGAATGCGGCGGTCGAGGCGGCCCGAGCCGGCGAGGCGGGCAAGGGCTTCGCCGTCGTCGCCGAGGAGGTGCGGAATCTCGCGCAGCGGAGTGCCGAGGCGGCCAAGAACACGGCCGGGATGATCGAGGAGTCCGTCAAGAACGCCGACAACGGCGTGCAGATCACCAAGCAGGTGGCCGAGGTGCTCGATCAGATCGCCACGGGCAACCGGAAGGTCAACGATCTGGTTGCGGAGATCGCCGGCGCCAGCAACGAGCAGTCGCAGGGCATCGAGCAGATCAACACGGCCGTGGGCCAGATGGACCAGGTGACGCAGTCCTCGGCGGCCAACGCGGAGGAGTCGGCCAGCGCGGCCGAGGAGCTCAGCGCCCAGGCCGAGGAACTCAACACCATGGTCCAGGAGCTTCAGGCGATCGTCGGCGGTGCGGCGTCCGTCAAGAAGGATGCCTCGCGCAAGGCGACGCCGGCGCACAAGCTGCACTTCCGCGCGGACGATCAGGCCAAGACCGGCCCGAAGGCCCAGCCCGGCGGCTCGAAAGGCAAGTCGAAGACGCAAGCGGCCGCCCCAAAGCCGACACGGGAGAGCCACTCCTCGGCGGAGCAGGAGATTCCGCTGGACGACGGCGACAGCGAGCTGGCGGAGTTCTGACGTTGATCCTCCGCACCGGGCGCCCCCGGCCCGCGCGGCCGGGGGCCGCCCCGTGCGGCTGACATAAGACCCGACCCGGTAACGGGATTCGTCCCGTTACTCCTTCCCGACCCGAAGCGCCCGGCCGGCGAGAGCCCTGGGCGTTTCGTTTTGTTTACGTGCCTGTAATGCGGGCGTACAATCAAATGGAGCGTTCGGTGCCGGTCGAACCGCGGCCTCGAGCCGATTTGGAAGGACGTGGAACACAGGTACTTGCAGAATCTGAACACTCGGAAACCCGGAAAAGATCAAGGGCTTGCGCCGATGCGCCGATATTCTGATTGCATGGGCAGTTGCACGATTTGGGCGAGTCCGATAAGATAGCGACTTGTCGGGGTCGGGAACGCGATATGGCAAAGAATCTTTCCACGTTCGCCATCGCCCAGATGTTGCATGTCGATCCGGGATCGGTGGCCAACTGGATCGACCAGGACCTTCTGAAGGCGCACCGGACGCCCGGCGGGCATCGCCGGGTGGCGTCCGAGGATCTGGTTCGGTTCCTGCGAGAGCACAAGATGCCCGTGCCGAAGGAGTTGCATTCGGCACCGGTGCGTGTGCTGATCGTGGACGACGAGCCGGCGGTCACTCAGTTGGTCCGCCGGGCGATCGAGTCGCGGCATCCGGAGTACGAGGTGACCGAGGCGCACGACGGCTTCACGGCCGGGACGGTCGTGGCCACCTTGAAGCCCGATGTAGTCGTGCTGGACCTGCGGATGCCGGGAATGGACGGCTACGAGGTCTGCCGTTTGATCAAGTCCCAGGAAGTGACCCGTCACGCCGAGGTCGTGGCGATGACGGCTTACCCCTCGCCGGAAGGGGAGCAGCGGATTCTGAGCTGCGGTGCCCGCATTTGCATGACAAAGCCGCTGGATATCGCCGAGCTGATGAAGCACGTCGAGGAATGCGTGAAGGCGAACGGCTAGGAGCCGGCGTTCCGACACAGGACAAAACAGGCGCCGACAAGTGCCTTGGCGGAGACCCCCGACCCGAGGTCTCAAACGGCCGATGCAGCATGCCTACGGCCCTTGTTCGGCGCCTGCTATTTTATGCTCTGGCCTGCCGATCACGCCATTATCGGACGGGCCTGTAGGAATGCAAGGCGCAATCAGCACTGCGCGTTGTCCGTGCACCATCTCACGGCCTGCTCGATTCCCTCATCATAGCCCACCGTCGGCTGCCACCCGAGCTGCTCCCGTGCCTTCTGCGGCGAGAAGAAGCACTTACGTCCGATAAGCCACACGGAATACCGCGTCACCAAGGGCGGCTTCTTGCGACCGAGCATGTGTCCGAACAACTCCATCAGGAATGCGGCCGAGTAGGCAACGCGGTACGGAACCTTGCGAGTCACCGGCTTCGCGCCGAGGCACTCGGCGATCTTGTTGAAGTACTGCTCCTGCGTGATCTCACCGTCGGATGACAAGTTATAGGCCTCGCCAAGCGCCCCGTCGCTCGTGGCGGCCAGGATGGCGCCCTCGGCCTCGTTCGCCGCGTAGGTCAGGTTCAGGCGGTTCTGCCCGTCGCCGAGCAGCTTGCCCTTGCCCGCGCGGATCGCCCGGATCAGCCGGGGCATCGACGCCCGGTCCCGCGGCCCGTACAGCCAGCTTGGCTTGACCACCGTCAGCGGCACCTCGCCGCGCTCGTAGTACCCCCAAGCGATCCGCTCGGCCTCGGCCTTGGCCCGGCTGTAGTAGCTCCACTTGTACAGGTTCACGCCCAGCGGCGCGGACTCGTCCAGCACGAGCCCCTCACCGTCGGGATGTCCGTAGGCCGAGATGCTGCTGACATGCAGGAAACGCTTGACCCCCGCGTCCCGCGCCGCGTTGAGCATGTTCCGCGTGCCCTCGATCGAGATCGCGACGAACTCCTCCCACGGGCCCCAGTCGCCGACCCGCGCGGCCGCGTGGTATACGGCATCCACGCCCTTGCACGCCACGGCCAAGCTCTCCGCGTCCGTGACATCGCCGACGGCCTTCTCCACGCCCAGCGAATCGAGGAATCGCGTGTCGCTCGTCGGGCGGACCAGCGCACGCACCGGCATGTCCCGCTGCACAAGCTGCTCACAGATGTGGCTGCCGAGCAGCCCGGTAGCACCCGTTACCAAGTTCATGCTTCATCCATTCCAGCCCCCGTCATGCGGGGGCGCAAGGGCCAGACACTACGGGCCGCCTCGCCCGGCGTCAAGGATCGCGGCGCGTCGCTTCGCCCCCGCCGGCCGCGGAGAGGGCCTCCGTGCAGGCGGCGACGAGGGCCTCGGCCAGATCGTCGATGGGCCCGTCGCGGCGAAGCCCGGCCGCCCGTGTATGTCCGCCGCCGCCGAATCGCTTGGCGATGGCCGACACGTCCACCGCCCCGCGGCTGCGCAAGCTGACGCGGACGCAATCCTCGTTCTGCACGAGGGTCATCGAGGTCTCCACCGGGCCGATCCGCATCGCCTCGTTGACGAAGTTCTCCGTCTCGTCCGGGCGGGCGCCCGTCGCCTCGAAGTCCTCCGCGCGGACGCACATCACGGCCAGTCGTCCGTCTGCACACAGGCGCATCCCGGCCAGGACCCGCGCCAGCAGACGCACGCGTTCCGGGCGATCCGTCTGGTAGATCTCACGGAACAGCTCGTCCGGGCGAACGCCTTTGTCGAACCACTTCGCGACGGCCCGGAGCGCCCGGGCGTCCGTGTTGGCGTAGCGGAGCCAGCCGGTGTCGGTCGTGACGGCCGTGGTGAGTGCCGCGGCCGTTTCGTAGTCCACGGGCCAGTCGAGCGCCTCCAGCAACTCCCCGACCATGATTCCCACGGCCGCGGCGGAGGTGTCCACCCAGCGGATACTGCCGATGTCGTCCCCGGTGGCGTGGTGGTCGATTACGGTGATCTTGTCGCGGCAGCGCTCGAGCCCGTCGCTCAGCCCGTCAAGCTGGGGCAGGGCGCACGTGTCGAGAATCGCCACCAAGTCAACGGTGTCGGCCAGCGCGTCGAAGTCCTTCGCCAGCGCCACGTCCCATCCCTCGATGAGGAAGTCGTAGCGGTCCGGCGGTTCATCCGGCACGAGCAGCCGGGCCGACTTGCCCACGGCCCGCGCCGCGCGGGCCAGCGCGACGATCGAGCCCAGCGCGTCGCCGTCTGAGCGCGCGTGGGTGACCAGCAGCAGTGAGTCCGCCTCCGACAGTCGGCGGACGATCTCGTCAAAGTTCTTGCCGGCAGATGTCGCGCACACGGGCCACGTCCTTTGCGATCTGGTCACTGAGCTGCTCGGCCGAGCGGAACCGCTCCTGGTCGCGCACTCGGGCCAGCAACTCCAGCTTCAACTCCTGCCCATAGTAGTCGCCGGTGCCGTCGAGCAGGAACGCCTCGACGACGCGCTCGGGCGCCGGCCCGAGCGTCGGCTTGTTGCCAATGCTTACCGCGGCCGCGTGCCGACCGCCCCCGACCTCGGCGATCCCGGCGTAGACGCCGTCGGCCGGGACGATCTGCTCCGGCGGGTCGATGTTCGCGGTCGGAAAGCTCAGCAGCCGCCCTTGTCCCGCGCCCGGCAGGACCGGCCCGTACAACGCGTACGGCCGGCCGAGGCAGCGAGCCGCCGCCTCGATGCGCCCTTGGGCGATGAGCTCGCGGACCTTTGTGCTCGACACGCGCCACGGCTCACCGTCGATCTCCGTGAAGACGGGCTCGACCACGTGCACCTCGAAGCCCAGCCGCTCGCCGGCGGCCGCCAGGGCCGACACGTCGCCGGCACGGCGCCGCCCGAAGCGGAAGTTCGGCCCTTCGACCACGTGCCGCGGTGCGAGCCGGCGGGCGATCACCTGCTCGGCGAAGGCGTCCGGCTCCATTCCCAGCAGTTGTCGCGTGGCAGGGGCGGTGATGACGGCGTCCGCGCCGGCCGCAGCGAGCAGCTCGCACTTGTGCTTGTGCGGCGTGAGACGCCGGAGCTTGTCGTTTGGGCGGATGACCACGTCCGGCGGCGGGTCGAAGGTCATCGCCAGGACCGGCCCGACGCTTTGGCCGGCCAGCTCGCGGGCGGTTTGCACGATCCGCTGATGCCCGCGGTGCACACCGTCGAAGTTGCCGATCGCCAGCACGCCGCCGTACAGCGTCTTGGGGATGGCGTCCAGCCCGTAATGGAAGCGTTCGGTCATTCCGGGGCATTCTAAGCGGGCCGGGCGCCGCTCGGAAGGGCCCGCGGCGGCAGCACGTCGTGCCGTGCATCGGGCAGCCCCGCCGCGGGCGAGCCGGCAGCCGCGAGGGCCATGGGCCGTTCTGCCCCGGCGCAGAGCGGAAGCCCCAGCGAAGGCCTCGTGGATCCACGGCGTCAGCCGGCGGGCGATGGCCCGTGAGCCCGGGAGGGGCCGACGTCCGACGGGAGGGCACGCGAGCGCATGCGCTACGCCTTCTCGGCCACGGTCGCCGGCTGGGTATTGCGTTCGGCGGCCGCGGCGCGGGCCTTGCGGCGCTCGGCCTGGAAGCTCAGGACTGAGACGTAGAAGAAGCCGAAGGCGAACATGGCCAGGAATGGGGCCGTCATCGGCGAGTAGCCCAGCCCGAGGCACACGAACAGGCAGAACAGCATGTACACGCCGGCGCCGAACTCGGCGTACGGCAGCCAGGCGCGTTTGCGCTTCTTGCCCGTCTCGTTCTGGGCCTTGACGCCCAGCCCGGCGTACTTCGGCGTGCGGACGAACTCACTCTGCCGTCCGAACAACGCTTCCAGCACGGCCTTGGTGTTCGAGACGCACAACCCGATGCCGACCGCCATCATGATCGGCAGGTACTTCACGCCGGTCCGCCAGTCGCCGGTCAGCTCGACCTGGCTGGCGACGTAGAACACGCTCGCGGAGAGCGTGGCGAGCGTGAAAACGCTCACGTCGAACAGGTTTCGCCAGACGCTCGTCTCCATGCCCGGTGCCGACCGCAGCACGATGGCCGGGTAGAGCAGCAGGATCAGGAAGAACATGTAGATGTGCATCGTGTAGCACGTCAGGTGGAAGAAACCCTCGAGCTTGACCTTCCACGGCATTTTCGACAGCAGCAGCTTCGGGATCAGCTTGAGTGAGGTCTGCGCCCCGCCCTTGGTCCAGCGGAACTGCTGGGCCTTGAACGCGGCCATCTCGGGCGGCAGCTCCGCCGGGGCGGCCAGGTCCGGCAGGAAGATGAACTTCCAGCCCTTCAGTTGGGCCCGATAGGACAGGTCCAGGTCTTCAGTCAGCGTGTCGTGCTGCCAGCCGCCGGCGTCGCCGATGGCGGACCGCCGCCACGTCCCGGCCGTGCCGTTGAAGTTCATGAACCGGTTGCTGCGGTTCCGCGCCATGTGCTCGATGGCGAAGTGCCCGTCCAGGAAGATCGCCTGCGTCCTCGTCAGCACGCTGTCGTCGCGGTTCATGTGCTCCCAGCGGGTCTGAACGACTGCCACCTTGGGGTCGGTGAAGTAGTCGATCGACCGCTTGAGGAAGCTCGGCTCGGGCACGAAGTCCGCGTCGAAGATCGACACGAACTCGCCCTTGGCGGTCCGCAGCCCGTTTGCCAGCGCCCCCGCCTTGAAGCCCTCGCGGTTCTCGCGATGGACGTAGTCGATGTCGAAGCCGCGCCGCCGGGCCTCTTCCACGGCTGTGCGGGCGATCTCCGGCGTGCCGTCCGTGCTGTCGTCGACGACCTGGATGTAGAGCCGGTCCTTCGGCCAGTCCAGCTCGCAGGCCTTGCGGATGATGCGGTCGGCCACGAGCGGCTCGTTGTACATCGGGAGCTGCACCGTCACCTGCGGCAGATCGTGAAAGTGGCCCTTGGGCTTGGGCGTCTTCCGCCGATGCAGGTAGTACAGGAAGACCAGCCCGTACCGGTGCAGGCCGTAGATCGACACCACCACCAGCAGGAAGGTGTAGATCGACATGAACAGCGTGTAGCCGAATTCGGACCAGTCCATGGCGTTTCTCTCGTGGCGATCCCCGCCCGGAGCGCGAGCGACGGCGTCCCCTGCAGCGGGATTTGTGAGGGTATTCTAGAGGCGGCCGCCGCGAGGCGTCAACCTTTTTTGGCTCACGGATCCCGATGCCCGTATTTGGTGTCCCACGCGGATGATGCGGCCGCAAACCCCGGCCGATCGCAGCGCCCCGGCCCATGGGCCCTCGGAGGCGGTAGCCGGCCGTTGAAGAAGCTCGTCCCGCCGCGATCTGCGGAAAGCTTTCTTCAACTAGGTTACGCCGCAGTCGCTCGCGCGGGTTGATCCGAGATGCCATCGGACCCTCGCGCCAGCGGGTCACACGATCTTCTCCGTGGTGAACAGGTACACCTCGGTGTCGGGGGATCGCCAGGCGCCCGCGGGCAGTCCGGCCTTGCCGGCGCAGCAGTGGTCGAGGAACTGCTCGGCGTCCCAGCCCATCTCGGTGGCGACCTCCGGCAGAAAGCAGCCCGACTGCCAGCCGCGCTTGACGTACACGCCGTGCGTGCCCGGCGTGAGCTTCTCCGGCTCGGCCGTCCGCTCCAGCGGAGAGAGCACGGACAGCTCGACGGCCAGCTCGGGCAACTCCTCGGGCGTGATGGGGTTCGCTCGGAACCGCGGGTCCTGCGTGGCGGCCGCGACGGCCATCTCGACGATCAGCTCGGCCAGCGGCTTATCCGGCGTGAACGTGCCGATGCAGCCGCGGAGGTGCGGGCCGTTCCGCAAGGTGACGAAGCATCCGCGCCGCTCGCCGAGCAGGCCGGTGGCGCCCTCGGGCCTGGGGGGCGTTTGCCCGCGCACGGCCGCCTCCACGGCCATGCGGGCCAGCGAGAGCAGCTTGTCGCGATCGTCCTGGGCTATGGGCATTCTCGGCGCTCCTTCCGCGTGTCACACGTATTGTACCGCTCGGCCGGGGCGGTCCTCACATCAGCCACTGCCGCAGCACGTCGACCGGCCGGAGATCCGCGAAGAGCAGCCACGCGATGTTGACGGCGACGACCAGGTCATACGGCGGCGTCATCCGCGGCGCGCGCCAGACGCGGAGCTTCTCCACCCAGGCGGGCAGGGTCTTGGCCGGCCGGCCTTCCCGGGCGCGCAACACCTGTTGCGTGTGGCGGATGCGCCGCCAGACCGTCAGCGCCGGCAAGGTCGCCTGCTGGACGAGCAGGGCGGGGATGTTGCCGGCAAAGGTCGCGATCAGCACTGCGGCCGAGCGCTCGCCACGCTGCCAGAAGCCCACGCCGCAGGAGTCGATGAAGTCCTCCGAGCGGGCCTTCGTGTAGGAGATCATGTACGCGTTGAAGAAGGCGAGCATCGCCAGGAGGAGGAAGGTGAGGTTGGCCGGGCCGCGCCAGGCGAAGCCGACGCCGATGCCGGCGTAGACGGCGAAGTCGCTGAAGCGGTCGAGCGTGCTGTCCAGGAAGCCGCCGAATTGCGTCTTCTTGCCGCCGATGCGGGCGACCGCGCCGTCGAGCATGTCGCAGGCGGAGGCCAGCAGCAGGGCAAGGCCGGCCAGTGGCACGTAGGCGGTCCGCGCCGCGCCCGGCACGAGCGTCCAGGCGAAGCCCGCCCCCGCGCCGAGTGCGTAGCATGTGCCGGCCCCGGCCGTGAAAACGGCCCCGGCGAGCGACAGCGTGTTGGGCGTGACGCCCAGGCGCACGAGGAACCGCGCGAAGGCGTCCCGCGCCGTGGAGAATCCGAAGCCGACGGCCCGTCCGATCATGGGACAACTGTACGAGGCCCGCCCGCGACGGGCAATACGGGAAGGGACCTACGGATCGTAGGCCCGTGTGATGACGGCGCCGGGGTAGTAGAAGGCGAGGATCCGCTCGGCCGTCCAGCCGGCCAGGGCCTTGCCTTGGGCGCCCCACTGGCAGAGCCCCACGCCGTGCCCGAACCCCCGCCCGTTGGAGAACACGGCCTTCCCGTCGCGTACCTCGATGTCGCAGCAGATGGACCGGAGCTTCGACCCCGCGCTCGTGTGCCGCATGAGGGCGATGCGGAGGTCCTGCCCCCGGACCTTCATCGTGCGGGGGGTTCCGCTCGCGTCCTTGCGCCTGCCGACGACCGTCGCCCACGCGACCCAGCGCCCTTGGAGGCGCTGCTCGACGCGAAGGTCCGCCACGCCCCCGAGCGGCCGGGCTTGGGCCGGATACGTCTTCACCAGGGCCCGGTAGACCTCCCCGAGCGGAATCGCCACGTCCTCCCAACGGTAGTGTGAGCCGTTCCGGCAATGCTCGCAGCCCTGTCCACCCTGGAGGGGCTCGATGGCGGCGGCCTGGCGGATCGCCGCCGCCGCGTTCACCGTGCCGCCGCAGCAGGAGGAATACTGGGCCATGAAGACCTTCCGCCTGTTTCGCGGGCCGATGGCAAGGACCTGCCCGTGGGTTTCGCGCACGGCCGTCCAGGCGCGGTCCGTCTCTCCGTCCACGCCGCCGTAGACCTGCGCGCCCTGCCCGGCGCCGAGGTCGTAATCGCTGCCTTCGTGGGCGGTTATGTGGTGGTACAGCGCGAAGGTTCGGGCCGCGATGGCCTGGGTCCGGTAGGCCTCCGCGTGCCAGTTGGGGTAGAGTTCCTTCGACAGCACGCCGGCGAGGTAGCTCTCCATGTCGACGTGATTAACCGCCAGCATACGGTCTTGGCCGCGCGGGACGAGCCGCATCCGCCCGCGGTAGGACGTGCCGGCCACGCGGATGTAGCCGTCGCCGGAGGGACGGAACTCGAGGTACTTCGCGTCGCCGGACCGGTCGCCGAGCCGCCAGGTATCGCCCTGCCGGCTGACGCGGATCTCATCCACCGGCGTTTCAAACGCGGCCACGCGGTGGTCGCCGGCGAAGACCTCGCACGGTGCGGTGGCACCCAGAGCGAGCGTACGCTCCGCCCTGGAGATGACTCGCACGCGGACGGTCGGCACGCCCTGCATCCGCAGGGGCTCGGCGGGGGGTCGCAGCGCCGGGCCGGGCGCCTCGCCCGGTCCGCAGCTAGACAAGACCACGGCCGTGACGGCCCCGGCCAGGCAGATCGCCCCGCCGACCAGGACCATCGCGATGCGCGTACGGCGCAATTGCCAAATACGCTTCAGCACGTCGTCATTCCGCGGTTGCCCGGCAGCGCCCGCGAGAGGGGTTTCCGTGTAGCTACTCGCTGTCGCGGAGCGAGAGGCCGTGCTCGGCCAATCGTTCGCGAATCTCGTTCAAGCTCGTCTGCCCGAAGTTCTTGCAGGCGAGCATCTCGGCCTCGGTTCGCTGCACGAGGTCGCCCAGTGTGTGGACCCCGAGGTTCTCCAGCGTCCGCGCCGCGCGGATCGAGAGGTTCAGGTCCTCCACCCGCGTGGCCAGGATACCCTCATCCTGCGAGGGCCCCTCGGCCGACGGCGGCGGCAGCTCGCCGAAATCGCTGTCCTCCTCCAGCGCCTGCCCCAGCCGCAGGCCCTTGGGGGCCAGCATGTCCTTGATCTCCTTCAGCGAGGTCTCGCCGAAGTTCTTATATCCCAGCAGCTCGGCTTCCGTGGTGCGGATCAGGTCGCCCAGGGACCGGATGTTCATCTTCTTAAGGCAGTTGCGGGCCCGCACCGACAGCTCGAAGTCAGTGACCGGGATGTCGAGCACGGCGTTGCGCCGGGCGATTCGCTTGGCCTGGTCCTCGTCGTAGTACATCGTCCGGGAGGACGCGATGTCGCGAAGGAAAAGCCGCGCCCGCAGGTGGTTCGGGTTGGCCGCCAGCACCGTTCGCACGGCGTTCTCGGCCTCGTCGTACCTGCCGGCGTCCTCGTAGAGCACCGCGAGGTTGAGCAGGGCGTGGGCGTGCACCGGCGGGCGCGACACGCATTCCCGGTACAACTCGACGGCCTCCTCCTCGTCGCCGTGGAGATCGCAATAGAACGCCAGGCGGAAGGTCGCGCGGGCGTGCCCCGGCTCGATCTCTCGCGCCCGCGTGTAGCACTCGACCGCCCGCTCCCCGTTCCCCGAAAGCTCGTGGACCAGCCCGCGGACGTACAGCCAGTCCGGCGAGTCCTGCATCTTCTTCTCCAGGGCGGACACTTCCTTCCCGGCCGCGTCGGTGTCCCCCGACAGGGCGAGCAGCTCGGCCCGCTCGAGGTCCATCTCCTCGGGCGGCTCCCAGCCGCGGCTCTGGGCGCGGTCCACTTCCTCGATGGCGGCGGCGTAGTGCCCCAGGTGCTTGAGGCACAGGGCCTGGACGTACCGGCGGTCCTTGTTGTCCGTGGCTTCGCCCAGCACCCGCAAAGCGGCCTCGAACTGGCACAGGGCATAGCGGACGAGGCCCAGCTTGAGGGCCTCGGCGCCCTTGGGCGCCTCCGCTCCGCCGGCCAGCTCGGCCGCCAAGCGGCTCAGCCGAGCCGGTCCGTCGGGCGTCCGGGCCAGCGTCTCGGTCAGACGCCGGCTGTCCTCGAAGGTCCACGAATCCTGCGCGATCATCGCGTCCACCCGGTCCTGCACATTCTGTTCCATGGGCTGGTGCTCCCGTCCCCGGCCGGCCGCATGCGGCGCGCGGGCCGATTGGTCCACTGCCGAGGAATCGAGTATTATACCGAAGCGTCGAGCGACTTCAACCGCCGCGACCCGCACGGAATGGCTCCCGACCCGCAACAACCCGTCCACATCGTCGTAAACCCGAGCAGCGGGTACGGAGACGGGCAGATCCGCCTGGCCGAAATGCAGGCCGCGGCCCACCGCGCCGGGCTGCACGTAGTGACGCACACGACGCGGGGCCCTGACGACGCGACGGAATATGCCCAAAGCGTCGTCGGCGAGGCCGGCGCGATCATCGTATGGGGCGGGGACGGCACTGCTCGCGAGGTGGCCACCGGTCTTCTGGGCTCGGACGTGCCGATGCTGGCCTGCCCGGTCGGTACGGAAAACCTGCTTGCCAAGGAGCTGGGCATGCCGTCGTCGCCCGCGCAGGTCCTGGAGGTGCTGCGGACGGGCCAGGTGGCCGACTGCGACGTCGGCACCGTCAACGGCGAGACCTTCCTGTGCCTGATCAGCGTGGGCTTCGACGCGGAGGTGGTCCGCCGGCTCTCCGCGCGGCGGTCCGGGCACATCTCGCACCTGACCTACTTCTGGCCCTTGTGGCGGACGTTCTGGGAGCACGACTTTCCGCGCCTGCGCGTGGCGGTGGACGGGCGCGAGATTTTCGCCGACCGCGGGCTGGCGTTCGTGGGTAACATCTCGCGCTACGCGGTCGGGCTGCGAATCTGCCGGGACGCGGCCATCGACGACGGCTTGCTCGACCTGGTCGTCTTCCCGTGCCGGGAGCAGAGCGGGCTGATTCTGAACGCGGCGTGGACCCTCTTGCGGCTGCATCCGTGGAAGGGCAATGTGGTGTACCGGCGGGTGCGGTCCGCGCGGATCGAGGCCGAGGGCGACACGCCGTCGCAGGTCGACGGCGACGTGGGGCCGCCCGCGCCGCTGGACATCGGTATGGCGAACGGGCGCGTGCGGCTGATTGTTCCGAACCCCCCGGGCGGCGGCGTGCATCGTTCGCTGTCAATTCAACAGGGAACAACAGGATGAGCCACCCCAGAACGTGCAATGTAGGCGGCATCGTGATCGGATCGGGTAGCCCCGCGCTGATCGCCGGGCCCTGCGTGGCCGAGTCGCTGGAGCTGTGCCTGGAGGTCGCCGCGGCCCTGCGCGAGACGTGCGAGCGGCTGGGCGTGCCCTACATCTTCAAGGCCAGCTACGACAAGGCCAACCGCACCAGCGCCGGAAGCTACCGCGGCCCCGGGCTGACCACGGGCCTGGAATGGCTGGCCCGCGTGCGAGAGGAAATCGGTGTGCCCGTGCTGTCGGACGTGCATGACAAGGCGCAGGTGGCCCCCGCGGCCGAGACGCTCGACGTGCTCCAGGTACCCGCCTTCCTGTGCCGGCAGACCGACCTGCTCCTCGAGGTCGGGCGCAGCGGGAGGGCCGTCAATGTGAAGAAGGGCCAGTTCATGGCACCGTGGGACATGGACGAGGCGGTCCGAAAGGTCCGCGAGGCCGGCGGGCGCAATGTCATGGTCACGGAACGCGGCACATGCTTCGGATACAACCGGCTCGTGACGGACTACCGCGCGATTCCCGAGATGCGGCGCTTCGCGCCGGTGGTGTTCGACGCCACCCATTCCGTACAGGAGCCGGGCGGCCTCGGCACGGCCTCCGGCGGTCGGCGAGAGTACGCCCCCATGCTGGCGATGGCGGCGATGGCCGTCGGGGCCGACGCCCTGTTCGTCGAGACACATCCGGACCCGCCGTCGGCCAAGTCCGACGCGGCCAGCATGGTCCCCCTGGCCGAAATGCGGGCGATGTTGGAGCGCTGCCTAGCCATCGCGTCCGCCCGCAACGACGCGAGCGGCTAGGTGCCGATCCCGCCCGCGCCCGAGGAGCAGCATGTTTCAGGAAAACGAGTTGGTGACGTTCCTGCTGGGCTGCGGAACCCTCGTGTTCATCCTGGCGATGCGGCGGACGCTCTCGCGCCTTCCGTCCTGGGGGTGGATGCTCGCGGCCTACCTGGCGCTTCTGGCCGGCTGGGTCGCGACGGTGCTGGAGGGAGTGCTGCTGGGAGACGTGCTGGATGGGGTCGAGCATGTCTGCTATGCCGCCAGCGCGGTCTTGCTGGCCTTCTGGGCGGCACGGGTGTTCGTGCGGCCGCGCGGGGAGGCGGATTGAGCCCATGTGGGTACTGGATCTCATCTCGGCGCTGGCGGGCCTGGCGGCCTTGGCGTTCGTTCTGTTCGGCAAGCGAAGCCGGCTGCCGCGCAGGGCCCTCTGGCTTCTGGTCGGCCTGCTGGGGGTCATCACGCTGCACGGCGTGAGCAACACACTGGAACGCTCCGGGCTCACCGATCGGACGGACCCGGCTGAGGACTACATCGAGCTGTTCATGCCGCTTCTGTGGGGGTTCTTCCTGTATGTCTTCGCGGAACACGAGGCCCGGGGAGCGCTGCGGGCCAGCGAGCGGCAGAAATCCGCCATTCTCCAGGCGATCAACGATCACGTCGTCTACCACGACGCCGACATGCGCGTGGTGTGGGCCAACCAGGCCGCCGCGGACGGTGCCGGGCTGCCCGTCGAGGAACTGGTCGGCCGGACGTGCTACGAGCTGTGGCACGGCCGGACGAGCCCGTGCCCGGCCTGCCCGATCTTGGCTGCCGGCGCTACCGGAAGGCCGGAGCGATCGGAGGTCACCTCCCCGGACGGTCGCGTGTGGATGATCCGGGCGGCGCCGGTTCACGACGACGACGGCGGGATGCTCGGCGCCGTCGAGGTGACCACCGAGGTCACCCGCGAGCGAATCGCGGCCGAGGCGCTCCGCAACAGCGAGCAGCGGTTCCGCCAACTGGCGGAGTTGCTGCCCGAGGTCGTCTTCGAGATGGAACCGGACGGCACGCTGGCCTTCCTGAACCTCAACGCGTTCGAAACGCTGGGCTTACCGCCTTCCGGTCTGGAGCGGGGGACGAACATCTTCGATCTCTTCGAGGAAGCGGACCGGGAGCGGGCCTGGCGCGATTCGCGGGGCGTCCTGAACGGACGGGAGCCGGGGCCGTATGAGTACGTTCTCCGCCGGACGGACGGCAGCAGCTTTCCCGCGATCGTGTACGCCACGCCCATCCGTCGCGACGGCCGGATCACCGGACTTCGCGGCATCATCCTCGACATCACGGCCCGCAAGGAGTCGGAGCGCCGCCTCCGCCGGGAGCGCGACTTCAGCCGGAGTCTCATCCAGGCCTCGCCGGCGTATTACATCGCCATCGCTCCCAACGGGCGCGTCGTGATGGCCAACGAACCGCTGCTTCGTACGCTCGGCTACACGCGGGACGAACTCGTCGACACGCCGGCCGGGGACCTCGTGCACGAGGAGGACCGCGAGTTGGCGCTTTCCATCCTCGCCCGGCTGCTCGATGACGAGGACGCCGCGCAGGAGGAGTGCCGCCTCGTGGCCAAGGACGGCCGTGCGATCGAGGTCGAGTGGCGCGGGAGGAAGGTGCGAGGCGAGTCCGGCGAGGCCGAGTACGTATTCGCCTTGGGGATCGACCTGACGGAGCGGCGGCGCGTGGACCGGCAGCTCCGCCGAGCCCAGCAGCTCGAGGCGGTGGGGCGGCTGGCCGCCGGCATCGCCCACGACTTCAACAACCAGCTCACGGTCGTCAAGGGCTACTGCGACCTGCTCCTGATGGACCTGCGCGACGATTCCGTGTACGAGCCGCTCTCGGAGATTCGCCGGGCCTCCGAGCGAGCCACCAAGCTGACCGCCCAGCTCCTGGCCTACAGCCGCAAGCAGGTCCTCCGCCCGGAGGTCATCGACCCGAACGACGTGCTCGAGGAAATGGTCAACCCGCTCGGGCGGCTGATCGGCGAGGACATCCGCCTGTCCGTCATCACCGATCCCGACGCCGGAAGCATCCGCGTGGACCCGGCGCTGCTCCAGCAGGCGATAATGAACCTCGCGACCAACGCTAGGGACGCCATGCCCAACGGCGGCGAGCTGCGGCTCGAGGTCGCCACGGTCGAACTGGGCGAGGCCTTCGCACGGCAGCACCGGGACGTGACGCCCGGCCAGTACGTCATGATCGCAGTCCGCGACAGCGGCATCGGCATGAGCCGCGACCAGCTCGACCGCGTATTCGAACCCTTTTACACCACCAAGGAGGTCGGCAAGGGCACCGGCCTCGGGCTCTCGATGGTCTACGGATTCGTCAAGCAAAGCGGCGGGCATGTCGTCATCGAGAGCGAGCCGAACAAGGGCACCGTACTGAAGATCTACCTGCCCCGGCTGCCCCGCACCACGGCCGCCGGCCCTGAGACGGACCCGGCGCCGGCACCGCCCGGACGGGGCACCATCCTGGTCGTCGAGGACGAGGAAGCGGTTCGCCGCGTCGTGGTGGACATGCTCCGCCGTGGCGGCTACCGCGTGCTGCACGCGGCCGGGCCGGAGGAGGGCCTGCGCGTCGTGGACGAGCAGGACGGCGATATCGACCTGCTCATCGCCGACGTCGTCATGCCGGGCATGCACGGGGTCCAGCTCGTCGAGCGGCTCGCGGCGGCCGGCCGCAAAATGCGGACGCTTTACATCTCCGGCTACCCCGAAAGCGCGGCGCAGGGCCCCGCCAAGCTGCCGCCCGACGCCGAGTTCCTCAGCAAGCCGATTCGTCCGGAGGTGCTCCTCCGCAAGGTCGGTGAGCTGCTCGGGGGCTCAGCCCATGGCCGCGAGGACGAAGCATAGCTCCGGTTGATCGGCCGGGAGCCCCCACGTACGATGCCCCGCCATGATCGAGTTTCACGTGGCGCATCGTTGCGGGCGGGCCCGCGCCGGGCGGCTGACGACGCCGCACGGGGAGGTCGACACGCCGGTGTTCATGCCCGTCGGCACTGCCGGGAGCGTCAAGGGCGTCACGCCCGACCAGCTCCGCGCCGCCGGCGCGCGGATGTTGCTGGGCAACACCTACCACCTCATGCTCCGGCCGGGCGCGGCGACGGTCGAGCGGCTCGGCGGCCTGCACGCGATGATGGCCTGGGACGGCCCGTTACTGACCGACAGCGGCGGCTACCAGGTCTTCTCGCTGGCGCACCTGCGGCGGATCGACGACGAACAGGTCGTCTTTCAGTCGCACATCGACGGGGCGGAGGTGGCGCTGAGCCCGGAGCGGGCCGTGGAGATCCAGCGGGCGCTCGGCGCTGATGTCATCATGCAGCTCGACGAATGCCCGCCCGGCGACGCGACGCGCGAGCAGGTGCGCGCGGCCGTCCAGCGCAGCGCCGCCTGGGCCGGCCGCTGCAAGGCCGCGTGGGACTCGGCCGGGCCGCAGGCCCTGTTCGGCATTCAGCAGGGCGGCGTGTTCCCAGAGCTGCGGGCCGAGAGCGCGCGGCGGCTGGTCGAGCTGGACCTGCCCGGCTATGCGATCGGCGGGCTGTCGGTCGGCGAGGGCCACGCCCCGATGGTCGAGGTGCTCGACGCTATCGACGAGCAGCTCCCGCGGGACCGGCCGCGGTACCTCATGGGCGTCGGCGAGCCGCGGGACATCGTCGCGGCCGTGGCGCGCGGCGTCGATATGTTCGACTGCGTCCTACCGACGCGCAACGGGCGCAACGCCCAGGCGCTGACGTGGGACGGGCGGGTCCGCCTCCGCAACGCCCGGTGGGCCGAGGACACCGGGCCGATCGAGCCCGGCTGCGCGTGCTACGCCTGCCGAAACTACGCTCGGGGGACGCTGCGCCACCTCTTTGCGGCCGGCGAGATGCTCGGGCCATCGCTCGTGAGCATCCACAACCTGCACTTCATGAGCGATTTCATGGTCGCCATTCGCAAGGCGATCGTGGCCGGCGACCTGGCCGACCGGGCCGATGAATGGCTGGCGCGGATGTACCCATAGGAAAAGGGACAGGCAACTTTTCGCTAGGCGGCATGTCGCCCGCCGTGGCGCGTCCACCTGCCCGAAAAGTTGCCTGTCCCTTTTCGCGATAGCGCGATTGAACGCCTACCCGCCTTGGGCTAGCTTGTCGGCATGGCACGCGTGGGTTTCGGCTACGATTCGCACCGCTTCGCGCCCGGCAGGGCGCTCGTGCTTGGCGGCGTTCCCATCGAGCACGACGCGGGGCTCGCCGGGCACAGCGACGGCGACGCCGTCCTGCACGCGATCACCGACGCCATCCTCGGCGCCCTCGCGGCCGGGGACATCGGCGAGCACTTCCCGCCGGGCGATGCGCGATGGGAGAACGCGGACAGCAGTATCTTCGTCGGCCGGGCCATCGAGCTGGCCCGTGCGCATGGCTGCCGCGTGATGAACTGCGACGTGACCGTCCTGGCCGAACGGCCCAAGCTCGGACCGTACAAGCAGGCCATGCGGCAGCGCATCGCGGAGCTGCTGCACACGGCCGTGGACAACGTCTCCGTCAAAGCCAAGACCAGCGAGGGCATGGGCCACATCGGCCGGGGCGAGGGCCTCGCCGCCCTCGCGGCGGTGATGTTGGGGTAGCGAGAGAGGCGGATCCGGACATGACAGCACTGCGCAAGCTCGTCGGCCTGGCCATCGTGCTGGGTGCGGTAGGACTGATGATAGGCGATGGCGGGATGGCCGCCTTATTCCTCAACCTCCCCGGTCTGATCGGCGTCTTGCTGCTCTTGTGCGGTGGAACGATGCTGGCCTTCCGCCCCACGACCGTCGGCCGGGCGCTGGTGGCCGGCTTCTCGCGACATGAGCCGGAGGACCCGGAGGATGTCGTCCGCTTCCTGGCTGTGTACGATCGGGCGCATCAGCTCTCGTGGGGCGCCGGACTTCTGATGCTCCTGATCGGCATCGTGCGGATGCTCGGTACGCTGGAGGACCCTGGGCAGATAGGGATGGCCGTCGCCGCGGGAAGCGTGCCGCTGCTGTACGGCGTTGTTCTCGCGGAATTCGTGATCCAGCCGCTTCGCGATTCGTTGGCCGACACGGCTCCGGCTTCTTATGCGGCCGTCCGAGCGGGAAACGCCCGCGCCGGACGCGGTTTCATGATTGCCGGCTGCCTGTTCCTGGCCTTCCTGATGCTGCTGGCTTTCGTATCGTACTCGGGCCGAGGCGGCTATGGCGGCCAAGGGGATGCCGACCACTACCCGGTTGAGCCGGCTCCCAGGCCCTGATACTGCTAGAAGCCGGGGATGAACGACCGGGCTGAGACCTTGTTGCCGAACCGCCACGCGAAGTGCGGGCCATGGCGCCGGCGGCAAGGCGGCTGACAGGGCAAGTGCCGTCCGGCACGTCTGTGAGTAGCGGCGGGCGAAGGCCCGAGCGAAGCACGGGGCGCAGCCCAAGGGAGAGGTCCTGCCTTTCGACTCGTCCCGGCGCGCCGGGACTCGCTCGGGGCTCCGCACGTGGCCGCCAACAGACGGCCCTATGGGCCTGACAACTCGCCAAGTCAGCGGTAGGATGAAGGACTTCCGCCGCATCGCAAAGCGGGGGAATTGAGACGAGCACCGCATGCCCAACCCGAACCGACCGAACATCCTGCTGATCATGACGGACCAGCACCGCTGGGACTGGCTCGGCGCGGCCGGGGCGAGCTGGGTCAACACGCCGAACCTGGACCGCATCGCCCGTCGCGGCGTGCGGTTCACGCAGTGCCAGACGAACTGCCCGGTCTGCTCGCCGGCCCGCATCGGCCTGGCCGCGGGCCTCCAGCCGTGGCGGATGGGCTCGCTCGATAACCATAGCTTCCTGCCCGCCTCGACGCGGACGTACTACCAGCGGCTGCGGGACGCCGGCTACCACGTCGGATGCGTCGGCAAGGTGGACCTGGCCAAGCCGGACGGCTGGAACGGCCGCGACGGCGACCGCCCGGTGATGTTCACCTACGGCTTCACCCGCCCGGTCGAGTGCGAGGGCAAGATGCACGCCGGCGCGTCGCCCGAGCCGAAGGGTCCGTACGGCCTCTGGCTCGCCGAGCACGGGCTCTACGAGCGGTTCCGGGACGACTACCGCGCCCGCGGCGCGACCGGATGGATCAAGGACGCCTTGCAGGATTCGCCCCTGCCGACCGAGGCGTTCGAGGAGTGCTACATCGGACGGCGTGCGGTCGAGTGGCTCGACACGGCCGACGATACGTTCCCGTGGCACCTGCTCGTGAGCTTCGTTGGACCCCACGACCCCTTCGACCCGCCGACGGAATACGCCGACCGCTACCGCGACGCGGCGATGCCCGAGGCCGTCCGCCACGACCCGGCCGGCAAGCCCGCGCGCACGGTCGCCCGTAACGTCGGGCTGGAGCCGGCGGAGGTGGCCGTCGCCCGCCGGCAGTACAGCGCGCTGGTCGAGTGCATCGACGCGCAGATCGGCGAGATCCTCGCGGCCGTGGAACGCCGCGGCGAGATGGACAACACGTATATCCTGTTCACGAGCGATCACGGGGAGATGCTCGGCGACCACGGCATCTTCCAGAAGTCCGTGCCGTACGAGGGCGCCGTGCGCGTGCCGCTGCTGGCGGCCGGGCCGGGCATCGAGGCCGGCCGGGTCCGAGATGCGCTGGTCGAGCTGATCGACGTGAACCCGACGATCTGCGAGTTGGCCGGCCTGCCGGCGCAGGAGAACATCGGCGCCCGCTCGTTCGCCGCGGTCCTGCGGGGCGAGGCGGACGCCCACCGCGAGGACGCGATGAGCGTGATCCGCCAGTGGCGTCTGATCCGCACGCAGCGGTATAAGTACATCGAGACGTATAACGACACGGCCGAGCTGTATGATCTGGCCGAGGATCCCGGCGAGCGGCGCAACATCGCGGCCGAGGCGCCGGACGCGGTCCGCGAGATGAAGCAGCGCCTGGCCCGCCGAACGACCGAGGGGGCATGGCGACGATGAACCTCAGCGCAGAGAGCGCCGAGACGGCAGAGGTCTCTTTGGCTGTGAATCCTCCGTGGTGAACACAATGGAATTTCGGCTGTACAACACGCTGACGCGCAGCAAGGACCGCTTCGAGCCGGTCGAGCCGCCCGAGGTCAAGCTCTACACCTGCGGGCTGACGGTCTACAACTACGCCCACATCGGCAACCTTCGGACGTACGTCTTCGAGGATGTGCTCGTCCGCGTGCTGCGGCTGTGCGGCTACGAGGTCCGGCGGGTGATGAACATCACCGACGTCGGCCACCTGACCGACGACGCCGACGCCGGCGAGGACAAGATGGAAAAAGGCGCCCGCCGCGAGGGACGCAGCGCCTGGGAGATCGCCGAGTATTACCAGCAGGCGTTCGAACGCGACCTGGAGCGGCTGAACTGCCTGATGCCGGAGGTCTGGTGCAAGGCGACCGAGCACATCGCCGAGCAGATCGATCTCGTGCGGAAGCTGGAGGAGCGCGGCTACACTTACGAGGTCCCCGGCGACGGCATCTACTTCGACACGTCGAAGCTCGACAACTACGGCGAGATGGCGCGACTCGACCTCGAAGGGCTCGAGGCCGGGGCGCGGATCGAGATGGTCGAGGGCAAGCGCAACCCAACCGACTTCGCCCTCTGGAAGTTCTCGCCCGCCGGTGCGCAGCGCCAGATGGAGTGGGACAGCCCGTGGGGCCGGGGCTTCCCCGGCTGGCACATCGAGTGCTCCGCGATGGCGATCGCCTACCTCGGCGAGCGGCTGGACATCCACTGCGGCGGCATCGATCACGTGCCCGTGCACCACACGAACGAGATCGCCCAGGCCGAGTCCGCCCTCGGGCACAAGTGGTGCAACTGGTGGATCCACGGCGGGTGGCTCGTGGTGCAGAAGGGCGGCTCGGCCGCGAAGATGGCCAAGTCGGCCGGCGAGTTCCTCACGCTGCAACGGCTCGTGGACAAGGGCTACGACCCGCTCGCCTACCGCTACTTCCTGCTCCAGGCGCACTACCGCCAGCAGCTCGCCTTCACGTGGGAGGCGCTCGACGCGGCGCAGGCCGCGTACCGCAACCTCAAACGCGAGGTGATCTCCTTGCGCGAGGGGCATGCCGGCGACGAGGCGCCCCTGGAAGGGCCGATGGCGGACTTCCGCACGGCCGCGTGCGACGACCTGAACATGCCGCGGGCCCTGGCGGCGATGTGGTCGGCCGTGAAGGCCGACGAGCCCCCCGGCCGCCGCTACGCAACGCTGCTGGCCATGGATGAAGTGCTGGGGTTGGGCGTGGCGGAGATGGCGCCGGAGGAGCTGACCGTGCCCGACGAGATCGTCGAGAAGGTGCGCCGGCGCCGGCAGGCGCGGCAGGACAAGGACTTCGCCAAGGCGGATGCGCTACGGGACGAAATCACCGCCGCGGGGTTCGAGCTGTCCGATGCGGCGGGTGGCACGGAGTTGACGGCCGGCGGGGCTTCTGTCTTCGTCCCGGCCTGACCTCATCGGGCGCCACGGGGACCGATGGACATCGGGGCTTGCGTCCCGCATCGGGCTGGGTCTTTCCCGTGTTCCGTACGGACGTGAGGACACGTCCGTGGCACCCGCTTTTCTTCCGTGCAATCCGTGTAATCCCTGAACATATACTATTCGCATGCGCGATGGAGCCGTTCGCATACTGGGCATTGACCCCGGCTTGAATATTACCGGCTACGGCGCGGTGGACGTTCGCGGGCAGGCCACGGCCGCGGTCGAGGCGGGCACGGTCCGGACTGACGACAAGGCCGGGCTGCCCGAGCGAATCGCGCATATCCACGCCGATCTGTCGGAGTTGATCGGCGAACTCCGCCCCGACTGGGTCGCCGTGGAGAATCTCTATGCCCACTACAAGCACCCGCGGACCGCGATCCTGATGGCCCATGCCCGCGGCATCGCGCTGCTGGCGGCCCGGCAGGCCGGCATCGGCGTGCGGAACCTGGCGGCGACCGAGGTCAAGAAGTCCCTGACCGGCAACGGCCATGCGTCCAAGCGGCAGATTCAGCACGCGGTGCAGTCCGTCTGCGGCCTCTCGGAGCCGCCGGAGCCCCCGGACGTGGCCGATGCGCTGGCGATCGCTCTGTGTGCGGCCAGGCGGATATAGTCCACGGATTATACGGATTCCAAGAACAGCGCGATGGCGAGCGGAACCGAGAATCCCGAACGAGGGCCGCTGAGCAGCCGGACGGTCGACCGTGTCCGGGCGGCGGGGGGCGTCTGGCGTCTGCCCGCCGGCGAGCTGCGCCTGCCGAGGGCGTTCGGCTTCTGCCGCGGCGTGGAGGTCGCCCTGGAGATGCTCGCCCGAGCCGTCGAGGACGCCCGGGGCGACGGTAAGCGGCTGTTCCTGCTCGGCGAGATCATCCACAACCCGTGGGTGAACGACTTCTTCCGCGACCGGGGCGTCCGCGTGCTCACTCCGGACGAGCGCGAGCGTCTCGAGGATCTCATCGGACCGGAGGACTGCGCCGTGATCCCCGCCTTCGGCGTGCCGCTGCCGGTCGAGCGCCGCCTGCGGGTCATCGGCTGCGAGGTGATCGACACGACCTGCGGCAACGTTCGCCGCCTGTGGGCCTGGGCGGAGCGAGCCGCGGAAGCCGGCCGCGGCGTGCTCATCTTCGGCCGGGCGATGCACGACGAGACGGTTGTGACCAAGTCCCGCCTGGCGGCCGCGGGCGGCAAGTACGTGGTCGTCGGCGGGCTGGACGAGATCGACGTGTTCTGCCGGCTCATCCGCGGCACGGAGCGGCAGAGCTTCGCAGATCGCTTCGACACCGACCATACGAACACCGAGTGCATCGAGCCGTTCCTGCATCTGGCGCAGGTCAGCCAGACGACCATGCTCTACGACGACACGATGGAGGTCCGCCGGCGCGCGGGCGAGGCATTCGCGGCCCGCTTCGGCGAGCAGGAGGCGGAGCAGCGGCTACTGTTTGAGCCGACCGTCTGCCGGGCGACGCAGGAGCGCCAGAGCGCCGCGGTCGAGCTGTGCCGCGAGGGGCTGGACCTCGCGATTGTCGTCGGCGGCTTTGGCTCGTCCAATACGCGGCACCTGTACGAGCTGGCCGCCGGGCATGGGCCGGCCTACTTCATCGAGACGGCGGAGGCGGTCTTCTCCGCGGAGGCGATCGAGAGCTACGACCCGCAGGCCGGCGAGACGCGCGTACACCGCGGCTGGCTGCCGGAGCGCCGCCCGCTGCGGATCGGCGTCCTGTCGGGCGCCTCGACGCCCGAGGTGCTGATCGGACAGGTGTTGGACCGGCTGGCCGGGATGCTACAGTAGAGGACGGGGGCGGGTGCTCGTCACGCGGCTGCAAGGGGCCGCGGATGGGCCGCGCCGAGGCGCCGCGCAGCGCGTTAGAATGTGCAGAGGCGCTACGCCCCCCATCGAAGGGACAGACCATGAAGCCCAGACACGTTCTGTGCGGCGCGATCGCGCTGCTGGCGGCCGTCGGCATTGCCGGGCGGGCCAAGGACGACGGCCCGCCGGGCCCCGAGTTCGAGCACGCCGGTTACACGCTGGAGATCCGCGAGCTGGAGGCGCAGACCGAACTCGAGCTCACCCCCGGCGGCGAGAGCGAGTATACGATAGCCCTGGAGTGCCTGCTGAGCATCCCGCCCGGCCAGGACGACAAGGTCATCGCGGTGACAGAGGAACTCCACGCCGCCGCGGTGGAGGATACCCGCGGCGACGACATCCTCGATCGAAAGAAGGGCAAGACGAGACGAAAGGGCTACAAGTCCGGCACGTTCGAGTACATGCACAAGCCCTCGCGCGAGATCGAGCTCGACGAGACGGAACTGCTGCGCGACGCCTACCGCGTGCACCGCATGCGGCTGGAGGCCCAGGTGCTGCTGGCCAGGGAATGGGAATACGTGCGCGTCCCGGCCGCCGTGACGACCAAAGAGCAGGAAGGGCCGAGCGGCATCCGCTTCCGCGTGGCTGAGCTCGGCGTGGACGAGAAAGGCCACTGGGACGTCGAGATCGCCTGCAAGCGTCCCGAGGCGGGACCGACCGGGCCCTTCGTCGGCCGGGTTGCCGCCCTCGACTCCCTGGGGCGGGAGCTGGTCGACGGCAAGCTGCAGAAGGGCGACCCGCTGGCCGAGGAATCGGCGCTGATCGGAGAGTTCACAGTGCCGCTTGACGCCGAACTCAAGTACGTCCGGGTCGGCATCGTCACGGAGTACGAGGTCAAGACGCTCCGTTTCGAGGTCACCGACATCGTGCCGGATTGACGAGAGGCCGAAGATCGAAGATCGAAGCAACGGCCCCAGCGGTCCGGGCGGCCCGGCTACCGAAACTCCGAGCTCCGATCTTCGACTTTCGACCTGCCGTTCAGTCGAGCCCCAGCATCTTCCGATTCGCCTGGGTGTCCGCCTCGCCGCCGGCGAAGTCATCGAATGCCACCTCGGACGCCTCAATGATGTGCATGTCGATGAACGGCGCGCCTTCTTCGGCGCCCTGTTCCGGCGACTTGATGCAGCACTCCCACTCCAGCACGGCCCATGAGTCGTAGCCCGCCTCGGTCAGCGCCGTGAAGACCCGCACGAAGTCCACCTGCCCGTCGCCCAGCGAGCGGAACCGCCCGGCCCGCTGCGCCCACGGCTGGTAGCCGCCGTACACTCCCACGCGCCCGTCCGGGCGAAGCTCGGCGTCCTTCACGTGGAAGGCCGTGATCCACTCGCTGTACAGGTGGATGAACTCGACGTAGTCCAGCGCCTGGAGCACGAAGTGGCTCGGGTCGTAGTTGATCGCCGCGGCGGGGCTGTCGTCGACCTTCTCCAGGAACATCTCGAAGGTCACGCCGTCGTGCAGGTCCTCGCCGGGGTGCAGCTCGTAGGCCAGCGTGATGCCCTTGTCCGCGGCGAGGTCCAGCAGCGGCTGCCAGCGCTTGGCCAGCTCGCCGAAGCCCACGTCCACGATGCCGGCCGGGCGCTGCGGCCAGGGGTACATCATGGGCCACAGCAACGCGCCCGAGAACGTCGGAATCGCCGACAACTCCAGATTCTCCGAGGCGAGGATGACCTTGTGCATCTGCTCGGTCGCCCACTGGCTGGCGGCGGCGCGGTCCATGCCCTCCGGGTAGAAGCCCGCGAACGCCCGCTCGTAGGCCGGGTGCATCGCCACGCACTGGCCCTGGAGGTGACTGGACAGCTCGGTAATCTCCACACCGATGTCTCGGAGCTTGCCCTTCAGCTCGTCGCAGTAGTCCTGGCTTTCGGCGGCCTTGTCCAGGTCGATGCAGCGCGAGTCCCAGCTCGGGATCTGCACGCCGACGTAGCCGAGGTCCGCCGCCCACTTGCAGATGCTCTCCAATTCGTTGTACGGCGGCTCGTCTCGGAGGAACTGTGCCAGGAACAGGGCCGGTCCTTTGATCTTCGCCATCGGGTGTCTCCCTTGTACTCAGGATTCTCGCGTTCTGGCCGGGCCGGGCTCAGGCGCTGCCGCGCCGCGAGCCCACGTCGCCCGCCAGGCGGTCAGCGGGCGGGGCGCCACTATGCCGCGCCGGGGGCTGTTTGTCGAGCCCCACCCCGCGGTAGTCGCGACGGGGGCGGCGCGGTAGCATCCGGCCATGCAGACGCTGTCGCAGGTTCGCCGGATGCTGGACGAGGCCGGGCTCCGCCCTCAGCGGCGGCTCGGGCAGAATTTCCTCATCGACGGTAACCTGATGGCCAAGCTGCTCGATCTGGCCGGACCGCTCGAGGGCCGCTCCGTTCTGGAGGTCGGGCCCGGCACCGGCTCGCTGACCGAGGATCTGCTCGATCGCTGCGGTCGGCTGACGGCCGTCGAGGCCGACGCCGGGCTGTGCCGCCTGCTCCAGCGGCGGCTGGGATCGCGGGCGGGCTTCGCGCTGCTGTGCCGCGATGTGCTGGCCGGCAAGCATGAGATCGCCCCGGATGTGCTTGCCACGGCCGGGCCGGAAACAACGCTCGTGGCGAATCTTCCATACGGGGTCGCCACGCCGCTGGTTGCCTCGGCGCTTCGTCTGACGTGGGCGACCGCCCGCGGCACGGCCGAGCGGGCCTGCCGCTTTGACCGCCTGATCTTCACCGTGCAGCAGGAGGTGGCCGAGCGGCTCGCGGCCGGGCCGGGCGGCAAGGCCTATGGCCCGCTCAGCGTACTCGTGGCGACGCTCGGGCGGCTGACGATGGGTGCGGCCGTGCCGCCGACGGCCTTCTGGCCCCGGCCGAAAGTCGCCAGCCGCATGCTCCGCATAGACTTCACCGAAGAGGCGGCCGAGTTCGCCGCGATGGCGGAACTGGACTCCCTGCTTGCGGCCGCGTTCGGGCAGCGGCGCAAGCGGATCGGCTCGCTGCCGGGCCGGTGCGGCCCCGCGCTGGATCCGGACGCGGTCCGGGCGGCGATGGCGGCCGCGGGCATCGACCCGGACGCCCGGCCCGAGGACGTGCCGCCGGGGCACTACCGCAAGGCCGCCGAGATGCTCGCCGCTGGCTGAACCGGCACCGGCGCGCTTGCCCGCGGCGCGGCGTGCGGGTATTCTGAAGCGTTCCGGGGACCGCAGGCGACCACAGAGGAATGACGCATGGCAGAGTCGGACGCCAAGGGCAAAGATACGTCGGGCAAGGGCAGGGCCTTTTTCGACCGTGCGGACCAAGTGGCCGAGACGGGCAACTGGGACTTCGCCATCGAGATGTACCTCCAGGGCATCGAGCGTGAGCCGGAGAACCTGGAGCGGGGGCACAAGCCGCTGAGGGCTGTGGGTTTGCGGCGGAAGGCCTCCGGCGGCAAGAGCCCCGGCATGGTGGAGCAGATGAAGCGCCGCCCCGGCAAGGACGCGACGCAGAATCTGCTCAACGCGGAGTACCTGCTGGCGAAGGAGCCGGGGTCGCTTCAGTACATGGACCGGGCGTATCAGGCGGCGCGGAAGCTGGAACTGGACGAGGTCGCCCTATGGCTGGCGGACGTCATCATCGACTCTCAGAAGGGCCAAGAGAAGCCGAATAAGCAGGTGTTCGCGCGTCTGACGGAAGACCTGTCGGACATGGAGGCCTACGCCAAGGCGATCCAGGCGTGCCAGCTCGCGCTGAAGGCGGCGCCCGAGGATGCGGGCCTTAACGATGCAATGCGGAACCTCTCGGCCGTCTACACGATCCAGAAGGGCAAGTACGACCAGGAAGGCGACTTCACCCGGTCCGTCAAGGACATGGACAAGCAGCAGGAGTTGATCCAGCGGGACGCGCTGGTCCAGAGCGAGTCGTTCCTGGAACGGCAGGTCCGGGAGGCCCGCGAGGCGTATGAGGCCGAGCCGGCCGTTCCGGGCAAGATCAACGCGCTGGTCGACGCCTTGCTGAAATTCGAGGACGAGCAGCACGAGAACGAAGCCATCGAGGTTCTGAAAAAGGCGCACCAGGAGACCGGTGCATACCAGTTCAAGATGCGCATCGGCGATATCGTCATCCGCCAGATGACGAGGCAGTACCGTGAGCGGGTCGACGCGGGCGACAAGCAGGCCGCGGCCGAGCACGCGCGCAAGCAGCTCGAGTTCGAGCTGCAGGAGTACGCCGAGCGGGCCCAGAACTACCCGACGGACCTGACCATCAAGTACGAGTTGGGGCGGCGGCAGTTCCTGGCCGGCCAGTACGACGATGCCATCGGCTCGCTTCAGCAGGCCCAGCGGGACCCGCGGAGGCACCTGTCCGCCCTGAATTACCTCGGGCAGTCCTTCGCCCGGCAGGGGCTGCTCCGCGAGGCGGCCGAGACGTACGAGCGGGCCTTGGAAAGCGAGATGCCGGAAACCCGCGAGAAGGAACTGCGATACAACTACGGCAAGGTTCTGTTCGACATGAAGAAATACGAGGACGCCCGGGAGCAGTTCTCGCGCGTCGCCCAGGCGGATTACAACTTCCAGGACGTCCGAGAGCGACTCCAGGAGACGGATCGGAAGCTCGAGGAAGCCGGATAGCCGCTTCGGAGGAACCCGGAGGCACGAAACGCGAAGCACACGGCCGCAGGAGGGGGATCGCGCACGGCGGCTCCCGGGCCGGCTGCCGGGATGCCCGGGAGTGTTCGGATCTGCCGTTGCGTGCGTGCGTGCGTGGGGCTCCGGGCTGGGGACTTGCCCTGGCAGGCGATAGGGCCTGAGCCATTTGCGATGTTCGTAAGCGTTTCGGTCGTAGCGGGGTAGGAGGATATGC
>CAZHEH010000013.1:0-78007 GCA_964531695.1 uncultured Planctomycetaceae bacterium | reverse complement strand
GTCTGCCATGTAGGTTCGAATAAGACGGTTTATGGCTCTCAGAAAACGGTCACCCTCCGCATTCGTAAACAGAGGCTTGGCTGTAAGGCGTAGCGTTGCACTTCTCCGAAAGGAGTCTGCCTCGGCAGGTGCGAGAGCTTCGAAGTGCTGGCGCGCTTCTGCACGAAGCTCCTCACCGCTATTGCTGCTTGTACGTTTTAGAATCATCGTTCGAGCATATTCATCGATTAAATCATCGGTGGTCGGCTCATACAGGTCAGAGTCTTGGACGATCCTTTCCTGTGCCGTTGAAATGACTGTCCGTAGCTGCAGTAGGGAATAGTTGGCATACGACGACAGCGCGGACATCAGCACCTGCTTTTCACCCAGGATGACCGGCGAGGGATATTCCAGGGGTCCGGGAGCACCGGCATAGAGATTATGATGCACCCATAATGGTAGAGTCAGTCCATCGACCTGAACGACATACGCCTCGGGCGGAATGTTAAGAACGAACGGCAATTCCGCAAACTGCCTATAAGTGAACTTCATTTGCCTTCCCCCATCTCAGCGGGTATGGCGAGCAACTCCATGTCTCGCGGGAGATACATAACACTGTTTGCGCGAGCAAGCGAGTTGGTCGCCCTACGACTTATCCGCAATCTCGAGGGGCCGCTGGCAGCATACGTCCTGCAGCGCGGCGGCATGCTTCGCCAAGCAGGGCGCCGCGCTTCCGCTCGCCGAAGCGCGCGTCGGCAGTGGACGGGACACGAGTGCGCCGGGGGCGCGCAGGTCGGTCGGCCTTGGGCGAAGCCCCGAGATGACGCGTTCCCCATCACGGTCGGGGATTATCCCGCGCGCGGCCGGAATCGACAAGGGTAAACGGCGCCGCGGCAATCGGCTCTCAACGCGGAGATCGCGGAGGACGGGGAGCAGGGCGGTATGCGGCCGGGGCGGGCAGCGCCCTCCGGCCAGCAACTCAGCGGTCCTTGGGTACGGAGCCCAAGACGCGATCGTGCGCACAGGCGTTTCCGATTCATGGATATCGACGTGATTGTGCGCGCAAACGTGTGCGCAAGCGATGTTCCACGTGGAACACCGGCGCCGGCGCGCCGAGCTGTCAGCCATCAGCTATCGGCTATCAGCCGTCAGGCAGGGGATCGTGGCATGTCGAATGAACCGTGGGCCCGTCGGTATCTACCCCGCCGTGGCGAGCCGCGCCATCGCGAGGCGCTCGCGCTGCTCGAAATGTCGCTGCCGGGCGGCGACTTCGTCGGGCGTGAGCAGCCGACGGCCGAGGGCCTCCTGCCATTGCGACGCGGGGAGATCCCGCGCCGGCGGGGGCCATTCGAGCGTTTCGAGGAAGAGCCAGTCGCCGAACACCCCGTCCGATCCGACGAGGTTCTCGACGGCCATCGCCCCGGCCGCGCCCGCCACGCTGTGGTGTCTCTCCTCCACGCGGGCAACATACGTTTCATACGGCGCGGGGGCCAGGGCCGATGCCAAAACGACGGACGACAACTGCCAGATTCAAAGTGACTTGCGCGGAAGAGCCCCCGGCGCCCCCTCCGGCCGCGGGGCGCGGAGCGGCCGGCCTCGACCGCTTACACGCTCGGCAGCACGTCGACGACCTCCTCCATGGTCGTCTGGCCGAGCAGGGCGGCCACCTTGCCGGTCTGCTCGAGGGTGAGCATGTCGCTGGTGCGGACGGCGCGGTCGATCTCGGCCGAGCCGCGGCGCTCCAGGATGAGCTGCTTGATGTTCTCGTCCGGAATGAACAGCTCGAACAGGCCCATCCGCCCGCTGTAGCCCGTGCCGCGGCAGTGGTCGCAGCCGGCGCCCTGGTGAAGGTGCGGCTCGGTGTCGGGAGGGAGGCGCTTGCGGACCGCATCGTCGATGATGATGTCGGCCGTCTCGGGCAGCGGCGTCTTGCAGTGCCGGCAGATCCGCCGGACGAGAACCTGTGCGATGACGGCGCGCAAGGCGGTCGAGAGGAAGTAGGGATGCACGCCGAGCGATAGCATCGTCTCGACCGCGCGGCTGGCCCGCGTCGCGTGTGTGGTGGCGAGCACGAGGTGCCCCGTGTTGGCCGCGCGCACGGCCGTGACGGCCGTCTCCTCGTCGCGAATCTCGCCGACCATGATGATATCCGGATCCTGCCGGAGCAGGGCGGTCAGCAGTCGTGCGAAGGTCACGCCGATGCGGGGGTTGACCTGCGTCTGGTTGACGCTCTCCAGGTCGTACTCGACGGGGTCCTCGATGGTGGTGATCTTCCGCTGGCGGTCGGTCAGGTCGCGGAGGACGGCGTAGAGGGTCGTGGTTTTTCCGCCGCCGGAGGGCCCGGAGACGAGGACGAGTCCGTTCGGGCGGCGGATCATGTCCCGCAGGTGGCTGAGCTGCTCGCGGAGCAGGCCCAGCTCGGTCAGGCCCATCAAGCTGACGGTGCTGTCGAACACGCGCACGACCATGTCCTGTCCGTGGATCGTGGGCACGACGCTGACGCGCAGGTCGATGGTTCGCTTGTCGACGGTGAGCTTGAGCCGCCCCTCGGTCGGGCGGCGGTTCTCGGCCAGGTCGATGCCCGCGATGGACTTGACGTGCTGGATCAGCCGCCGGGTGAACTCCGGGCCCAGCCGGCCCTGCCGACACAGTTCGCCGTCCAGGCGGAAGCTCAGCTCGTACCCGTCATGCTGGGCACCGAGGTGAATATCGCTCACGTAGTGCTGGGCGGCCGTGCTGACGACGGCCTCCCATACGAGCGTGGGGTCTGCATCCTCGCTGACGACGTCCTCGACGTTGAGTATCGGCTTCATGGCGGGGCCTTGGGGGTCAGGCGGGTTTCTCGGTCAGCTTGCGGGCCTCGTCCAGGTCGTCCGCGATCGGCACGAGGGCCTGGACGTTGACCGTCTCCAGCAGTCGGCGGATCGTTGGGCTCGGGCGGGCCAGCACCAGCTTGCCGTCGCTCGACTGAACGTGCTTGCGGAGTGAGAAGATCGCGCCGAGCCCGGCCGAGTTGATGTAGGTCACGTTGTCGAGATCCAGAATGACGGCCACCGGCGCGGTCCGGCCCGCCACGCCCTCCAGGGCCGTGACGATGTCAAGCCGGGCGTCCCACTCCATCTCCTCAGCACACGAGATTACGTATCTTCCCTCCCCGTCCGGCGTAATCGAAAGGTCCATCGCTGCTCCTTCCTACCTGCGGGGAATCATAGTCGGCCCAAGCGGCGGCCGCAACGGTCGAGAATCGGGCGGGAGCGGCCGCTCGCGGCGGGGCCTCCGGGCGCGGACGTGGCGACGGTCTACGGAACGATCTGTTCGGCCTCGGCGAGGTTCTGGGAATCGACCTTGTAGCCGCGCGGCTTGGGCAGGCGGAACAGCTCCTCATCCAGCTCCGTATCGGGATCAACGTCTCGGAAGACGAGCGTGGTGACGTTTCGCTGGGCGTCCTGGGTGATGATCTTGATCGGCAGATACGTTTCAGGGTCCAGCCACATCTCGACCTCGCGAACGCCGCGGTCGTCTTCGCCGGCCTCTCGCGGCACGAGCTTGAGGTATTCGGCGAGGTCCAGCACACCGGGCTCGCGGCCATCCGGCCAGTCCTCGTCCTCATCGGCCGGCGGGCGCGTCGTGATCTCGAAATGCTCGAGCATGTCCTTGGCCCGTTGGCCGAAGGGCAGGGGGAACGGGCCCTCGCCGAGCTTCATGGGCCGGCGGGCCTCCTCGCCGAGCCGGTAGCGGGTCATCTGCTTGATGCGGTGCTTGACGACGGTCAACGTCCGACCGTCGAAGGCGTAGTCCAGCACTTCCTCGAACGGTTTTCCGTCATCGAGCTTGAGCGTGTCGAAGTGGATGCGGAATCTCGGGGCCGGTTCCGGTCCGGCCTCGTCACCCGACTCTTCCTCGGCGGCTTCGCCTTCCGCTTCGCCGTCCTCGGGCGTGTCTTCGGGTGTGCCCTTGCAATAGGCGACCCAGCCGGTGCGGACCTCGGTGTCTCCCATCGTCCGGTTGACGACGCGGTAGAAGATCTCGCCCCGGATGGACGTGTGCTCCTCGCCGGCCCGCTCCATGCCATCGAGAATCGCCCGGACCTCGGGGGCCACCTCGGCCGGAGCGGCGGGGGCGTCGTCCGCGGTCGCGCCCTCCGCCGGCCGCGTGGTGGGAGCGTCGGCTCCCTCGCCGTCGGCCCCGGCGGTCGTGCAGGCGGCGATGAGCCCGATGAGTACGAGCAGTCGGTGGCGGTTCATGCTGTCGGATCCTTCCTCGGTCGTCCGGGCAGGCGCCGCAGCGCCGCCGGCACGAGTCGTACGGCGGCCAGGACCACCGCCAGCGCCAGCAGCGCCACAACGGCGACCCAGCCGAGGTCCCACCAGAATGTAACGAATGCGATGACCCCATAGCGCAGAAAACGTCCCACGAAATTCGCGGCCGCGAACGGCACGCGCGGGTAGCGGTACGTCGTGGCGAGCATGCGAACGACGTCGACGGGGATGGGGATCACGTTGAACACGACCAGGATGGAGAACGGCGCCCGCGCGAACCACTTGGCCGCCCCCCGGTACACACGGCTTTGGCGAACGCCCGCGACACGCCGATTGCGCAGCATCCAGGTGAACAGGTGGTAGTCGTTGAGGTTGGCGACGGTGGAGGCCGCTCCGCCCACGGCCGCGACGACGAGCACGGTGCTCCACAGCTCGCCCGTCACGGCCGCCTCCCGCGTGGCGACGCCGGCGACGATCCAGCCAGTCGGCAGAGGACAGAACGTGCAGCAAATCGACAGGTAGATCGCGAAGCCGAGCAGCTTGATGCCGGCGCCGGTGGCGGCGAACGTCTCGGCGGTGCGGTGGACCCAGGCGTCCCAGGTCCAGCCCTCGGCGGAGATCAGCGCGGCCAACGGCACGGCCGCCGCCAGCACGAGCAGAGCGTAGATCGCGAACCATCGGGCGACGGAGATGCCGTCGGGCCCGATTGCCCCGGCCGCCTCAGTCTGTGTCGGCAGTGATTCTTCCATCCTGCATGGTCAGGACGCGGTCGGCGCGGCCGGCCGCGGCGGCCGAGTGCGTGATCATCACGATCGTCTGGTTGTCCTGGCGGTTCCGCTCGGTCAGCAGCGTCATCAGGGCGTCGGCGTTGGCCGAGTCCAGGTTGCCGGTCGGCTCGTCGGCGAGCACGATGTCCGGGCCGTGGGCCAGGGCCCGAACGACGGCGACGCGCTGCTGCTCGCCGATGGACATCTCCGCCGGGCGGCGACGCCGCACGTGGTCGACGCCCATGCATTCGAACAACGCGCGAACGGGCCCGTCAAGCTTGCGGCCGCGGAGCCGGAGCGAGATGGCGACGTTCGCCTCGGCGCTGAGCACGCCCAGAAGGTTGAACCGCTGGAAGACGAATCCGAACCGCTCCCGCCGCAGAGCTGTTCGGGCGGAGTCGGCGCGCGGGGCGGGCCGGCCGTCAACGACCACGGAGCCGGCGTCCGGCGGGGTAATCAGCCCGAGCACGTGCAGCAGCGTGCTCTTTCCGCAGCCGCTGGGGCCCATGACCGCCAGGAACTCGCCGCGTCGGACCTCCAGGTCCAGGCCGCGGAGCACGGGCACCTCTGCCCGTCCACGGCCGTAGGACTTGGCCAGTCCTCGCGCCGTCAGGATGCCGCCTTCTTTCGCCATGCGTCCTCGTCGTTCCTGCGTATCCGCTCCGGCGCGTCGTGCGCCGCGTCAGTCGAGTGTCAATGCGGCGGCGACGTCCACGCGCGTCGCCCGCCAGGCGGGGTACAGCGAGCTGAGCACGGCCCCTGCCACCGCGACGATGCCCGCCGCCGCGACCCATTGCCAGGTGATCGACACCGTCAGCAGCGGGCGGACGGCCTCGATGGCCTGGGCCGCCAGGAAGCTCAGCCCCACCCCCACGGCCGCGCCGGCCAGCGTCAGCAGGCAGGACTCGGCCATGACCTGCCGCAGGATGAAGCCGTTGGTCGCGCCGCACGCCTTGAGGATCGCGATGTCGCGCGTCCGCTGGAGCACCATGGTGTAGAGCGTGACCATGATGAACAGGAACGCGATGACCAGCGCGATCACGTTGACCATGTCCACGTAGCGGAACATGACGCCGAACTTCTGCTCGAGCATCTGGCGGTATTGGGCGACCTGCACGGCCTGGCGGCCCCGACCCGCGAGCTGCCGGGCGGCCGCGTCGGCGTCGACGCCCTCGCGGAGCTTGACGAACCCCAGCGTGCTCTTGCGGATGTCGCCGCTGCCGAACAGGAACTGCGCGACGCGGCGGGGCATGTAGGCCCGCGCCAGCCCGCCGGCCGGAACGATGCCGACGATCCGCCAGTCGTGGTTGGCGGCCCGGACCGTGTCGCCGACGGCGTAGCCGCCGGCCTCGGCGAGCCGAGCGTCGAGGACCAGCTCGAAGCCGCCGCGCTCGCGGATCGCCCGCCGCATCTCGTCGGAGCCGATGGCCGCCGGCTCCGTCCAGTCGAGCGGGTCGGCGTCGGCCTCGGCCGGCGCGGCCGCCTCGCCGCGGCCCAGCAGTGTCCGCTCCAGCCACGCGGAGGCGGTCAGGCCGTCCGGTGCGGGCTCTTGCTCGAACCACCGCCCGCGGGTCGGCGGGCCGCCGGTCAGGCGCTGCCACGCGCGGGGATCGGCGTCGACGCCGACCACGGCGTGGTCCTGCCCGGCCAGCTTGATCCGCCACAGGAAGGCCGGCACGGCCTCGGCGACCACGTCGGCTCGCTCGTCTTCCAGCGACGTGATCGTCCGGTCGGGCAGCCCGACGCCGCTCATGGTCGTGACGTTGTCGCCCCAGATTCGCGGGTAGACGATGATCTCGGCGTCGACCGACTCCCAGCGGTCCGCGACCTCGTAGAGACTCCCCCGCGCCAAGCCGCTGAGCGTGATCAGCATGCAGATGCCGATGCCGATGCCCAGCGCCGACAGCGCCGTGCGGAGCTTGTGATGCAGGATGTTCGCGACGGGAAGATGAGCCATGGGGAATCAGCAGCCCAGCAGCGACGACAGCTCGTCCAGTCGACGGATCACGTGGTCCGCCTCGTCCGCGAAGTCCGGCCGTTCGCCGGGCGCCAGCAGCACGGCAACCGCCCCGGCCGCCCGCGCCGCGACGATATCATAGCGGAAATCCCCCACGCACGCGGTCCGTTCCGGGCTCACGCCGAGCCGCGAGCAGGCCCGCAGGATTCCGTCCGGCTCCGGCTTGATCGGCCCATCCTCGCGAGACCACGCCAGGTCGAACGTCAGCGACAGCCGGGCGAGGACCGTCTGCATGGCCTCTCGGTGGTTCCGCGTCAGCACCGCCGTCCTGAGCCCGGCCGCCTGCAGCGCCCGGACCGTCCCGGCCGCGGCGGGCATTGGCCGGGCGCGCCGGGCGGCTTCCACTTCGTGCTCCAGCAGCCGGCGCTCCGCGGCGCCGCGCTCGGCCTCGTCCATCGCGGCGATGGCCTCCAGGATGCCGTCGTCGGACCGGATGCGCAGCTCGCGCCGGATCGCCTCGAAGTCCAGCAGCGGCTCGACGAGCGTTCCGTCCATGTCGAAGATCACGGCCTGGCAGTCCATGGGCATCGTACCGTTTCGGCTCCCCGCGGCGGCGGGTGGGCGGCAATTTACCCCTCTCGGGCGGCATGGGGCCACTGTAGAATCGCCGTGGGATGAAGCGCACGCTTGCCATCCTGCTGATGTGCCTCCTGGTCGCCGATGCGGCGCCGGCCGCGCCGGGCATGGGCTGGTGGCGCGGCGCGTGGGCGCACCGACGGCGGGTCACCGTGCCCGAGTTCAAGCCGACCGGCTGGGAGGGCGACGAAGTCGCCGTCTTCACCATGCCCACCGCCGGCAAGACCAACGCCGACGGCGGCGATATTCGCGTGGTGACCTTCCGCGGCAAGGAGCGCCCCCGAAAGGTCCTGAGCGTCGGCCCGGGGGACGTGTGCGGCGTCGCCTTCGCGCTCCAGCCGGGCGTCACCGACTACTACGCGTACTTCGGCTGCGAAACGCCGCCCACGCCGGCCGAGGAGCTGGACCTCCGCCGCGGCCTGCTGCTCCAGACGTGGCTGTACCCCGGCGGAGGCATCGGCAACCTCGCCGAGGCCCGGAAGGTGCTCAACGAGCGCGTCACGCGGTACGTCGGGGCGGACTTCGTCGACCGCGTATTTCACGGGCACACGCTGTTCGGGCCGGACCGGCGCGTGGCGAGGCGGTACACGGGCTACCTCAAGTGCCCGGCCGACGGGGAGTACGTCTTCGTGCTGTCCAGCATGAACGCGTCGTTTCTGCTGATCGACGAAGAGCTGGTGGTGGACAACGGCGGATGGCACCCACCGCAACGGGACATCCGGGTCAAGGGCAAGGTGACGCTCCGCCGCGGGCTGCACAAGCTCACGGTGCTGCACATCTCGGGCAAGGGTCACCCGGTCATCGTGGCGGCGTGGAAGCCGCCGGGGCAGAAGCGCGTCACCGTGATTCCCCCGGCCGCGTTCACGAGCGTCACGCGGGCCCGCCCCGGGCCGATGTCCGACCGCGGCGAGGCGTACGGCGCGGACTTTCGGTACGAACATGGGGGCGAGGCGCAGGTGGACGAACGGTACTGCCAGCGGTACACGTTCCGTGCGCGGCCGTACGGCCGGCTGCCGCGAGAGGTCGAGTGGACGTGGGACTTCGGCGACGGGCAGACGGCCACCGGGGCCGAGGTCCGGCACGTGTACCTGACCGAGGGCATGTACACCGTGACGCTACGGGGCAAGCTCGGCGCGAAGACGCTGGAGAGGACGAACCGGATCTGGGTTTCGCGGCCGTGGCGGCTCCAGGCGCGGGACGAGACCGAACCGGCGAAGCGGTATGCCGAACTCGTTGCGGAATACGACTTCGCCACGCTGCCCGATGCGGCGTTGGCTGAGGCGGTCTTGCTGCTGGACAGCGTCGGGAACGACGCCGGGGTGATCCGCGCGGGTGCGGCGCTGGTCGCACGGGAGCGGATCGACGGCGAGTCGGCCCGCGCGGCGATGGACCGACTGGCCGAGGCCCTTCGCGAGGCGGGCCGCCCGGAAGAGGCCGTGGCCGTGCTGGAGCGGGCGGCCGGCCGACTCACCAACCCGGCCGTGGCGGCGGAGTTGCTGGTGTGGGCCGGGCGCGTGATGCTGGACGACCTCCGCGAGCCGGACGGGGCGGAGCGGCGGTTCCGGCGCGTCCTGGAGGAGTATGCCCACGTCACGACGGCGCCGCCGATCCGGCAGGCGCGGATCGGCCTGGGCGACGTGCACTTGGCCCGCGGCGAAGGGGACAAGTCGGCCGCCGCCTACGCGGAGGCGGGCCGGGGCCGGCTGGGCGGCAGGTCGGCGCTGGTCGCCCGCGGCAGCTTCGCACGCCAGATCGAGGCCTGGATACGGGAGGGTGAGTTCGCGGCGGCCGAGGAGAAGCTCGAGCATTGGGCCGACACCTTGCCCGCCGACCGGCTGGGGGGCTACCTGACGCTGATGCGCGTCCGCCTGCTGACCGCGCGGAAGCGGCAGGCCGATGCGGCGTACCATGCCGTGAAGCTCGTCAACGCCAACCCCGGCTCGACCCACGCGCCGGAGCTGCTCAAGCTCGCGGCCGAGGCGCGGCACGAACTGGGCGAGTCCGAGCGTGTCGATGAGATCCTCCGCCGGATCGTGCGGGAGTATCCCGAATCACCCTTGGCGGGGAAGGCGGCCAAGCTGCTGGCCGACCGCTGAGCTTGCCCCCGCGCCCGCCGAGGGTGATAATGGCGCGAGTGAGCAGCAGATGTCCACACAGGTCTTGAACACACGGACGCGAAGCACGGCCGCGACGGCCGCCAAGGAAGGCGCAAAGGCCCTGCGCGAGGGCCGGCTCGTGGCGTTTCCCACCGAGACGGTCTACGGCGTGGGCGCGCTGGCGAGCGACCGTTCGGCCATGCGGCGGCTGCGCGACCTGAAGGACCGCCCGAAGCGCCCCTTCAGCGTTCACATCGGCGGGCCCGAGGCGGCGGAGCGGTACGTCGAGCCGGACGTGTGGGCGCGGCGGCTCATGTCCCGCGCGTGGCCCGGCCCGCTGACCCTCGTCCTGCCGGCTCCGGATCCGCTGCCCGACGCGGCGCTCGGCGACGAAGATCTCCGTGGCGAATTGGTCTCGGGGGATTGGATCGCGCTTCGCTGCCCGTCCGAGCCGACGGCGGCGCGGATGCTGGCGGCCGTGGAGGGGCCGGTCGTCGCGACGAGCGCGAACCGGCAGGGCGGCCCCTCGCCGCGTAGCGCCGCCGACGTTCTCCAGGCACTCGACGGCGACGTGCCGCTGCTGATCGACTCCGGCCCGACGCAGTACGGACAGGACAGCACGATCGCCCGCCTGGCCGGCGGGGAGTTGACGGTCCTTCGCAAGGGCGTTTACGACGCGCGGCACGTGCGGCGGCTGCTCCGCTGGCGGCTGCTGTTCGTGTGCACGGGCAACACGTGCCGGAGCCCGATGGCCGCGGGCATGGCCAAGAAGCTGCTGGCCGATCGCCTCGGCTGCCGAGTCGGAGAGCTGCGGGGGTTGGGCATCGAGGTCCGCTCGGCCGGGCTGTTCGCCGGGCGGGGCGCCCATGCGACGCCGGAGGCGGTGGCGGCGGCGGAGGAGTGGGGCGCGGACATCAGCCGACACAGCAGCCGTCCGGCCGACCGGGACTTGATTCACTGGGCGGATTTGGTATTCTGCATGACCGATGTGCATGTGGCCGAGGCGGCCCGGATCGACCCCGCTACGGACGACCGGATCCGCCGCCTCGACGGAGTCGGGGACGTTCCCGACCCGATCGGGGGCGGCCCGAACGTCTACCGCCGGACGGCGCGGCACATTCGGCGTGCTCTTGAGTCGGCCCTGAAGGAGATATGCTGAGCCCCGGCGGGGTCTTTACGCGAAACACGCGCCGCCGAATGACCGGATGCGGCGAGATACGGGACGCTCATGAGAATCGCACTTGCAGCCGACCATCGAGGCCACAGCGCCAAGGGGACGATCAGTGTCCTGCTCGCCGAGCGCGGGCACGAGGTGCTGGACCTGGGCACGAACAGCGCCAGGAGTTGCGACTACCCGGACATGGCCTACGCCGCGGCCAAGGCGGTGTCAGACGGCAAGGCCGAGCGGGCGGTCCTGTTCTGCGGCAGCGGCATCGGCATGACGATCTGCGCCAACAAGATGCCGGGCATTCGCGCCGCACTGTGCCACGACGAGCTGACCGCCCAGATGTCCCGCCGCCACAACGACGCCAATGTGCTGTGCCTGGCCAGCGACGTCACGGGCGAGGAGCTGATGCGTCGGATCGTGATCGGCTGGGTGGACACGCCCTTCGACGGCGGCGGGCGGCACGAGCGGCGCGTCCGCAAGATGGCCTGGATCGAGCAGGGCAAGGACCCGGCCGAGTACGCCGACCCGCCCACGCGGCCCGTCCAGCAAGGCGCGACCCAGTCGGCCAACGCTTAGCCAAGCCCGCTGCGGACTGCGCCGCGGTCAACTTCGCCGGGCGGCGCCCGTGGCTGCTCGCCTCGGCGGCGAATCCACCTACCGGGGGAATTTCTCGATCGCCTCGTCGCGGCCGATGATCGTCAGCACGTCGCCGGGCATGACCGTGTCGTGGGGCCCGGGCCCGGAGAGCACCTGCTCGCGGACGACCTCGTTGCCGCGGGCGTCGGTCCGCTTCACGCTCCGGCGGATCGCCACCACGAGCACGCTGTATTTGTTGTGAACGTCCAGCTCCGCCAGCGTCTTGTTGTGGAAGCTCTTGGGCGCCTCCACTTGAACCAAGCTGTGCTCCTCGCCGAGGACGATCCGCTCGAGCATCGCCGGAGCCATCAGCTTGTCCCGCCAGCGCTCGGCCGACTCCTGCTCGGGGTTCACCACGCCGTCGGCGCCGATCCGCGATAGGATCTGCGCCCGGATGCCCGTCGTCGCGCGCGTGATGACCCGCGGGACGCCGATCTGCTTCAGGATCACGGTGGTCAGCGCGCTGATCTCCAGGTTCGAGCCCATGCCGACCACCGCGACGTCGACCTTGTCGACGCCCTGGGCCCGCAGCGCCTCCTCGTCCGTGCAGTCCAGGCACACCGCCAGGGTGACCTCGTCGCGCACGGACTCCACCAGCTCGCGGTTGTTGTCCACCGCGATGACCTCGGCCCCGGCCTCGGCCAGCAGCGTCGCCAGCCGGCGGCCGAACAGCCCCAACCCGATAACGGCGAATCGGTCCATGGTTCCTACCCGATAATCACGTTCTCTTCGGCGTAGCTATATCGTACCGGCCTGACGCGGCATGTCACGGCCAGGAGGAGCGTCAGCGGCCCGAGGCGGCCGGCAAACATGCCGACGATGATCACCAGCTTGGGGAACACCGGCAGCGTGGAGTTCGGCCCCGTGATGCCCGTGCTCAGCCCGACCGTGCCGCACGCGCTGCACGCCTCGAACAGCACGTTCACGAACGGGCGGCTGCCCAGCGAGGCGGTCAGCAGCAGCGTGACCGTCGCGACCAGCAGCGTGTAAAGCGCCGCGATGGCGGCCGTGCGACGCAGCAGATCCGACGAAATGCTCCGGTGGAAAACCTCCAGCTCCGACCGCCGCCGGAGGAGGCACCACGTCGCGACGATCATCAGCGCGAAGGTCGCGGTCTTCATGCCGCCGGCCGTGCCGGCCGGGCTGCCGCCGATGAACATCAGGCCGGATACCCACAGCTTGCTCGCGTTGGACAGCTCGTTCATGTCGACGGTGTTGAAGCCGGCGGTCCGTGCGGTCAGCGACTGGAACGCGGCGGCCCGCGCGAGCTTCGCGCCCGACAGGTCCCGCAGCGCGACCGGCTCGCCCACGTCCGTTCCGCCGCCGGCCTCGCCGATGGGGTTCCGCCCGACGGTGTCGCCTCCGTCGCCGGTGAGCTTCTCGAATACGACCATCCCGGCCGCGCCGCCGACCAGCAGCACGACGGTCACGACGAGGACGATCTTCGAGTGCAGCGCCAGCCGCGGGCTCCGGCCGCGGGTGTAGCGGAGGCGCCGCCCGGACAGCCGGCCGACGAGGCGGCGGAGGCGCGCCACGGTCCACCGCCAGCAGTCCTGGAGCACCGGGAAGCCCAACCCGCCGAGGATGATCAGCGGGCCCATCACCGTCAGCACCTGCCAGCTTTGTCGCAGCGGGTGGGCCCAGCCCTCGCGGACGCCGTGCATCATGTTGCCGCCGTACAGGGCGAAGCCCGCGTTGCAGAAGCTCGACACGCTGTGGAACACGGCATGCCAGGCGGCCCGGGCCGGGCCCATGGCCTGCCCGAAGGCGTCGGCGGCGCCGGCGTACATCGGGTAGAGCAGCACGGCGCCGACGGCCTCCAGGGCGAAAGTCATCACCGCGACGAACTTGAGCGTCCGGCCCAGGTCGCCGCGCCGCTCCGTCGCAAGCATCTGCCCGAGCGCGTCGCCTTGACGAATCGAAAAGCCCTTGCCGACCAGCGCCGCCAGCATCGTGCCGAACATCATGATCCCCAGCCCGCCGAGCTGGATCAGCACGAGGATCACCCCCTGGCCGAACGTGGTGAAGAACGTGCCGGTGTCCTTGACGATCAGGCCGGTCACGCACGTGGCGCTGACGGCCGTGAAGAGCGCATCCGGGTAGTACCATCGCTGCGTGCCGGGGTGCGTCGCCACGGGCAGCATCAACAGCAGCGAGCCCGCCAGGCACATGAACGCGAAGCTGCCGACCAGCGACCACATCGGCGGGATGCCGCTGCCCGCCAACTGGAGGTTCACGCCTACCGCCCGCACCAGCAGCGCCAGCAGGATGTAGCCCTGCGTGATGAGCACGTAGAGCGCCCCGAGGGACAGAACATCCCCGCGGAAGTACCCCCCGACGGCCAGGCCGACCGCCGCCACGCCGATCAGTGCGAAGTCGATCCAGTTCTCGCGGACGAACGCCCTGGGCCGCCCGGACAGGATGAGCCGCGCCACGCGGTCCAGCACGAACACGGCCACGATGAACGACTCGGCCACGTGCAGGTACCGGCGGGGCACGGGGGGTTCGCGGAAGCCGTATTCCAGCACGAGCGCGGCGATGGCGCCCACGGCCGCCAGCCCCAGGACGAGGTTCAGCGCTCGCCGGAGCCGGTCGCCGGACCGCGAGATTGTCCGCAGCCGTCTGCCCATGTGGCCCCGCGTCCCCCCAGCGCCTACTTCTTATAGACCGAGTCCGGGTCGAAGACCTTCTCGGCCACGATGTCCCACTCGCCGGCGTCGTTGAGCTTGCGGTAGAAGCACGAGTAGTAGCCCTCGTGGCAGGCCGCACCGTGCTGGACGACCTCGATGACGAGCGTGTCCCTGTCGCAGTCCGTGTAGACGGCCCGGACTTCCTGGGTGTGGCCGGAGGACTCGCCCTTCATCCAGTACTTCTGCCGGCTGCGGGACCAGAAGTGCGTCTTGCCCGTCTCGATCGTCTCGCGAAGGGCCTTGTCGTTCATGTAGGCGACCATGAGGACCTGCTTGGTCTCGGCGTCGACGCAGACGGCCGGAATCAGCCCGGCGTCGTCATACTTCAGCCCTTGAATGGTCTCGTCCAGCTTGCTCACGTTACGCTCCTGCGTGTCGGGTGCGGCCGTTTCCGCGCGGCACGACGCCGCGCGAAACAGCGCCCAATGCTAGCGGGGGCCGGCGGTAGGGTCAAACATCGCGGGGGCGTTCACCAACGGGCGGACGCCCGGGATCCACCGCGGGTGCATCCGGCTCGTCCCGGATCGCGTCAAGGTCCTCTTCCATCTCGAAGGGCCAGCACCCGCGGGCGATGCAGTGAACCATGGCCGGTTCCGACCGGTAGGTCAGCTTGTCGCTGAGGAGCGACCGGCCCGCGACCACGAGGCCCAAGCCGCCGAGGATTGCCGCGACCCAGCCCGGTGCGGGCAGTGCCAGAATTACCACGGCGCCGAGCATCAGGCATATGCTCGCACACCCGTAGTTGACGAACGTAACGGGAGTCACGCGACCCGCGTTATAGGGCAGATCCGTTCGCAGGAAGAGCACGCAGCGCCCCAGTACGTCCCGCACGTCGGCTCGCCACGCTTCGGCGTACTCCGTGCGGAGATCGCCGCCGGGGATGTGGATCAGGAGGTTGTCCGCGATCGCCGCCAAGGCGGGGTCCGTGGGCGATTCGGGCCAATTCTCGACCAGGTCCCCACCCGGAATGCTTCCACGAAGATATGCCTCGATGAGGCCCGCCGCCTCCTCCCGCGCGTCCCGATCTGCCTGTTCGACATGGAGCCGCATTTTCGCCCATCATAACACTTCTGCGGAATCCCCGCGATCCGCGTTCTGCTCAGGCGCCGCCCACGAGTTCCAACCTTCCCGCGTAGAGCTTCTCCATCTCCTGGCGGAGTTTCTGGTGGTGCGGGGCGGCGAGCGCCGGATCGCCCGCGATCAGCTCGAACGCGTCCCGCCTCGCCTCGCGCAGGAGCTCGAAGTCCCGTACCAGGTCCGCCACCTTCAGCTCCGGCAGGCCGTGCTGACGCGTGCCGAAGATCTCGCCCGGCCCGCGGATTCGCAGGTCCTCCTCGGCCACCTGGAACCCGTCGCTCGTCCGCGTCAGCACCTCGAGCCGTTGCTTCGCCATCGGGTTGCCCGGCTCGGCCACGAGGATGCACGCGGCGTCCTCGCTCGCCCGCCCGATCCGGCCGCGGAGCTGGTGGAGCTGGGCCAGCCCGAACCGCTCGGCATGCAGCACCACCATCACGTTCGCGGCGGGGATGTCCATGCCGACCTCGACGACGACCGAGGCGACCAGCGCTTGCACGCGGCCGTCGCGGAACTCGCCGATGACCCGCTCCTTCTTCGCCGCCGGCATCTGCCCGTGGATCAGCCCGACGCGAAAGTCCGCCAGCGGCCCGCGGGCCAGCTCCTCGTAGGCGTCCTGCGCCGCCTTGAGTTCGAGATTCTCCGAAGGGTTCACGAGCGGGTAGATGAAGTACGCCTGCTGCCCGGCCGCGAGCTTGTCCCGTACGAAGGCGTAGACCTCGGCCAGCTTGCTCTCGCCGACGCAGCGCGTCTCCGTCCGCCCGCGCCCCGGCGGCAGCTCGTCGATCACGGACACGTCCAAGTCGCCGAAGACCGTCATCGCCAGCGTCCGCGGGATGGGCGTGGCGGTCATCACGAGGTAGTGCGGCGCGAAGCCCTTCGAGCGGATGCCGGTCCGCTGGCGGACGCCGAATTTGTGCTGCTCGTCCACGACGACCATCGCCAGGCGGGCGAACCGCACGCCCTCGGTGATCAGCGCGTGCGTGCCGACGACGATGTCGACCTCGCCCTTCGCCAGCCCGTCGAGCACGCGCCTTCGCTCGGCCTCCTTCTGTCCGCCGACGAGCAGCTCCGTCCGCACGCGGCTGCCCGCAAGGTAGGTCTGGATGTTCCGGTAGTGCTGGGCCGCGAGGATCTCGGTGGGCGCCATGATGGCGACCTGGGTGCGGTTGGCCACGGCCAGCAGGGCGCCGTAGAGCGCCACGACCGTCTTGCCCGAGCCCACGTCGCCCTGGAGCAGGCGGTTCATGGGGCGCTCGCGGGCGACGTCCGCGGCGATGTCCTCGACGGCCCGGTTCTGCGCATCGGTCAGCGGGAAGGGGAACCGCCGGCGGATTCGCCGGTCCATCTCCTCCGTCCGCTGCAGCGCGTGAGCGGGGCGGCTGACCTGCCGCATCCGGTTCAGGGCGATCCCGAGCTGCATCAGGAAGCATTCCTCGTAGGCCATCCGGCGGCGGGCCTGTTCCCAGTGCTCCGTGTCTTCGGGGCGATGCATGGCGGCGACGGCCCCGGGCCGGGGCGGCAGCGCGCGGCGTTTGAGCACCTCCCCCGGCAGGATCTCCGGAATCAGCCGCTCGGCTTCCGGCAGGATGCCGCGGATGACGCCGGCGATCTGCGTGCTGCTCAGGTTCGCCCCCGCGGGATACACCGGCATCAGCTCATCGCGGCTCAGGTCCGTGTTCTCGGGCTCGAAGATGCTCTGCCACGAAGGGTTGATGAACTGGAGATGCTCCCGATACACGCTGACCTTGCCGCTGACGGCGATGTGCATGCCGGGCGTGATCTTGCCCCGCAGGTACCCGCCGTGGAACCACTTGACGAGCACCCAGCCGCTGCCGTCCTGAAGCATGCACTGGAACCACGGCCGCCTGCCGCCGGTCCGCTCCTCGACGTCCACGACCTCGCCGGCTACGGTGGCGGATTGCTCCTCTCCGCGGAGCGTGCCCATCGGCTGGGTCTGCCGGCGCAGGTCAAACCGCCGGGGGAAGTGCAGCAGCAGATCCTCGGCCGTGTGAATGCCGAGCTGGGCGAGCTGCTCGGCGCGAACCGGCCCGACGCCCTTGACGTACTGCGCCGGCGTGTCGAGCTGGAGCTGTGCCACGGTCGCTTCGGGCGCCCGCCGGGTCGGCTCAGTTGGCCGGCACCTTGATGACCTGGCCGACGCGCATCGCCTCCGGCTTGAGGCCGGGGTTCATCGCGACGATGTCCTTCCACCGCTGCCCGTCCCCGTAGAGCCGCTTGGCGATGGACCAGAGCGTGTCGCCCTTCTGGATCGTGTACGTGCGGGCTCCGGCCGGGAGCGTCGGGTCCGGGTCCGGCTCGGGGTCGGTGGGGGCTTCGTCCCAGCCGGAGGGCTCCGGGGCGACCTCGACCGGCTCCTCATCCGGTGAGGTCGGCCCGACCTCTGAGGGCGTTACCGCACCCATCTCGCCCTCGGACCGGGGAGGAATCGTCACCTCGGTGGACTGATTCGGTTCCTGCGGCTCGTTGCAGCCGGCCAGTGCCGCCACGACCAGAGAAAATGCCAAGACGTATCGCATGCCGTTTCCTTTCCGCTTGCAGGGGTTCAGGCGTTCGCTTCCTGCGCCACTCCGGCAGCCCCGCGGGCGGTAGTATAGCGGAAGCCGACGAGGGATGCACGGGGGAGAAGGCGTTCTGTGCTCGACGTTCGGCGTCCGGTGTTCGACGGCGCATATTTGGCGGGTGTCTGTTGCGTCGAACGTCGAACATGGAGCGTCGAGCGGTGGTTCCCGCTCGCCCACCGTCGCACGCCGAGGGGAGAGAACGGTAGAATGGCCATCGCCATGGACCTTTTCCAGGACGCCGAGAACCGGGCCATCGCGGCCCACGCGCCGCTGGCCGTGCGCATGCGGCCGCGATCGATCGACGAGGTGCTCGGGCAGGACCACATCCTCGGTCCCGGGCGGATGCTCCGCCGGATGCTGGAGGCGGATTCGCTGTCGAGCTTGGTCTTCTACGGGCCGCCGGGCAGCGGCAAGACGACGCTGGCCCACGTCATCGCCCGCACCTGCAACGCGGCGTTCCACACGCTCAACGCGGCCTCGGCCTCCGTCAAGGACGTGCGCGGGATCATCGACCGGGCCCGAGCCGTGCTGGCCGGCGACGGGCGGCGGACCGTGCTGTTCATCGACGAGCTGCACCGGTTCAACCGCGCCCAGCAGGACGTGCTGCTGCCGGATGTCGAGAACGGCGTGGTCATCCTGATCGGCGCGACGACGGAGAATCCGTTCTTCACGATCAACTCGCCTTTGCTGAGCCGCTCGACGCTCTTCGAACTTCAGCCGCTGGGTGAGCCGGACATCGTCACGCTGTTGCGGCGGGCCCTGGCGGATGCGGGCCGCGGCCTCGGCAACCAGAACGTGCGCGCGACCGATGAGGCGCTGGAGCATCTGGCCCGCATCAGCGACGGCGACGCCCGCCGGGCCCTGACCGCCCTCGAGGTCGGCGTCCGGAGCGAGGCGCAGCGAAGCGAGGGACGCGTCGAGTTCGACCTCGATGCCGCCCAGGAGTCCATTCAGCAGAAGGCCGTGCAGTACGACCGCGCGGGCGAGGAGCACTACGACGCGGCCAGCGCGCTGATCAAGTCCATGCGCGGCAGCGATCCGGACGCGACGGTCTACTGGCTGGCCCGGATGCTGGCGGCCGGCGAGGACCCCCGGTTCATCGCCCGGCGGATCGCCATCCTCGCCAGCGAGGACGTGGGCAACGCCGATCCGCGGGCGATCTCCGTCGCGTCCGCGGCGTACCAGATCGTCGAGCGCGTCGGCATGCCCGAGTGCCGCATCACGCTTGCCCAGGCGGCCGTGTACATGGCGTGTGCCCCGAAGTCCAACGCCTCCTACCTGGCGATCGACGCGGCGCTGGCGGACGTTCGGGAGCAGCGCACCGTGCCCGTGCCGCGACACCTGCGCAACGCCCCGCACCCCGGCATGGCCGAGCAGTTCGGCTACGGAAAGGGCTACCAGTACAGCCACGACCACGAGGGCGGCGTCAGCCCCGACCAGGACTACCTCGGCGTGGAGGCGACGTACTACCGGCCGACCGACCGCGGCTATGAGAAGTACATACGCAAGTACCTGGACTGGGCGGAGAAGCTGAGGACCGAGGGGGAGGGATGAGGGAGTGGGGGAGGTCGGAGATCGGAGGTCGAAGATCGAACAGCGGGCGGGATGCGAGGCCGGAGGTAGGATGCTTAGGCACGGCGGCCGGTTCGACGTTCGACGTGACGGCGCGCTTGCTGAGTACTGACTGATCGCTGAGCACCGATGGCCTACCCCACGGTTGCACCGTCCGTGCGGCCCGTGCTTGAATGTCAGCATGAAGGCCCGGCTTCGCAGGGAGATCAGGCGGACGCTGGCGGAGATGCCGGCGGAGGTCGCGGCCGCCAAGAGCCGCTCCGCCTGCGACAAGCTCACCGCCCTGGACGCGTTCCGTTCGGCGGCGTCCGTCATGGTCTACTTGCACATTCCGGATGAGGTCGACACCACGCGGATCGTGCGCGCGGCCTGGGACGCCGGCAAGCGGGTGCTCGTGCCGAGCGTGAGCTGGGCACAGCGGGAGATGGCGGCCGTGGAGCTGCACTCGCTGGCGGAGGAGGACCTCGCGCGGGACCGCTACGGCGTTCGGACCCCGGCGGGGGGCGTCGGGTGTCCGCCGGCGGAGATCGATTTCATCGCGGTGCCGGCGCTGGCGTATGATCGAATCGGCAACCGGCTCGGGCGGGGCGCGGGGTTCTACGACCGGTTTCTCTCCCGGCCGGGCGTGCACGCGGTGACGTGCGGGCTGGCCTTCGCCGAGCAGGTGGTCGGCAGCGTGCCCGTGCGGGCAAACGACTGGCCCGTCCGCATGCTCGTGACCGATACAGAGGTACTGGAATTCCACCCGCGGGCGGCCCCCTTGTCCCCCGCCGACCCCACGGAGAACGAGGTATGACGCGCAGGCAGCGAAGACGAGCGTTGTGGCTGACCGGGCTGGCCATCGTCGGCATCGCGGCGGTTTTGGTGATCGTCGCCTGGCCCTACGGTTCCGAGCCGGACGCCGGCAAAGCCGACGAGCCCGGCGACGACGGCCCGGTTCCCCTCGCTCCGGGCGCGCCCGGCGGCATGGATGAAGACCGCGCCCACGGGGACGACGAAGTCGACACGGACGAAGGCGACGACGGAGAGGAGGAGGCCACGACCAAGCCCGCGCCCGACCCGGCGCCGAAGATCCCGGACGATCCGGAGCCGCTTCCGGCCGCCCAGGCCCTGGCCGCGTTCGAGCGAGGCATGGAACTGGCCGGAGAGGACAAGCTCGTGGAGGCCCGGGGCAAGCTCTCCGAGGCGGTCTTTTCGGAGCGCCTCCCGGCCGACATGGCCGACGCCGCACGCGAGAAGCTCTGGGAACTGGCGCAGGCGACGATCTTCGCCCGTCACGCGTACCCCGGCGACCCCTACACGTTCCTTCACGAATTCAAAAAGGGCGACCGTCTGGCGGACAAGAGGACGGCCGACGGCAAGGTCGTCCCCGGCCTCGTGACGGAGCTGGACCTGCGTGTCCCCGCCGCGGCGATTCTGCGGGCCAACGGCGTTCGAGCCGAGGATCTCAAATATGACATGAGCTACAAGCTCATCCGCGGACCCTTCCATGCCAAGGTCTACAAGGGCGAGTTCGTGATGGACGTGTTCCTCCAGCGGGAGGATGAGGACCTTCCGCGGGTGTTCATCCGCCGCCTGCCGGTCGGGCTCGGCAAGGACGGCTCGACGCCCGTCGGCTCCTGGGTCGTGCACAGCAAGATGCTCAAGGCCCCGTGGTACCCGCCCGGCGGCGACCCGGAATTGCCCGCGGTGGTGTACTTCGAGGACAAGGCAAACTACCCCTTCGGGCCGAAGGGCCGGTTTGTCGGGCTCGAGGGCATCGACAAGATCACGCGCCAGTACAAGACGGACATGTACGGCCTGCACGGCACGACGGAGCCGGAGACGATCGGCACGGAGGGCTCTCGGGGCTGCATCCGCCTGGACGACGAGGGCGTCCGGTTCGTCTACGACGTGCTGTTCGAGGGGCATTCCACGGTTTACATCCGCCCGTAGTCGCACCCCGCTGCGGGCGCCCGCCGTGCCCCGCTTGACCGCTCACGCGTCAAGATGGGATACTTGAGCATTCCCGACTTCACCGGGGCCTTTGACGATGCTCAGCTTCCTCAGCAATGCGTTTCTGAAGCTCATCGGCGGCACGCGGAACGACCGGATCGTCCGGGCGCGTCTGAGCTATGTGCGAGAGCGGGTCAACCCGCTCGAGGAGGAAATGCGCGCGCTGAAGGACGAGGACCTGCCCGCCCGCAGCCGGGAGTTGAAGCGCCGCCGCGAGCAAGGCCAAAGCCGCGAGGCGATCAAGCCCGAGGCCTTCGCGCTGGTCCGCGAGGCGTCCCGCCGTGCTCGGAGCCATCGTCACTTCGACGTGCAGCTCGTCGCCGGCCTGATCCTCGACGAGGGGTGGATCGCCGAGGAGGCCACGGGCGAGGGCAAGACCATCGCGTGCTATCCGGCCGTCTACATGGCCTGGCTGGACGGCCTGAAGGCGCATGTGGTGACCACGAACGACGCCCTGGTCGCCCGGGACGCCGAGTTCGCCCGGCCCGTGTTCGAGCTGCTCGACATGACGGTCGGCTACATCACCTCCGACATGCCGTCCTTCGGCGAGGGGGCCGAGGCCCGCAAGCAGGCGTACGCGTGTGACGTGACCTACGGCATGAACAGCGAATTCGGCTTCGACTACCTCCGAGACAACATGAAGCTCTCCGTCGCGGACCAGGTGCAGGGCGAGCTGGGCTTCGCCATCATCGACGAGGTCGACAGCATCCTGATCGACGAGGCCCGCACGCCGCTGATCATCTCGGGCATGAGCCACGGGGACACCGACCGCTTCCGCAAGGCCGACGCCGTCGCGCGGGAGCTGGTTTCCCGCAACCGGCCGTGGGAGCGGGCCAACGACCGGGTCGAGGCCCTCAAGCGCGAGGTGACCGCGCTGGAGGGCGAGGTGGACAAGTCCGGAAAGTCCGGCGACGCCAAGGAGAAGGCCCGCAAGCGGCTGGAGAAGGCCCGCGTCGACCTCGCCGCGGCCGAGGAGGAGCTGGAACAGCGGACCAAGCTCTACGAGGTCGAGCTGGACCGCAAGAGCGTCCACATGACCGACGAGGGCATCGTCGAGGCCCAGGACATCGCCGGGGTCGGCAGCTTCTACGTCGGGGCGAACATGGAATGGCCGCACCTGATGGAGCAGGCCCTGTGCGCCCGTCTGGTGCGCGAGAAGGACAAGGACTATGTCGTCCAGGACGGTCGGGTCGTCATCGTCGACGAGTTCACCGGGCGGCTGCTGGAGGGGCGCGAGTGGTCCGACGGGCTCCACCAGGCCGTCGAGGCCAAGGAAGGCGTCCGGATCAAACAGGAGACGCAGACCGAGGGGACGATCACCTACCAGAACTTCTTCAAGCTGTACACGAAGCTCGCCGGCATGACCGGCACGGCCATGACGGAGGCGGCGGAGTTCGCCAATATCTACAAGCTGGACACCGCGGCGGTGCCGACGAATCGCCCGGTCAACCGCGTCGACCACAACGACCGCATCTACGGCGACGTCGACGGCAAGTACAAGGCGATCGTCGAGGAGGTGAACTCGGTCTCGAAGTCCGGCCGGCCGGTGCTGGTCGGCACCACGAGCATCGAGAAGTCCGAGAAGATCTCCGAGATGCTCACGCGGAGCTACGGCGTCGAGCACGAGGTGCTCAACGGGCGCATCGAAAACGCGGCCCGCGAGGGGTCGGTCGTCGCCAAGGCGGGCCAGCAGCGTCCGATCAAGCAGGGCTCCAGCCAGATGGTCGGCAACGTGACCATCGCCACGAACATGGCTGGGCGCGGCACCGACATCAAGCTCGGCGAGGGCGTGGTCTACCCGAAGTGCAAGGTTCCATCGGACGAGAAGCTGCGCGAGCTGGGACTGGAGCCCGAGGCGCTGTATCCCGCGGGCGTGACGAAGTGTTGCATCCACTGCGAGCAGTACGACCCGTCGACGAATTGCGCGCACTGCTGGAAGCCGAAGCTGGACTCGGCCTTCCCGCTCCGTGGCCGGACGGAGTGCGCCCGCGAGGTGCCGTGCGGTCTTCACATCGTCGGTACGGAACGGCACGAAGCGCGGCGGATCGACAACCAGCTCCGGGGCCGGTCGGGCCGCCAGGGGGACCCGGGCTCGAGCCGCTTCTTCATCTCGATCCGCGACGACCTGATGGCGGTCTTCGCCGGGCCGTGGACGCTCAAGGTGTTAAGTTGGCTGGGGTTGCAGGGCGAACAGGCCATCGAGCACCCGCGCGTGTCCAAGGGCATCGAGCGGGCCCAGCGGAAGGTCGAGGAACGGAACTTCGAGTCGCGCAAGAACCTGCTCGAATACGACGAGGTGATGGACTACCAGCGGCGGGAGTACTACTCGCAGCGCCAGCAGGTGCTCGAGGGCCGCGGGCTGGAAGACCTGGTGATGGACCTGGTCGGCGAGTCGGTCGGCGAGGCGGTGGGCAACTATCTCGGCGGCGACTACGCGAGCCGGTGCATCGCCGAGTGGGCCCGCAAGACGCTTCAATGCCCCGTCGAGCCGGAGCAGATCAAGGCCGATTCCCTCGAGGACCTGCCCGACCTCGAGCAGCAGCTTCGCGAGCGTGCGAAGGACGAGGCGGACACGACCATCGGCATCACGCTCGGCGAGTACATGAGCGAGGACCTGGACCGCAAGGAGTGGGACCTGAAGGGGCTCAGCGGCTGGGCGATGAGCCGATTCGGCGTGAATCTCTCGCAGTCCCAACTGCGCAGGATGGACCCGCCCGAGGTGGAGCGGGAACTCTCGGCGGCGGCTCGAGAGCGGATCGACGCCATGGAGCTGGCCCCGCTCGGGCGGTACCTGGAGGAGGGGTTCGCCGAGGGCGCCCTGGCGGAGTGGGCCCGCTCGAAGTTCGGCATCGACATGGATGCGGAGGACCTGTCCGGCGGCCCCGCGGCCGTCGAGAAGCGGCTGTTCGAGAAGGTCGAGGCGGCCTACCGCCAGCGCGAGGTGGAGTACCCGGTCGAGTACGCGATGGAGCGCACCATCGGGCGGGGCGGACTGGACAACATTTACGCCTGCAACGCCCTGGCCGAGTGGGCCAACCGCAAGTACGACGCGGGCTGGACGGGCGAGCAGGTCGCCGGCATGAAGCCGGCCGAGATTCGCCGGCGCCTTGTCGACATGAGCGAGGGGTGGCTGCGGGGCGACCGGCTGGAGCAGTTGATCCGGCATACGGTCGGGGCGCGGCCCGACCCGGAGCCGGCCGGGCGCTTCGCCGAGCAGCGATTCGACACGAAGCTCGACCCGGCCGAGCTGGAGCGCGACCCCTACGAGGCACTGCTTCGCGCCGGGCGGCGCTTCTGCCGGCGCGAGATGACGGAGCTGGAGCGGTTCGTCCTGCTGCAGATTTTCGACAGCTCTTGGAAGGACCACCTGCTGGCGATGGACCATCTCAAGAGCGGCATCGGGCTGCGCAGCTACGCGGAGCAGGATCCTCGCGTGGCGTACAAGCGGGAGGGCTCGCGGCTGTTCCAGGAGATGCTCTCCGGCGTTCGGGAGAAGGTCACGGACATGATCTTCAAGGTGCGCCTGACCGGCGAGCACGAGATGTCCAGCGTGTACCAGGTGTCGAACATGGTGCACGAGCAGCTCAGCGCGTACGACAACCTTACCCAGGACATGGACCGCCGGCCGGGCGGCCCGCAGAAGGTCGCGACGATCGTCCGCGAGCAGCCCAAGGTCGGCCGGAACGACCCCTGCCCGTGTGGCTCGGGCAAGAAGTACAAAAAGTGCTGCGGCAAGAACTTGTAACGGCGGTTTACCCCGGAGGACGAGAAGAAGACCGGAGATCCGGCCGGATCGCACGGGTCCGGATGCGGCGGTGCTGTTCGTTCCGTGTTCCTCTGCATGCTCTTTGGTGAGACCGTTTCGGGAGGATGTTCCATGGCGCGAGACAGAATCGGCGACCGCTTTTCGAAGCGGCAGAAGAAGCAGAAGCTCGGCGACCTGGCCAAGGGCGCTCGCAGCACCGAGGACATCGAGGCCGAGGAGGAACTGCTCGAGCGGACGGAGAAGGTCGAGCCGATCCAGGCGGACGACGAGCCCGGCCGGAACGATCCCTGCCCGTGCGGCTCCGGACGGAAGTACAAGCGCTGTTGCTGGGGCACGGACGGCAAAAAGCGCAAGAAGAAGGGGAAGAAGTAGCCCCGTCGACCGCAAGGCCGTGGCAAATCGCCTGTTGCGTCGAGCCGCCGCTTCCGATTGACTATCGAGCAATCGCCGGTGCCCGACGCCCGGACGCTGAACGGCACCTGGCGCCCCGGATACGAGGACGGATCGGACATGAAGGCAGTCATCCTCGCAGGCGGCTACGGAACCCGGCTGGCCGAGCAGACCGACCGCATCCCGAAGCCGATGGTTGAGATCGGCGGGCGGCCCATCCTCTGGCACATCATGAAGGCCTACGCCCACTATGGGGTGGAGGAGTTCATCGTCGCCCTCGGCTACAAGGGTGAGATCATCAAGCACTTCTTCCTGGATTATCACTCGCTCCAGGGCGACATCAGCGTGTCGCTGGCGTCCAACCAGTCGATCCGCCGCAAGCCGGCCGAGGAGAACTGGATGGTCCACCTCGTCGACACCGGCGAGGACACGCTGACCGGGGGGCGGCTCAAGCGCATCGCCGACTGGATCGGCAACGAGACGTTCCTGCTGACCTACGGCGACGGCGTGTCCAACGTCGACGTCAAGGCCCTGGTCGAGTTCCACAAGGCGCACGGCAAGACCGCCACCATGACGGCCGTGCGGCCGCCGGCCCGCTACGGCTACCTCGACATCAGCGAGGACGACGGCTCGGTGCGGCAGTTCGCCGAGAAGCTCCAGGCCAAGGAGGGCTGGATCAACGGCGGTTTCTTCGTCCTCGAGCCGCGCGTGCTGGAGTACATCGCCGGGGACGAGACACCGTTCGAGCGCGACCCGCTGGAGGCGATGACGTCCGACGGTGAGCTGTACGCATACCGGCACTACGGCTTCTGGCAGTGCATGGACACGCTGCGGGACGTCCGCATGCTCAACGCGCTGTGGGACGAGGGCGAACCGCCCTGGAAGGTGTGGGGATGAGGCCGGAACGCTTCAACGGGCGTCGGGTTTTCGTGACCGGGGCGACCGGCATGGTCGGCTCGGCACTGACCGCCTCGCTGGCGAACGCCGGCGCCGAGGTTACCGCCTTGGTGCGCGATGTCGACCCGCGGAGCGAGTTCTACCGTGCGGGCACGGAAAGACTTGTCAAGGTCGTCCACGGGCGATTGGAGGACATCCGCGCCCTGGAGCGGGCCCTGGCCGAGAACGGCATCGAGTACGTCTTCCATCTCGGCGCCCAGACGCAGGTGCTCGCTGCCCTGCGGGCGCCGCTCGACACCTTCGAGAGTAACGTCCGCGGCACCTATTGCCTGCTGGAGGCCTGCCGGCGGCAGCGGGAGGAGCTGATTGGCGTGGTCGTCGCCTCCAGCGACAAGGCCTATGGACGCCTCTCGGGCAGCCAGTACACGGAGGGGGATCCGCTGGCGGGCGAGCACCCGTACGACGTGTCGAAGAGCTGCACGGACCTGATCTCGCGGACCTATTGGAACACCTACGGCCTGCCGGTGGCGGTCAGCCGTTGCGGCAACATCTACGGTGCCGGCGATCTGAACTGGGACCGCATCGTGCCCGGTGTCATTCGCTGGGCTCTGCGGGACGAGCGCCCGATCCTCCGCAGCGACGGGCAGTTCATCCGCGACTACATCTACCTTGACGACGTGGTTTCCGGCTATCTGGCGCTCGCCGAGCAGATCGCCGACCCGCGCGTCGCCGGCGAGGCGTTCAACTTCAGCACGGAGTCTCGCGTGACGGTGCTCGAGGTCGTCGAGTTGATCCTCGATTTGACGGGCAAATCTCACCTGGAACCGGACATTCGCAATACCGCCTCCGCCGAGATACGCGAGCAGACGCTCGACGCGGCCAAGGCCCGCCGGACGCTCGGATGGCGGGCGGAGTACGACCTCCGCGGGGGGCTGGGCCGGACGATCTCGTGGTACGAGTCGTACTTGGCGTCGCGTCCCGGTTGAGTTCGGCCGGCGGCGACGGCTTGCCCGAAGGGGGGCACGCTATAATGGGGCGAACCCAAGACTGAAGGAGCTTGTCCATGGCATTCACGCTGCAAATCGGTGAAGAGGCGCCGGACTTCTCGCTGTGCGGGACGGACGGCAAGAGCTACTCGCTGGCGGACTTCGCGGACGCGAAGATCCTCCTCGTCGTGTTCACCTGCAACCACTGCCCGTTCGTGGTCGGCTCGGAAGACCGCATGCTCGAGTTGTACAACGATTACGCCGACAAGGGCGTGGCAATGGTCGGCATCAACTCGAACGAGACGGAGAACCACCCGACCGACGACTACGAGCACATGGTCATCCGCGCCAAGGAGAAGGGCTTCCCCTGGCCGTATCTGCGGGACGACACGCAGAAGGTGGCCATGGCATACGGCGCATTGCGGACGCCGCACTACTTCGTCTTCGACGCGGACCGCAAGCTCCGCTACACCGGCCGGATGGACGACAACCCTCGCGAGCCGGGCAAGGAGACCACCCGGGAGCTGCACGATGCCCTCGACGCCCTGCTGGACGACAACGAGCCGCCGGTGCCGGTGACGAACCCCATCGGCTGTAACGTCAAGTGGCAGGGCAAGGAAGAACACTGGATGCCGCCGGAGGCGTGCGACCTGGTCTGATCGACGATCGACGACTCGGGTCCGTCCGAGTTTGCGCGCGCGTCGGCGGGGAGGGTATGTGTTCTCTGACATGCGGCATCCGGTTCCACGCGCGGCGGCGGCTCTGGTTCTGGCGGCTCTGTCCGGGTCGTCCGGCTGCGTTCACGTGCCGGACCAGTCGGGATTCACAAAGCCGGGCGAGGTCGAGGGCCCCATCGTGCAGCTTCGCGCCGCCCGGATTCCGCACATCGAGGACATCGCCGTGCACTGCTGGTTCGTCGGCAACTATGCGCCGGGCGAGCGCTGGCATCGCTGGGAGGTCTGGCAGGACGCCGGGGGTGCGCACGGCCATCTGCGCGTCAACAACTCAGGCCCGACCTCCGGCGTCGGTGCGGGGCCGAGCTGGGCCGTGGCCGAATGGCGCGGCGACGAGGCGGTCCGCCTCCTGGTGGTCCTGAGCCGCCCGGGCGACTACCCGTACCGCGACGAGTACGCCTACTGGCCCGGCCCGAACAGCAACACGTATATCACGTGGGTCCTCCGCCAGGCGGATATCGACTTCGCTTTGCCGCTCGCCGCCGTCGGAAGCGGCTACCCGCTGCCGTAGCAGATGCGATCCACCACAGGTAGGAAAAGGGGACAGGCAGCTTTCTGCTGGAGCGATTCGTGACAGTCGCAGATCTCTGCGCGAAAGAAGTTGCCTGTCCCCTTTTCCGGGCGACTTGACGGCTCGCGGAGCCGACGCTACCGTCCCGGCCATGAATCCCACGGAACGGAGGGCGGCGTTCGCCGCCGCCTTCGGGCGCGAGCCGGCCGGCGCGGCGCAGGCCCCGGGACGTGTCAACCTGATCGGCGAGCACACGGACTACAACGACGGGTTCGTCCTGCCCATCGCCATCGAGCGGCGGACCGTCGCCCTCTATGCCCCGCGCGAAGATACGCACGCGTCCTTCCGCTCCTGCCAGGCGGACGAGCCGGCCGAGATCGATCTGACCGGCGAGATCGTCCCCGGCAGGCCCGCGTGGGCGAACTACCCCAAGGGCGTCGCGGCCGGGCTGCGGGACGCCAAGATCAAGCTCCACGGTTGCGACGTCCTGTTCGACAGCGACGTGCCCATCGGCGGCGGGCTGTCCTCCTCGGCATCGCTCGAGGTCGCCACGGCCGAGGCACTGCTGGCCGTTGCGGGGGCGCGGAAGAAGCTCACCGACCGCGACCTGGTGCTCCTCTGCCAGCGGGCCGAGCACGAGTTCGCCAACTCCCCCTGCGGCATCATGGATCAGTCCATCGCCGTCATGGGCCGGGCGGGCCGGGCCCTGCTGCTCGACTGTCGCAGCGGCGAGACGCGGCACGTGCGGTTCGACGAGCCCTCCCTGGTGCTGCTCGTGGCGAATACACAGGTCAGCCACTCGATTGGCGGCGGGGAGTACGCCCAGCGGCGGGCCCAGTGCGAGGCGGCCGCGGGCAAGCTGGGCGTGGCGTCGTTGCGCGATGTCACCGAGCGGCAACTCGCCGAGGCGCACCGGGCGGATGTGCTGGGCGGCACGGAGCTGATGCGGGCCCGCCACGTGGTGGGGGAGATCGCCCGCACGCTTCAGGCGGTCGAGGCGATGGAGCGCGGCGACTGGCTGAGCTTCGGCGAGCTGATGTACGCTTCGCACGAGTCGCTGCGGGACGATTACGAGGTGAGTTGCGCGGAGCTGGACGCGATCGTCGCCACGGCCGAGGGCTGCGAGGGCGTCCACGGCGCCCGCATGACCGGCGGCGGCTTCGGCGGCTGCGCGATCCTCCTCGCCGACGCCGCCCGGGCGGAAGCCGTCGAGGACGCGATTGCCGCCGCCTTCGCCGAGCGTTTCGGCCGCCGGTGTCCGATCTTCGCCACGCGCGCCGCGGCCGGCGCCGGCCCGGCCGAGTAGGGCGCTCTCAGTTCCACCAGTCGTCCGGGAGTGCGTCCTTCTCGGCGTCGAGCAGCTCCTCGATGATCGCGTCGGCATCGGCAATGGAGCTGACGATCGGGTCGCAAAGCATGGCCCGGCGGAGGATCGCCCGGTCGCAGCTCACGGCCGCGTCGGCGGACAACTCGTGGGTGTCCAATACCTGCTGCCAGAGGCCGCGCAGGCCGACGGGCGCCTCGCCGACGGGGCGGGGGCGCGGGCCGTCCATGTCCACGTCGCACAGCAATTCGAGGAAGGCCCCGTCCGGCATGTTCGGCACGGCGCGGGCTTGGGCGACATTGAGGAAGAACGGCTTGCCGAGCCCGCCCCACATGCTCTCGATGATGTCCGTGGCGTGGTCCGGTCCGAATGCGTCCACGAACTCTTCCATGGACTTCTCGCCGGCGTTGAAGGCGTCGACCTGCCGCCACATCTCGGCGTGCCCCTCGTAACGCGGAGCGGTCTGCCAGATCGACAACGCCGGGATCGGCTCTTCCGTCCGCCCGAGCCCCTGCCAGAAGCGGAGGTATTCCTTCGTGTGGGCGACGCAGGTGGGTACGTGGCCGAACAGGTTGTAGAGGGCGTCGCCGATGGTGTCGTTGAACTTCGCCTTGGCGCCCTTGTCGTCGCCATCGGTTTCGGCGGCCGCGCGTTGGCGGACGGCCTCGGCGATCCTGTGCGTCACGTCCTCGCCGTCGAACTCGGCCTTGAGCAGCCAGGTGAAGTGATTCGGGCCGGCGATGCGGAAGTCGAAGCGCCGGTCGATGTCCTCGGTCAGGTCGTCATCGGGTCCGATGATCCCGGCCTGGCGGGCGTAATCCCGCTTGATCCACGGCATGTGCAGCCCGTCGCACAGGGCGAAGCTCTTGAGCCGGGGAGCGTACTTCCGCAGGCCGATGCCGTTGGCCGCAGTGGGGTTGATGTAGTTGATGACCCACGCGTCCGGGCATTGCCGCTCGACGTCCTCGCAGGCCGCCAGGATCTGGGGGAACTCGCGCAAGGTCCGGAAGACCCCGCCCGGGCCGATCGTGTCCCCGCTGCACATGCGGATGCCGTACTTCTCCGACACGTCGCAGTCGATGCCGCGGTACTTGACGGATTGATCGGCGAAGCTCAGCACGACGAAGTCGCAGCCCTCGAGCACCTCGCGGCGTTCGGTCGAGGCCTCGAGCGCCAGCGGCACGCCCGCGTGGTCGATCGCCTTGCGGGCGAGCGTGGCCATCTTGTCCATCCGCTCGGGGTTCGTGTCCACCAGTGCCAGCGTACCCTCGCGGAGTACCTCGGAGTGGACCATCTGCCAGATGGCCTGTCGGCCGAAGAACAAGCTCCCGGCCCCGAGCACGGCGACTTTGGGGTGCTGCATGTCGGATTCTCCCGCGGTGGGTCCGCTCCGGGGACCGGCTCCGTGCCGGTCCGCGCCTCCCTGGACCATAGCGATTCGCCTGGCGGAGTCCAGCGCGGGACGGGTGAGCTTGCGTCCCCGGCTTGTCGGCCGTACGCTCTCGGCCCCGCGCTTCCTACGATTCTGCATGGATCTGACGCTACTCCGTCCCGTTCTACTCGTGACGCTGCCGCTGGCGGCGGGCTATTTGGTGCGCCGGCGTCGTTGGCTCGGCGAGGGCTTCGCCGAGAAGGCGATGGCTCTGATCGTCGCGCTGGGCTATCCGACGGGCGGCTTCTTCGCGATCTGGGGCATGGGGCTGGAGTGGTCGGACTTCTGGCTGCCGGGGCTGGGCGTGGTCCAGGTGGGGACGATGGCCGCGGTCGGCATCGGCCTCGGGCGGCTCGTGACGCGGGACGAGGCGACGCGCGGGCTCATCGCGCTCGGCTCGGCGCTGGGCAACTCCGGCTTCACGATGGGCGGGCTGATCCTGTACCAGCTCTACGGGGCCGAGGGCCTCGGGCTGATGAGCATCTACTGCCTCATGTGGACGCCCGTGACGGTTCTGCTGACCTACCCGATCGCGCGCCACTACGCGCCGGGCCAGCCGAGGCGGGCCCTCGGGCCGCTGATCCTGCGAAGCGTCTTCGATTGGCGCTCCGTGGGGCTGCCGATGCTCCTGACGGCCGCGTGGCTGTCGCTGGCGGGCGTGCCCATGCCGCAAGCCGTCGGCGAGTTGCACCTGGTGGACGCGATCGTGTACGTCGTGACGATCACGGCCTATTTCTGCATCGGACTGCGGCTGCACGTGGGGCGGTTCCGACGGGCCGGGCGGCTGATCGCGGCGGTGGCGGCGTCCCGCTTCGGCATCGCGGCCGGGGTGGGCTGCCTTCTCGCTTGCGGCACGCAACTGACGCCCTGGCCGCTGGACGAGACGGGCCGCAGCGTCATCGTGATCGAGGCGTGCGTCCCCACGGCCGTGACGATGGTCGGCGTGGCCAACATGTTCGGCGTCAAGCCGCGGGACGCCTCGCTGCTGTTCGTCGTCAACACGCTGATGTACCTGGCGCTTGTCCTGCCGGTCATCCTGCTGATCTACGGCTGACGGGTCGCTGCCGGTTCCGATGGCCCTCGGAACCGGTCCGGACGTGCCGGACGCCCGCGCGGGCGTGTGGAGACGCTCGTGGGGGTCGGGGCTTGTCCGGCCAGTGACCCCTGTGATCGGCGGGCGGCCCTCTTGCCCCTCCGACTCAGCGGTCCAGAATATGGTGTACTCGGCAAGGCGCACGGGGAGCAGTCATGGCCGATGAGACCGTCATTGACCCGCTGCGCGCCATCGCACGAACGGTTGAGATACGGCACAGTCGCCTCGCCCCCGCTTGCCGTGTTTACTATGGTTCGCTCCCCCATCGAGGCGTTATGATAGCCGCAGTGGTTGATGTCGGGTCGCGGCCTTGTCAAGACGGCCTATCTGGCGCGCCGACCGGGCTCCGGAGAGGTGGAATGGTCATCACAGACGGCATAGCGGGCACAGCGGGCAGCACAGTCTGGCTCCACTACGACGTGGGGGCGGATGTGCTGTACGTCCGTCCGGCCGACCATCGGGAGCGGGAAGCGGTCGGGGAGGAGACGGACGACGGTGACATCCTGCTGCGTGACGCCCGGACGGACCGCCCGATCGGGCTGACATCGACCAACTGGTGGAAGAGGTTTCGCGGTGGGCCTTTGCCGGACTCTCTGACCGCTATCCAGGAACACATCGAGCCGCTGGCGGGGCGAGTGCTCTCGGCCGTGTAAGAGGAGCCGCCTGCACGTGACCGACCTCGCCGACAAGCTCGCTGGGAAGTTCATCGTCATCGACGGCCCCGACGGCGCGGGCAAGAGCACCCAGCTCAAGCGGCTGGCCGAGTGGTTCCGTTCGCTGGGCGTTGAGCCGATCGAGACGCGGGATCCGGGCGGGACGGCCATCGGCGAGAGCATCCGGCGGATCCTGCTCGATACGGAGCACGCCGAGATGGCCGTCGACTGCGAGACGCTGCTGTATATGGCCAGCCGCACGCAGCTTTGGTGCGAGCTGATCCGCCCGGCACTCCAGAGCGGCGGCTGCGTGATTTCCGACCGGTGGGTCTCCGCGACGGTCGCCTATCAGGGCGCCGGCGGGGTGGACACCGAGGCGATCCTGGCGATCTACAACACGGCGCTGCCGGGCGTGGGCCCGGACCTGACGGTCGTGCTGGACATCCACGCCGAGCACGGCCTCGCCCGGACCGGACGCCATGAGGCCCGCGATCGGATGGAGAGCAAGGACCTGGCGTTCCACCGCAAGGTCCGGGAGCTGTTTCTTCGGCAGGCGGAGCGCGAGCCGGAGCGGTTCGTCGTGGTCGACGCCTCCGGCGAGCCGGGGCAGGTCCAGGATCGCCTGCGGCAGGCGGTGGCCTCCCGGTTAGGGCCGGATGAACCGCCGGCGGGATGACGGGAATGCTGACTTATCTTCTTGATTTCTCAAACAGGGCGGCCGATAATCCCATAGGAAGATGTGAGGGCCATGTTGGCCTGCTATGCGTATATAACCGGCTCTGTCTTGCGCCGAACTATCTAGAGCAAGGCAGGGCCATCCTTTTTGCGCGGGGCAAGGGGGCACGTCGATGAAGAACGTAGCCGTGCTGCTTGATGCCGGATTTGTTCTCAAGCGGCTTTACGCTGTGCGGGGCCGGCGGCATGCGGAAGCCGAACACGTGTACCAGTTCGCCCATGCGTGTGTCCTGGAAGGCGAGGAGCTCTTCCGGATCTACTTCTACGACTGTCCGCCATACGAAGAGTCCGGCTGCAATCCGCTCGATCCGGGGCGACGGATAGACTTCGGCGCTGGCCCCGTAGCACGTCGCAAGCGCAAGTTGCAGCAGCGTCTCTCGGTTATGAGCAGCGTCGCGTTCCGACGGGGCGAGTTGCTTCTCAAGGGCTGGCGGCTACGGGAGCAGGCGCTTCGGACCTTGGCCAGAGAACCGCGCCATCCGACGGCTCGTGACCTCGAGCCCGACTTCACCCAGAAGCGCGTAGACATGAAGATCGGTCTGGACGTTGCTTGGTTGGCCTCCAAGCAGATCGTGGATCGGCTGATCCTGGTAACGGGGGACAGCGACTTCATCCCCGCCATGAAATTCGCGCGGCGCGAGGGCACGCAGGTTGTGCTCGTGCCCATGGGCGTTCCTGTGAAGAATCCCTTGCGGGAGCATGCGGATTTCGTTCGCGAAGTGCCTCTTCCTGAGTCGAGTGAACGCGATGATCCATCTTGACGACATCGTCGGTCAGGACACGGCCGTGGGCCAGTTGCGTCGGGCGTATGGGTCCGGCCGTTGGCCGCACGCGCTGCTGTTCGCGGGTCCGGAGGGCGTGGGGCGTCGGACGACGGCGCTGGCCTTGGCGGAGCTTCTGCTGTGCGAGCGGCCGGGGGGCGGTGCGGCCGGGCCGTCGCTGTTCGGCGGCGAGGTCGAGCCGGCTCCGCCGACGGCGTGCGGAGAATGCGAGGACTGCCGCATGACGGCGGGCGGCTCGCACCCGGACCTGCACGTGGTCCGCAAGGAGCTGGCGGCGTACCACGACGACACGAACGTCCGCAACCGGCGCATGCAGAACCTGAGCATCGACGTGATCCGCCAGTTCCTGATCCGCCCGGCCGGGGCGGCGCCGAGCCGCGGGCGGGGCAAGGTCTTCGTCGTTCTGGAGGCGGACCTGTTGAGCGAGGGGGCCCAGAACGCCCTGCTCAAGACGCTGGAGGAGCCGCCGTCCGGCGCGACGATCATCCTGATCTGCCGCCAGGTCGAGCAGCTCCTGCCGACGACGCGCAGCCGCAGCGCGCTGGTGCGCTTCGCGCCGCTGCCTCGCGAATTCGTGGCTGAGCGGCTGGCGGAGGCGGGCGTCCCCCCGGGCGAGGCCGAGTACTGGGCGGCCCTGACGGGCGGCTCGCTGGGCCGTTCGCGGGCGGCCCACGATCGCGGGCTCTACGAGGTCAAGCGCGACTTGCTGGCTCGCGTCGCCAACGCTGCGGAAGACGAGGAACTCAGCGAGCGGCTCGAAAAGGCGATGGACAAGCTCTCGCGCAAGCTCGTGTCGGAGTCGCGCGGCGGCGACGCGCCGCAACTGGCCGTCAGCGTGGCCAACCGCCGGGCGGCCGGCATGCTGCTGGAGATCGTCTCGGGCGCGTTCCGGGACGCGATGGCCGCCCGCGCCGGCCGGGCCGGGCCGCCGATCAACGCGGACCAGCCGGAAGTGGTTGACCGTGTGGCGGGCCGTTTCGACGCGCGCGAGCTGGCCGGCGTCATCGAGCAGCTCTGCCGCTACGAGCAGCTCTTGTGGCGGAACGTCAGCCCGAAGACGCTGTGGGAGAACGTGGCGGTGACGTGCGCCTCGGCCGCGGCGCTGCGGGTATGAGGCGCGGGGGGCCGGGTGTCCAGACGGGGTTCACACGGGCGCGCGGACACGCCCCCTGCGCCCCGTTACCGGTAGAAGCTTGTGCGAACCCCGTCGGCCAGCGACGGACCGCGGCGGTTGAGCCGGGCCCGTTCGAGGATCAGCCACACGAGGAAGGTCACCCACAGAAGCACCGCCACGACCACCACCACCGGCAGCGAGAGCGTGCGAATCTGCTCCAGCGTCGTCGGCGCCTCGGGCGGCACGGCGTAAAGCACCAACGGACGCGACACGGCCCATCCGACCGACACGGCCCCGAGGGCGGCAACGATGAGCTGGCACACGGCCGAGGCCCAGGCCCACGAAATGCGCGTCTGCTGGCGGCTGCTTCGGACCACGAGGTAGAGCGACCCGGCCAGCCACGCCAGCCCGACCAGGTCGATCAGCGGCCCGGCCGTGACGAAAACCGCCTGGACCCATCGCGTGCCCTCGGGCATGTCAATGCCCTCGACCGCCACGACCTTGAACAGGTCCTCGACGAGCCCGCGGCTCACGCCCGCCACGAGCGCCCAGACCAGGTAGGCGATGCCCACGAAGGCGATGGCGAGCCCCACGTCCAGCCGGGTTGTGCGGCGGAGTCTGCCGAGCATGCTTTCGCCATTACACCAACCGACGGCGGCGCGAGCAAGGGCATCGCCTCAATGGCACGGGACGGTCGTTGACCCGCCGGCGTTCGTCGGGTACGTCTGGCACGGCCGCACAGGGAGAGATCATGGACAACACCGAACTGGCACGACGCATCCGGGACGCCGCGTACCTGGAGGGGGACTTCGTCCTCCGCTCGGGGCGGCGCAGCCGCTATTACCTCGACAAGTACCTGTTCGCCGCGGAGCCGGACATTCTGGCCGAGCTGGGGCGCCGCTTCGCCCAACGGCTGGGTGAGGCCGAACTCGTGGCCGGGGCCGAGCTGGGGGCCGTGTCGCTGGCGGCGGCGACGTCGTTGGAATCGGGCCGCCCGTTCGTGATCGTCCGCAAGGCCGCGAAGGATTACGGCACGAGCAAGCGCATCGAGGGTCCGGACGCGGCCGGGCGAAGGGTCATGCTCGTGGAGGACATCGGCACCACGGCCGGGGCCGCGCTGGAGGCGGCCGCCACGCTTACCGAGGCCGGGGCCGAGATCACGCGCATCGTCTTCGCGATCGACCGCCAGGAAGGCGCGCGCCAGAACGTGGAATCGGCCGGCCATGCCTTCGACGCCATCCTCACGCGCGCGGACCTGGAGTCAGCGGGGCGGTAGCCCCCGTTCTGCGGGCGTCGCGGTGCCGGGCAAGCGCAGGCGGCTCGCGAGTCGGTCAATACCAGACCATCACGAAGATGTTCGGTTCCGGCCGCTTGCCTTCGAGCGTGCCGATCATGTGGCCGACGTGCTTGACCTCGCACTCCTCGGAGTCGAGCCACTCGTTGATGGCCTCCTGCATGTGCTCCAGCGGGGCCTGAGCGATCTTCGAGTGGAACAGCCGGCAGCGCGTGGCGCCCTTGCCGGTGAGGTTCAGCGGGCGCTTGAACTGCTTCTCGGCGTGTTTGCCGGCCACGGCGGCCGAGCCGAAGGCCCGGACGCTGTCGCTGCCGGCCTCCTCCTCGTCGACGAGACTGATCGGCTCGTCCTCCTCGGCCTCCGGCTCCTCCTGCAGGACCAGCGGCTCCTCCTCGTCGGTGTCGAGCGCGAGGGGCTCCTGTTCGCCGTGGTTCGGCCGCGGAGGGGACGCCTCGGAAATCAGATCGTCATTGAAGGGGTTCGACTTCTGGTCGGACATTTCGTTGCTCCCGTATCGGACTTGGGTTTTGACAGGGAACGCAACTGACGTTTGATTATTATAGTCGTCTCGGCGGGCGAGTCAATGCGGCTTGCCCGCCGCCCGTGAGCCCTTTACCCAACGTGCGATACGGGCCGCGCCTCGACCGGCGCGGCAGTCCCCGCCATGGCTTCGACCGGCTCGCAACGCGACAAGCTGCTGATCCTGGCCGTCTTCCTGCTGGCCGTGGGGGCCGTCGTGGTGTTCCAGCTCGCCGGCGGCGACGCGGAGCCGCCCGCCGGTCGTCCGCCGGTCATCGCCACGCAGCCGCGGGAGTTCCTAGGCGTGGCGCTTCAGCTCCATCACCCGGAGGCGACGCACCCGTACGAGGAGATGATCCGCGAGATCGCCGGCGTCGAGGCCGACACGGTCGCGCTGGTCGTCCGCGGGCACCAGGAGGACGCCTCCGCCACCAGCATCATGGTGGACCTCCGCAAGAACCCGTCGGACGAGCGCCTGCGCGAGATGATCCGCTACGCCCGCTCGGAGGACGCCGAGCGCGGCAAGCCGGCCATGAAGGTCGTGCTCATGCCCATCGTCCTGCTGGAGAACCCCGAGCGGGACGAGTGGCGGGGCACGATCATGCCGGAGGATTGGGGCGACTGGTGGGAGGACTACACGGCCTTCATTCTCCACTACGCGAAGATCGCCCAGGAGACGGGCGTCGACGTGCTGATGGTGGGCTCGGAGCTGGTCTCCACGGAGAAGAGCCAGGCGCACCGGTGGGAGCGGCTGATCGCCGAGGTTCGAGAGGTCTACGGCGGACGGCTGGCGTACTCGTCCAACTGGGATCATTACAAGGCCATCCCCTGGTGGGACAAGCTCGACATCATCGGCATGACAACCTACTACGACCTCACCGGCGGCAAGGAGCCGACGCTCGACCGCCTTCGCGCCGCCTGGGGGCCGATCAAGCGGGACATCCTGGAGTGGCGCAACGAGAACCATCCGCACCACAAGATCCTCTTCACCGAGGTCGGCTGGCCCAACCAGGAGACCTGTGCCGAGTTCCCGTGGGATTACTACCGGGCCGTGGACAAGCCGGCCCCGGAGGTTCAGGCCGACTGCTTCCAGGCGTTCTTCGAGACGTGGAAGGACGAGCCGGCCGTGGCGGGCTACCTCGCGTGGGAGTGGCGCACCGCCCCCTGGCACGGCACGGACCCCGCCGAGGACACGACCTACGTGCCCGCGGGCAAGCCGGCCGAGGAGGTCATCCGGCAGCACTACCGGGCGGTGAAGGAACGCCGCGAGGCCGGTGAGGCTGGCACTCGCCCGGCGCCATAGCGTGGCCAAGGGAACCGGTCTGGCCATAGGGCGCCGCTTGGCAGCCCGACGCACGTAAGGTTCCTACAAGTCAAATCGCTCACCAGGCCCAACAGACTCTAGCCGGTCCCGATGGTCCTCAGTCGTAATGAGGCCAATGCCGTTGAAGACGCATTCCCGGAAACTGCAATGCTCCAGACCTATCGGACCGTTGACCTTCTTCTGGGTTTTCGGCACGAATATGAAAGCCTCCGGGCCATCCCATCGGCACTGAGTGATGTGATTATCCTTGATTGCGTACAGAACTGCGGGCCCAACAAACACGCATTTCTCGAACGTGCGGCCCACGATTCGATTATCCTCCGCCAAGTCGGCAATCCGGATTGTCCGATTTACCAAATACGTGCCCCCAAGCGACTCAGGTGGTTCATACCGTTGCACCGAGCCCAGGAACGGCAGCCACTTGATGAGCCCGGGACATTTCTTGACGAGTGCCCTATTCCCCAGCAAAGCAAGCATGCCCCAGAAGACGACCACGCCCCAGACGATGCCTTGCCACAGTTCTGATGGCATGCTGATTGCTATCGGCACAAACGCCAAGATGACCGGCCCAGTAAGGGGTTTGAGGGTGTTCCACATGCACCCAATACTATGGCGCAACCAAGTGGCGTCAAGTGCTGCGCCTGGAAGTGAATCACTCTCTCTTTCGTTCGGCTTGGGGCCGGGGCGGGCATTTCGTACCATGCGGGGATGCCCCGCCGGTGCCGGGGCGGGAGGAGCGCCGTCGTGCCCGAGTTCGAAGTCGTTTCGGAAATGAAGCCCGCGGGGGACCAGCCCGCCGCGATCGACCGCCTCGCCGCCAACATCGAGCGCGGCCAGGACCGCAACGTCCTGCTCGGCGTCACCGGCTCGGGCAAGACCTTCACCATGGCCCACGTCATCGAGCGCGTGCAGAAGCCAACGCTCGTCATCAGCCACAACAAGACGCTCGCCGCCCAGCTCTACGAGGAGTTCCGCTCGCTGCTGCCGAACAACGCCGTCGAGTACTTCGTCAGCTACTACGACTACTACCAGCCCGAGGCCTACATCCCGCAGCGGGACATCTACATCGAGAAGGACGCCTCGCGCAACGACGACCTCGACCGGCTCCGCCTCTCGGCCACGACGAGCTTGATGAGCCGCAAGGACGTCGTCATCGTATCGAGCGTCTCCTGCATCTTCGGCCTCGGCTCCCCGGAGGAGTACGCCCGCAGCGTGGTGGCCATCCGCGTCGGCGACCGCGTCGAGCGGGACGAGCTGCTGCGGCGGTTCGTCTCGCTCCAGTACGACCGCAACGACATGGACTTCCGCCGCGGTACCTTCCGCGTCCGCGGCGATACCATCGACGTCTACCCCGCCTACGAGCAGTTCGGCTACCAGGTCGAGCTGTTCGGCGACGAGGTCGAGGCCGTGCGCCTGATCCACCCGACCACCGGCGAAGTCCTCAGCGACACGGACCAGGTGTTCCTCTACCCGGCCGTGCACTACGTCGCGCCGGAGGATGCCATCGAACGGGCCATGAACTCCATCCGGGAGGAGCTGGAGATGCGGCTGATCGCCCTGAAGAACGAGGGCAAGCTGCTCGAGGCCCAGCGGCTCGCCGCCCGCACCCGCTACGACATGGAGATGATGGCCGAGGTCGGCTACTGCCCCGGCATCGAGAACTACTCCCGCCACCTCGACGGCCGGGCGCCGGGCGACAAGCCCTACACGCTGATCGACTACTTCGGCGACGACTTCCTGCTGGTCATCGACGAGTCGCACGTCACGCTGCCGCAGATTCGCGCGATGTACAACGGGGACCGCAACCGCAAGGAAGTCCTCATCGACCACGGCTTCCGGCTGCCGTCGGCGCTCGACAACCGGCCGCTGACGTTCGACGAGTTCGAGGGCATATGGAAGCAGGTGATGTTCGTCTCGGCCACGCCGGGCGACTGGGAGGTCGAGCAGGCCGGCGGCGAGGTCGTCGAGCAGGTCATCCGCCCGACGGGGCTGATCGACCCGGAGATCGAGGTCCGCCCCGCGACCGGCCAGGTCGCGGACTTGCTGGAGCAGGTCAAGCAGCGCACCGCGGCCGGCGAGCGGACGCTCATCACCACGCTCACCAAGCGCCTGGCCGAGGACCTCAGCGAGTACATCCGCAAGCAGGGCTGCACCTGCAAGTACCTCCACAGCGAAATCGACACGCTGGAGCGCGTGGACATCCTCCGCGACCTCCGCGAAGGGAAGTTCGACGTGCTCGTCGGCGTCAACCTGCTCCGGGAGGGTCTCGATCTGCCCGAGGTCTCGCTCGTGTGCATCCTGGACGCGGACAAGGAGGGCTTCCTCCGCTCGGCCACTTCGCTGATCCAGACCATCGGCCGCTGCGCGCGGAACGTCAACGCCAAGGTCTTCCTGTACGCCGACCGCATCACCGAGGCGATGCGGAAAGCCATCGACGAGACGAACCGCCGGCGCGCCCGGCAGATCGAGTTCAACGAGACCCACGGGATCAAGCCGCAGACGATCCGCAAGGCGATCCGCTCGGCGCTGGCGGACCAGCTCAAGGCGCGGCAGGTGGCGCGGGAGGCCGTCGGCGCGGCCGAGGGCGAATTCGACCGCGAGGAGCTGATCGCCGAACTCGAGAAGCGCATGTTCAAGGCGGCCGAGCAACTGGAGTTCGAGGAGGCCGCCCGCCTGCGCGACCGCGTGGAGGAGCTCAAGGGCGGCAAGGTTACGGTCCCCGACGACAGCCCCCCGAAGAAGACCGGCCGCGGCGGGCGAGAGATCCGTTAACGGCCGGCGGAGCGGTTGGCGGAGATGCGGGGGAAAGGGTATCCGCAGTCAGAGCGAAGGCGCCGCCTCGTGGCGGCTGCGGGGGGCGTCTCGGCTTGGCCATCCGCAGGTCGACCGGGGCGATGTGACAGCGCCTGCTCGCGCTGGACATCGCGAGTGGCGAGTCGTATTCTTGGGGCCGTGGGCACGGCCGCGGCCGGCCGTGTAAGCGCACTTGCAAGAGGGCAACGCGATGTGGGCAACGCTTTCGCGAAGTTGGGCATACGCCAAGACCAGCTATGGCATCCTGTGGGACTGCAAGAAGCTCGTGATCTTCCCGATCATCTCGGGGCTTGCACTGCTGGTGGTCAGCGCCAGCTTCCTCCTGCCGCTATGGACGAGCGGGACGATCGACACGTGGCTGAGCGCCGAGGAGGGCGAGAGCGACGTCGCGATGTACGCGATGCTGTTCGTGTTCTACTTCTGCAATTACTTCGTGATCGTCTTCTTCAATTGTGCGCTGATCGCCTCGGCCCTGCGATACATGGAGACCGGAGAGACCTCGTTGGGCTACGGGCTGCGGGCGGCGGTGACGCGGATGTTCTCGATTATCGGCTGGGCGCTCGTCTCGGCGATCGTGGGCGTCCTGTTGCGGCTCATCGAGAACTCCCACAAGCGGGCGGGGGAGTTCATCTCGGCCATTCTGGGCACTGCGTGGAGCGCGATGACGTTCTTCGTCGTTCCGGTGATCGTGCTCGAGGGGGCCGGGCCGTTCGCCGCGTTCAAGCGCTCGCTCGGCACGCTACGGCACACGTGGGGCACGGCGCTGGTGGGTAACTTCTCGCTGGGCCTGCTCGGCCTCCTGGTCATGTTGCCGGTGATTCTCGTGGGGTGGCTGCTGATCAGCACCGGCTCGTTGGTCGCGGTCCTCCTGGCCGTGGCCCTGTTCGCGCTGGGCATCGCGGTCAATTCCGCGGCGGACACGGTTTTCAAGGGCATTCTGTTCAGCTACGCCACGGACCGAACGCTGCCGAGCGACCTGGACACGTCTCAGTTCGGCTACGCGTTCGAGCCGCGCCAAGGCGCGTAGGCCCGTTGCGGCAGCCGTTCCCCCGGGCGGCGCTCGCGCCTTGCGTCATGCCCGAGTCCGACTATGATCGGGGCAGACCGTGTCCATCTTGCCAAAAACAGGAAAGGGGCTCCCATGAGCATGACACCTCCTCCGCTGCCCCCGGCCGCGCGTGGCTCGACATCGGCCAAGCGATACGGCGGGTCGACCCGCGGCAGCAAACGCCTGTCCGTCGTTGCCCTGGCGCTTGCGATCGCCGCGGCCGTGCCGTTGCTGGCCTTGGCCCTGGGCCTCTCGCCGCTGCTTCTTCTGGTCGGCGTGCTGCTTGGGGGCGTGGCGATGGTCCTGGGCATCGTGTGCGTCTTCGGCAAGCGCGGGGGCAAGGGGCTGGCCATCGGCGCGATGGTCATCGGCATCGGCTTGGCCGCGGCCGAGACGGCCGTCGTGGGTATGTGGGGTCTCCGCCGTGCGCGGGATGGGGCGATGCGGTCGTCCTGCGGGGTGAACCTGCATGCCATCGGTCAAGGCATTATCATGTACCAGGTAGAGTACGGAGACGCCTACCCGGACGATCTCGCCCACCTCGTCGGCGAGGGCACCATCGGCATGTACACGTTCCGGTGCCCCTCGGCCCGCGAGGAAGAGGGCGCGCATCGCTACATCGAAGTGACCGACCCGGCGCTGCGCGAGCATCTCGACTACGAACTCGACGACCACGGCCGCTACCGTTGCGATTACTTCTACCTGCCGCCGGAGCAGCCGGAGCCGGAGCGGCCCCTGCCGGAGACGCCGGAATTCGGAACTGACCTCCCGCCGATGGAGCGCTACCCGGACGTGCCGGCTACGACCATCGTCGCCTGTGACCTCCGCGGCAATCACGAGGACGGACGGAACGTCCTGTATGCGGACGCCCACGTCCAATGGTGTGAAGAGGGCGAGTTCCAGCGCGAGCTGGACAAGCCCGCGAACCGCCGCTTCGCGGAGGCCTTGCGGGAGCACGAGGGACGGTAAGGAGCGATCCGTCATCAGGAATCAGTGCCCAGCAAGCTCTGCGGTGGTCTCGACTCACGCGGTATCGTCAGGTAGCGATCGGGTCTGGCCGTGGACTGAACAGGGGAAGGGATGAGCGGGTCAATGCCGACACCTCCGGAGCCGCTTCGGGATGAGCCCGCACGGCCGGGCTCAGAACCGGCGCCGCCTCCGCGGCTGCCGCACAATGGACCCGCCATTGCATCGCTGGTTCTGCTGTGCGTTGCGGCATGTGCACTTGCGGTGGGCTTCAGCGGCTTGCTCCGTGATCCGGCCGTCGTTCAAATGGGCCTGATCGCCGCCCTGGTGGCCGTGGTCCTAGGCGTATTCGGCCTTCGGCGTGCACGTCCCCGCAAGTGGCTCGCGGCCTTGACCATCCTGTTGGGCGCTGCGGCGGCCTTTCCGCTCGCGGCGCTGTGGCAAGAAGTCAGGCATGGGCAGATGGAGCCGATGCTGCGAGCGCGGTGTGCTACTAACCTGTCCTCAATCCGCAATGGCCTCGTAATGTACTCCTCGGAACATGAAGACTTGTACCCCGAGCAGCTCCATGTGCTGGTTCGGCACGGTCTGATTTCCGTGGACACCCTCGAGTGCCCGTCGGTCGATGAAGAGGACCTGAGTGACGGCCATTACGTCGAGGTGACCGACCCGGAACTACGCGAGCAGCTTGCGGACGGACTGGTAGACGGCCGCTACCGGTGCGACTACTTCTACCTCCCGCCGATGGAGCGCTACCCGGACGTGCCGGCTACGACCATCGTCGCCTGCGACCTCCGCGGCAATCACGAGGACGGGCGGAACGTCCTGTACGCCTACGCCCACGTCCAATGGTGTGAAGAGGATGATCTCCAGCGCGAGCTGGACAAGCCCGTGAACCGCCGCTTCGCGGAGGCCTTGCGGGAGCATGAGGGACGGTAGCCGGGGGGAGCTGTCAGGCGTCAGTTACTGACGGGAGCAAGGTTCGACATATCACTGTGCCTCGCCTCACGACGGGGGCTTCAGGAAGCCCCGTGCGTGAGCACGGGCATGGCCGGGCATGTTCAAGCAATCGTGCTGCCGTAGTATCCGTTCTCAACAAGCGCGTCGCGCAGCGCCATAGGCCGTTTCGTCGAACGTCGAATCTCCGCCGCCTCGGCGGCCGGCGCTCGAGACTAACTCAGCAGCCCGGAGATGATCAGGTCGCTGGCCTCGTCTTCCGTCAGGCCGCGGGCCATGAGCGTCTGGAGCTGCTTGGAGTCGACCGAGCCGAGGGCCGCCTCGTGCGTCACGTGGGCCTTGGGGTGGCTGACTTCGACGATCGGCACGGCATTGGCCGTCCCGTTGCCGGTGATGATCTCCTGGCAGTCGACGTGCCCGCGCGCCCCCGCGGCCGTGGCGGTGAGCTTGTTGTACACATCCGCCCGCGAATCGTCCCGCACGGCCACGCGGCTGGTCAGCACGCCGCGGCTGTTCTCGCCGTCGAGGTGCCCCGTCTCGCGGATGCTCACGCTGTCATCCGCCCGCGCGGAGACTTTCGCGAGCATGTCCATGACGGACCCCGGCCCGCAGGTGGCCTCGTAGTCGACCTCCAGCTTGCCGACGCGGCCCTGGACGAGCTCGAACTCGGTCTTGAAGCGGGCGTCCTCGTCGAGCGTGACCTTCGCGTTCGGCACGACGAGCAGCCCGCCGGCGTCCGAGTGGATGTGCCGCTCGAAGTACGAGTACTTCGCGCCCGCGCGGATGCGGATGTCCCCGTCCATCAGGTGCCGGACGTCCGTGGCGTTGGGGAAGACGCAGTGGGCGACCACGTCGATCTTCGCCCGCGGGCCGACCTCGAAGTCCAGGTCGATCTTCTGCACGCCCTCGTCCTGGAGCAGGCCGAAGCACATGTGTACCGGCTTGGCGATGACGGCGTTCTCCGCCACGCGGATGACCAGCCGCACGCCCTCGTCGTGCTCCTCGACGTCGACGTTCAGCCCGTCGATGGCCCGGCTCGACGTGACGCGGTTGAGCCCGATGACCAAATGGGCCGTTTCCGGGTCGTCCATCGCGGAGTGCAGGTTCGCGAATTCGGTAAGCTCAAGCGCGTCGGTCGGCATGGTTCGGCCTCTTGGTTCTCATTGCAGCTCGGCCATGGTCGGGGCGTTCTTGTGGCCGCAGGGGATGCACTTGTCGCGGAAGTAGGGGGTGATCTCGTCGGTGACGCCCTTGTCGACGATCTTGCCGCAGCAGACGAGGAAGGCGTGCTGGGCCCACGAAAGCACCTCCATGCTGTGGGTAATCAGCACGACGGTCGAGCCCTGCTCGCGGAGCAGGTCGATCGCCTCGCGGATGCGCTGCAAGCTCTCGACGTCGATGCCGCTGTCCGGCTCGTCCAGCAGCACGAGCTTGGGGCCCATGGCCAGGATCGACGCGAGCTCGACCTTCTTCCGCTCGCCGCCGCTGAGCGTCCGGTCCACGGCGCGGCCCATGTAGCGCAGCGGGGCGAGGCCGACCTTCGTCAGGGCGGCTGCCACGGCGTCCTCGCCGGCTTCCCGCGCCGCGGCGCCGATGAACCGCCGCATGCTCAGCCCTTCGAACCGCGCGGGCTCCTGCCAGCCGAGCGTCATGCCGAGCCGGGCCCGCTCGTCGATGCTCAGGTCCTTGAGCGATCGGCCCTCGAAGCGGATGTCGCCCTCGTAGTGCCGGTAGCCCTCCAGGCCCATGATCGTGAAGGCCAGCGTGCTCTTGCCGGCGCCGTTCGGGCCGACGATCGCGTGCACGTAGCCCGGCCAGAGGTCCAGGTCCAGCCCGTTGAGGATGTCGCTGCCGTTGAGCGACAGCCGCAGGTCTTGTACTTCCAGCAGTCCCATCGTGTCACCTCGTCTCCCCCGGGAACAATGCTAGGCCGTGCCCGCCCGGAGGCAATGGCAAAGTGCGCGTCCCTAGCCGATCACGTGCCGCGCCATGCGCAGCGGCTTGCCGAGCTGCTCCCGCACGTGGTAGCCGAGCAGCCGGTTGACGGCGGTCGCCTGCGCGTCGGGCAGCGCGACCTTCCGGCCGGACTCGGCCGCCGCCAGCGCCGCCAGCCCGGCCAGTGCGGCGCCGTCCAGCCGGTGCTTGTCGCCGGCCGCGGGTTCGCAATCCCGGCAGAGCAGCCCGCCGAGCCGCGATGAGAACCACGCCTCTCGCCGCCCGCTCGCCGCGGCCGCGGGCTGTCCGCAGGCCACGCACGCCGACAGGTCGCCCAGCAGGCCCGCTTGGCGGAGCAGCCGCCACTGGTAGTACGCCAGCACGGCCGGGAGGGGGGCGTCCGGCTGGGCGAGGCGGGCCAGGGCGTTGTGGAGCAGGTCGAACGATTCCGGGTGCGGGTCGCCGAGGGGGATCAGCTCGCCCGCCAGCTCGATCATGTACAGGGCCGTGTTCAGGCGGACCGCGTTGGCCCGGAGCGGCCGGTGCGAGACGGACTCGCTGAACTCGATGAGCGTTCCGAGCGCGTCGCTCGACTTGGCCGTGTACACCAGGTCGCCCTCGGCCAGGAGGTCGATGGCGCCGCCCGTCTTGCTCTTGGCGCGCTTGGAGCCCTTGGCGATCAGCCGGACCGCCCCGGCCGTGCGCGTCAGGAAGTGCACGACCTGCGAGGTCTCGCTGTAGTCCGTCGTCCGAATGCAGATGGCCGCGTCGCGCTGCCGCATACAACACAGGATAGCGGCTGGGCCGGCCGACTGCATCAGCGGCGCGCGCCGTGGCCGTGAGCAGCCGGGTGCCCCGGGCGTATCCTCACGCCCGTGCCCGCGCGGCCGCGGTTGCCACTTGCCGATTCCGGCCGTGCGCGGGATAATCCCCGGCCGTGATGGGGAACGCGTCATCTCGGGGCTTCGCCCAAGGCCGACCGACCTGCGCGCCCCCGGCACAGCCCCTCGAGGTCCGCAAGGGACAGGACGCCGACCCGCTGAAGCGGTATCCGCCTCGCCTGGCGGCTACGGCCGGACAAGCGTCCCGGCCGGGTGGGTGTGTACCTGGCGCGAGTATCTGCGGGCTGAGGACGAAGCGGGCCGTGCAGCATCGCTTCGTCTCCACGAGTACGGGCAGGCCTCCTGGCGAGCTCTCATTCCTGCAGCACGTGGGGCGGCCGCTGGGCCGGAACCTTGTGCCCAAGAAGCGCAAGCGGAAGCCGAAGAAGGAGAAACAGGTTATGTGTCCCCGGATAGCCCCAACCCCAGTATCGCGGCTCCGGGATGCCCGGACGGATCGACCCGCCGGGCCGCGCGGAATGCTTCTGGAATGATTCATTCGGGAAGCGTGGGACGTGTACGTTGCGCGTGCAAGCCAGCTTGCACGCCCTACTGACTGAGTGAGCGGAAACGCCCTTAAGAAAAGGCATAGGTGACGGCGATGGCGATGCATCGTATGCGGCGCGTGACTGCCTTGTTGCTTATTGGATGCCCGTTGCTTCTGGCATTGGCCGTTGGGGCGAGGCTGAACTGCAAGGATTATCACGAAGACAGCAAAGGCGGAACACCCCCAGGCGATGCAGGCATTGACCCCGGCAACGTGCGTTTTCCGCTTCGCTACCTAGACTCCTGTCTGTCTTCTGAGAGTATCGACTCGCGGGATGCGTGGCGCTATCTCTCGGATGGCCGTGTGGCTCTGGACAGTGAAGAGGTGACGGCGCTGGAGTCGCGAGCCGAACGGGGAGAGGACCTTCTGCTCGCGGGCATGGTCTTCCGATCGCTTGGCCGTGGTGAGGAATTCGCTGAGCTGGTCGCCGGATTGCCCGATTCCGTACGTCGCCATAAGCGGATGGTTGCGCTCGTCCTGTGCGGCAGCCCCGCGTGCCGTGATGCTCTGGTCCGCCTGGGGCAGAGGTCAGAAGACGATGCGCGAAGTCTTGCAATGGCCCTCGGGCACGCCCGCGGTACCTGGGCGCGAGACATGCTTCGGGCCATCCGGGAAGGCGAGTTGGGATTGGACGCAACAGGCGTTATGCGCCAATTCGTGACCGAGTATGCCACAGTGAGTCTGCTGCAATGGGGCACCAGGGATGCGATAGATGCTGCCCAGGCCGATCCCGAGGGCGTAGTCGCCGGCCAGATCAGCTTAATGGTTATCCAGGGCATGCGGCTGCCAGATCCAGTTATCCGGAAGGACGTAGTTGATCTGCTGGCCGAGCGGCGAGATTGCCAAGCAGCTCTGGCCGTCGCTGAAAACGACCGAGACTATGACGCATCCGTTCTCGTGCTCCGGGAGTGTTCCGAGTGGGAACTATGGAGCGCGATGACATTGTTCCGGCCGAGTCCCGACCCGATGTTCGTAACTTGGATGCTGGAGAATGTAAGCAATAAGGAAGTCGCCGCGCATTTGCGGGCATTCCGTGAGGAAGCTGCGCAGCACGACTGCTTCCAAGGGCGGACGCGGGACGATCTGCTTGCGTATCTGGACGAGAAGGGCGATGCTCGCCCCGAGTGGAGCGATCGGCTCAATTGCTTCGTCTTCGGGAAACGCGATGAGGCCTTGACTAAAAGGGGACAGGCAGCTTTTCCGTAACCGCATCCCACCAAACGGCATGACGGGAGGAACGGAAAAGTTGCCTGTCCCCTTTTTCCTCCCCTCCCTTGGATCGGGCGCCGGCGTGTAAGGCGCCGGGTGCCGGTGTCGCCCGCATTGCGTGCGGCTGCGGGGTCTCCGTGGTGAGGAGGGCGGTCTACCCGACGACGGGCGCGGGGGCGAGGTCGAGTTCGCCCTTGCTGGCCCGGTCGTAGAGGTGCAGCTCCAGGACGCTCATGATGTAGGCGAGGGTGGACTCGGCGCCCTGGTTGGAGTTCGGGCCGTGCTCGGTCAGCCCGTCCTGGCCCCCGCCGGTGTCGGGGTTGTACAGCGGCGCGCCGACGTCGTTCCGCCCGCCGAACCACTCGAAGCACCGCACGGCCTGCTCGGTCCAGTAGGCGTCGCCGGTGCCGGCCGCGGCCGTCAGACAGGCCTGGATCAAGCTCTTGGCCTCGATCGGCTGCTGGTCGAACTTCGCCTTCTCGCCGCCGCGGTGGTACCAGCCGTGGTTGCCGACGATGGAGAGCTGGCCGCTCTCGCCCGTTTGCACGTCGAGCAGCCATCGGAGTGCGTCGAGGGCGGCGTCGCGCATCTTGGGGCGCTCCTCGGCCAGCGCGGCCGTGAGCATCGCGTGCGGCAGCTTGGCGTTGCCCCACGTCAGCGAGTCCTCCCACCAGGGCCAGTCCGGCGAGGCGTGCTCGTTCCAGCGGGCGAAGAGCTGCTGCCCGAGGGCGTACCGCAGGCGCTCGGCCAGGTTGCGGCCCTCGCCCGCGCGGAGGTACTCGTCGACGCCCAGCAGGGAGTAGGCCCACGGTCGAAGGTGGGCGAAGCCCTCGGCCGCCGGCATGGCCTGGTGCATGAGCCGCTCGGCGAGGTCGCGGGTGTCGTCGTTGGGGGCGAGCCGCACGACCTTTCCGAGGGCCCAGACGGTGCGGGCGTGGCTGTCCTCGGAGCCGACCTCCTCGAGCCAGGTGCGGTCGTACTGCATGAAGTTCCGGAAGCGCCCGGCCTCGGGGTTGTAGGCGTAGGCCAGGAAGGCCAGATAGCGCTGCGTGGCGATCAGCAGGTCGTCCTCGGCGTAGCCGTGATTCCCGACCCAGGTTTCGGGCGGCAGGGCGGCGACCTTCACGGCGGCGATGAGGGCCCGGGCGTTGTCGTCCGTGCAGTAGCCGTGGTGAAGGTCCGGCGTGGCGTGCGTGGCGTGCTGAAGCATGCCCGTGTCGTCCGTCAGCACGAACAGGTGTCGCAGGTCCACTTCCGGCAGGGGGCTCAATTCGAGCGGCGGCAGGTTGCTCATCCGTGACTCCTCAGGGTTGCCGGCAACTACACCTCGGACGTGCTCTGGGGCTCGAGGACCTCGATCCTCAGCCGGGTGATCCGCCGCTCGTCGGCCGCCAGCACGGTGAACCGCGCCCCATGCGCCTCGCAGCTTTCGTCGGCGGTCGGGACGTAGCCCAACTCGGAGAACACCAGCCCCGCGGCGGTATCGTAGTCCTCGTCCTCGGGAATGCTCAGGCCCAACGCGTCGTTCAGATCATCGACGTACATCCGTCCGTCGATCTCGGCCGTGCGGTCGTCGATTTTCCGCATCAGCGCCGGCGCGACCCGGTCGTACTCGTCCGAGATGTCCCCGACGATCTCCTCGAGGATGTCCTCCATGGTGATCAGCCCGGCCGTGCCCCCGTACTCGTCCAGCACGATCGCCTGATGCACCTTGCGGGCCTTGAACTCCCGCAACAGGGCGTCGAGCATCTTGCTCTCCGGCACGAAGTAGCATTTCCGCATGAGACGGCGCAGGGGCGGGTGCTTCTCGCGGACGGTGTAGCCCAGCATGTCCTTGGCGTAGAGGACCCCGACGATATGGTCGATGTCGCCCTCGTAGAGCGGCACGCGGGTGTGTCCGGCCTCGACGATTCTCTCGGCGGCCTGCCGCCACGGCGTATCGACCGGCAGGGCGAAGATGTCCGTCCGCGGCGTCATGATCTCCTCGGCGTGGGTCTCGCCGAATTCCATGACCGACTCGATCATCCGGACTTCCTCGCGATGGACGGAACCCTCGGCCTGTCCCTCGGTGGCGGCATGGAGGATTTCCTGCTTGGCGGTCTCGCCGGCCTCGTCCTCGTCGGCTTCCTGGACGCCCGCCAGGCGGCGGATCGGCACGTCGAGCGCGCTCATCAGCCAGACCGCGGGGAACAGGGCGTAGCGCAGCACGAGCAGCAGGCCCATCGTCGCGTTGAGGATCTTCTGCCCGAGGTGGGCGGCCCAGGCGTGGGGGATCGCCACTCCGAACACGCCGATCAGCGCCAGGGCGACGCCGCCCGCGGCCGCCAGGGACCCGACGCCGGCGGCGGGCGCTTTGAAGGCGTACAGCAGCGCCGCGACCAGGGCGACGTTGACCGTCGCGCGGCAGAAGGAGGCCGTCAGCCGCAGTTCCGGCAGATGGGCTTCGAAGTCCTTGAGGCGCTGCTTGCCGTTGGCGGCGTTGAGCGACTCCTCGAGGTGCACGCGCCGATACGCGCGCAACGAGTAGCTGCTCAGCGCGAAGAAGCACGACAGGGCCGTCAAACCCGTCACGACCCAGAGAAGGGGATACACGGTTGTTGTGCACTCCAATGCGGGCGCTTCCGCCGCCCCGCCGGGCCGCCACCGTCCCTTGCGGCGGGGAAGCGCGTTTCGCCGCCAGGGCGTCCGGCCGCCGAACGCGCCGCGTCGGACAACCGCCCCGAGGCCCGGAGGGCGTCTGATACTATCATAGCGGGCCCTTCGGCCATGACAAGGCCAACCTCGCGCGGGGGCCGATCAGAACGCGGCGGACGGGTCGATCCGCTCATCCGGCAGGAAGATCTCGCCCGGCGTCTCGAACAGCACGCGGCGGGCGGCCGCCAAGGCCTCCTCGCCGTTCATGAGCCCGCGCTCGATCCGCTCGGCCAGCACGTTGGCCAGCACCCGGCGGGTCATCCAGAGCCGCCCGTAGACGTAGTCCACGCTCCAGCCGTCGCTCAGGAAGGCGCACAGGCGGTTCAGCGGAACCATGTCGAACCGGCGAGACCACCCCCCGTGCATGGCCGTGGGGAAGAAGGCCGTCCACCAATGGCTCGTCAGCGAGATGTTCCCGTAGCCCTGGCACAGGCCGCACCAGATCGGATCGTCGTTCTCGAACCCGTTGAGCAGGTTGAAGTGCAGATCCGGGAACTCGCCCAACAGGTACCCGAAGGTCTGCGCGAAGCTCGGGGCCGCCCGCTGGATGGGGTTCTTCGGGCTGCCGCTGAGGAACTGAACGCCGTAGCAGAGCTGGAACACGCGGGCATGCCGGCGTATGACCTTGCAGATGGCCCGGAGGAACGCGCCTTCCAGCAGCCGGGCCTCGAGCTGGCCCGGCTCACGGCCCTCGGTGAGCCCTGTCAGCAGGCGTGCCAGTTCGCCGTCATCGATGGGCGTGAAGTCGGCGGCCGAGGAGACCCACGCCACAAGGACGGGCTCCTTGTCCTGCCAGGACATGGCGTCGTAGTAGAGCCGGACCGCCTCCTCCAGGTCGGCGCGGCTCTTGACCTCCCGGCCGAGGCGCTCGCCCAATCCGGTGAAGCGGTCCGTCCACGACTTGTACTCGTGCGTGCCGCCGGAGGGCGTCTTCTCGATGGTGAAGCGGATATTGCCGTCCCACTGGCCCTCCTTGAGGGGCTCGACGTTATGCTCGCTGGAGCAGATCCGGACGACGTTCGCTTTCTGCAGGACTTGCTTGGGCCAGTCCGGGCGGGCGTTGCGCTCCGAGTAGATTTTGTCCAGCTCCTCGATGCCCTTCTCGGTGAACGGGCCGTCGAAATCATATAGATCGCGCAGGATGGCCTTCAGGATGCGGCCGAAGCCGGTCTGAGAGACCATCGGCCAGATGCGGACGAAATCGTCGCGGGGGGCGGTATGCCGGTCCTTGGGCCCGGCCCACAGCTTGTCCATGTCCGCGCCGGCGCTGCGCATTGCGTACGTCAGCATGTGGTAGAAGAGGGAGTGGTCCAGGCCCGGCGAGTGCATCCGGTCCCGCGAGATGTGGCTGTGTACGTCAACTACGGGGATTTCGGCCAACTGCTCGAACAACTCGTCGCTGCGCTTCGTCATGGTCTTTCCTTGGGGCTCCGACCGCGAAATCACTGCAGAACAGGCCGGGCGGCCGCGCCGGCCGGGGCAGGGCGAAGCTCGCATTCTGCCCCCCCCGAAGGGCCTTGCTCAAGGCCAAACCTATTTCTTGCCCAGCGCCCGCTGCCGGCGGAAGAAATCCCGGAGAAGCGCCCCGCACTCCTCCGCCCGTACGCCGCCGACGACCTCGACGCGGTGGTTCAGCCGTTCGTCGGTCGGGATGCGGTACAGCGTGTCCGCGGCGCCGGCTTTGGGGTCGGGCGCGCCATAGACCAGCCGGTCCAGCCGCGCCAGCACGGCCGCGCCCGCGCACATCGGGCAGGGCTCCAGCGTGACCACCAGCGTGCAGCCGGTCAGCCGCCAGTCTCCCAGCGCCGCGGCCGCGGCGCGGATCGCCAGCATCTCGGCATGGGCGGTGGGGTCGGCGTCGATGATCCGCCGATTGTGGGCGGCCGCGACGATCCGCCCGTCGCGTACCATCACCGCGCCGATCGGCACGTCGCCGGCTCGCTCCGCCTCGCGTGCCTGCTCGATCGCGCGATCCATCCATTCCGGATATGCACTGGCTGCGTCCGGGGCCATCTGCGGCATTCTACCGGCGGCGAAGCGGGCACACCATGCCTGCCGGGCTTGACAAGGTCGGCGTCCGTATGGACGATGGATCCCATGAGTCAGTCGTGGGCCGGCCGTGCCGGCGCCGACGATCCGCCGATTGGGGATTAGTGTAACGGTAGCACGACTGACTCTGGATCAGTTAGTCAAGGTTCGAATCCTTGATCCCCAGTCAACGTAAGCCCCTGTAGGCAAGCAGCTTGCAGGGGCTTGCCTTTGCGCTGGCGCCAGCCGAATTCGGCCGGGCGAGCGCGTCGGCTGCTGCTGACGCGTGCCGAACGTTCAGGGCAAGCGGCAGGTGCGGCACGTTCTGATCAACACGAACTACTGGAAGACGTTCTGCCACGCGCGGCTGTCAGTGGCGATGGGCGACCCGGCTGCCTGTCGCTGTTCGGCCTGCCCGCCGGCAAGGCGGGTTCGACTGCGCTCGCCGCGGGCGGCAAAACGGGGACGGGCTCAAGCGACGCCCAGACGCAGCGCAGCGGAGGCCCGTCCGGGCGGAGACGTGCCTGTCCCCGCTTTGCCCATGCCACGATACGGCGCCGTACGTTCGGAGGCGGCATCGCGCGCTTTGTCGTTGCACGGGCGCAACCGATAGGGGATAATGAAGATGCAGCAGGACACCCCCCGATACGCCGTTGACGGAGCCCCCGCCATGCGAAGTACCCTACCGCTTATTCTCCTGTGCTGTTTGATTCCGTACGTCTCGTGCGGCCGCACGGCGGATGCGGCCGATCTCAAGACCGCCGATGAGGTGGAGCGGTTCGACGCGGCCGTGGACAAGGCGATTGCCGACGGCATTCGCTATCTGTGTGAGAGTCAAGAGGGGGCGGAATGGCCCTTCCCCAGGGGGGATTACAAGCAGGGCTGCACGCCGCTGGTGACCTACGCGATCCTGGAGAGTCTCGACTACATCGAGGACGACGCGCTGCGTACGCGTGCCGAGGAGGCGGCCGATCGCGCCTTGGAGTGGATGGCCGACCGCAAGAGCGAGAAGACCTACGAGCTGGGGCTGCGGTGCCAGGCGTTCTACTCGGCCATCAAGCGGAGCAAGCCGTACCACAAGCCCCTGCGCTTCGACGTGGACCGGCTGATCCGATCCACGGCGGACGGCAGCTACGGCTATGACTCGCGCGGGGAGGGTAAGAGCCGCGGCGACAACTCCAACAGCCAGTACGGGCTGCTGGGCGTCTGGGCCGGGGCGACGGCGAACTGGGAGATTCCGGCCGGCTACTGGGAGAAGGTGTACACCTACTGGTACGAGACGCAGAAGGCCGACGGCGGGTGGCAGTACTACGGCGCGGATTCTCACATGAAGGAGGACTCGTCGGGCACGATGGTCACGGCCGGCGTGGCGAGCATGTACGTCTGCGTCGACAACATCTTCCTCAATCAGTTCATCCGCTGCGATGCCGGCGGCGTCGGCAAGAAGGTCCAGGCCTCGCTGCAGCGCGGGCTGGACTGGTTGGACGCCAACTACATCGACGCGTCGGGCGACGAACCCACGCTCAACACGTCGAAGAAGGTCCGCGGCCACGGGGACATGTACTACTACCTGTACGGCATCGAGCGGGTCGGCGTTGCCAGCGGCTACAAGTACTTCGGAACGGTGGACTGGTACCAATCCGGCGCGATGTGGCTCATCGACGACCAGAAGGACGACGGCTCCTGGAGCGGCAAGTACGGCAAGGAAGCCGCCACCGCCTACGCGATGCTGTTTCTCGTGCGAGGCCGGCGCCCGGTTCTGTTCAACAAGCTGCAGTTTGACGGCGACTGGAACAACCGTCCGCGGGACCTGGCCTCGCTGACGCGGTGGGTGTCCGAGGTCTTCGAGCGGCGCGAGATCAACTGGCAGATCATCAACCTCGATGTCCCCGCCCGACTGTGGCACGACGCCCCGATCCTGTACATCTCCGGCGCCAAGCGGCCGAACTTCACCGACGAGCAGATCGCCCGCATACGCCGCTTCGTCCACCAGGGCGGGACGATTCTCAGCGTGGCCGAGTGCGGGGGCGGCGGCTTCCGGCACGGCATGCGCCAGATCTACAAGGAGATGTTCCCCCGCTACGAGCTGGAGACGCTGCCCCGCGATCATCCGATCTACGCGAGGGACGTGCAGTTCGACCTCCGACGCTACTCCCGCCGGGTGAATCTTCGGGTCATCTCCAACGGCGTGCGGCCGCTGGTGATTCACACCGACGCGGACCTGTCCCGGTCGTGGCAACTCCAGCGGCGAGATACCGAGCAGTGGGCCTTCCAGGCGGCCGCCAATATCGCCGCCTACGTGACGGACAAGTCCTTGCTCGCGCGCGGGTCGAAGGTCTGGCCGGAGGAGCCCGAAGGCGACGACAAGCTGCCGACCGTCACCGTGGCGCGTCTGGCGTTCGAGGGCAATCACGACCCGGAGCCGCTCGCCTGGCAGCGGTTCTCGCGCATCATGGCGCACAAGCACGGCACCCGGGTCGAGGTCGTGGGGCCGATCGACATCGCCGAGTTGCCCGAGACCGAGGCCTCGATCGCCACGCTGAGCGGCACCGGTGACTTCGAGCTGACCGACGAGCAGCTAGCCGCCCTCCGCAAGTTCGTCGAGGGCGGGCCGCATGTGCTCGTGGTGGACGCGGTCGGCGGCGACGAGGAGTTCGCCAAGGCGGCCGAGGAGATGATCGAGACGCTGTACGGCCGCGGCGCACTGCGACGCGTGGAGGCGTCCGACCCGCTGCTGAACGTCGACAAACACAGCATCAGGATCGAGGACGTGAGCTACCGCCGCAGGACGGGCGAGCGACGGCTCGAAAAGCGGCTGCCGTTGCGCGTCGTCCGCGTCGCGGGGCGGCCCATCATCTACTACAGCCGGGAAGACATCACCGCCGGCCTCGTGGGCTATTCGTCCTACGTCGTGGACGGCTACGCCCCGGAAACGGCCTTCGCGCTGATGCGCAACCTCGCGCTGAGCCACACGCGCACGGCCCGGCCGGAGTAGCCCGCCGCGCGGCGGCTGCGGGACGCCACGCCCGAATGACGAGATCGTGACGAAGCCCGAAACCCGACGCTCCGAGGGCCTCGCCTGCGGCGTCGTGAGTCATCAATCCCCCGCGGGCGGGCGGATGACCGGCAGGGGCTCGGGCACGCGGTCGATCGCCCCGCGCTGGACGAGCATGCGGGCGATGTCGCCCATGCGGGAGTTGGCCAGCTCGATCATCTCGGCGTTGTCTTCGGGGTCCCAGTCATAGTCGAGCAGGTGCTCGTAGGCCTCCTCGCCGGACCGGCCGAGGACGAGGACCTCGTAAATCGCCGCGACGGCGCCGGTTCGGTTCGTGCCCGCGCTGCATTGGATCACGACCGTCTTGCCGTCCTGACGCGCGCGGTGCATCGCGGCGACCGCGTCGGCGTAGACGGACACGTCGTGGTTCGGCGGCAGGCCGTCACCGGCCATGGGGAAGCGGAGCAACTCGATGCCCAGCTCGTCGCACGCGTCCTCCATGGCCTTCTGCTTGGCGTCGCTGAGCTCCTGTCCGTTGAACTGGATCAGCACGTCGATGTCGTGCCGCTCCAGGGTTTGCTTCACGAGCGTGGCCTCCAGCATGCCGCTACGGTACACGCCGGGCGCGATCCGCCCCCACCTCTTGGGGATGACGTGGTCGTCCAGCCAGCCGTCCCACACGGCGTACATGCCCCCGGCCAGGGCGGCGATGGCGCCGAGCCAGATGAGAAGGCGTCTCCGGCGGGACAGGCGCGGTCGGTTTTTTGGGGGGTCTGCCATGGCGAGCTTTCGGAGAGGCCGTGGCGGCACGGCCGTGCGAGAATCAGGTCACGCCAGTATAATCCCCGCGTCCCGCGGATCGAGGGCGATTTCGCCCGGCCGCCGGAGGCGTCGGCACCGGCCCTATGAGAGTCTTCCCGAAACGCAAGCATGCGCTCGCCGTCGTGCTCGTCCTGTGGGCGGTGGTGTACCTTCCGCACCTTGGCCGGGAGGAGTTCCGGGGCGAGGAGGGACGCCGCGTCCTCCCGGCCGTGCGAATGCTGCGGACCGGCGAGTGGATCGTCCCGTACGTCGGCGGGCGGGCGTACTTCAACAAGCCGCCGGGGATTAACTGGATCGTCGCGGGCTCGTTCGCCCTGACGGGCGTTCAGGACGAGTTCACGGCCCGGCTGCCGTCGGCGCTGTCGCTGCTGGCGCTGGCGTTGCTGCTGGCGGTGGGGCGGGCGCCGTGGATGAGTGCCCGCGGGCGGCTCGTGGCGGCGTGCGCGCTGCTCACGTGCGTCGGGGCGGTCGCGAAGGGCCGCCAGATCGAGATCGAGGGTGTCTACATGGCGCTGGCGGGCCTGGCGACGGTGCTGTGGCTCGACGGCTGGTCGGCCGGTCGCAATCGCTGGTGGCTGTGGCTGCCGCCGGCGCTGCTGCTGGCCTGCGGCGGGCTGATCAAAGGCCCGTTCCTGGCGGCGCCGTTCTACGCGACGGTTCTGCTCGTGCTGCACTCGGAGCGGCGGCTGAAGCGCATCTTCGACCTCCAGCACCTCGCGGGCGTCGCGCTGATCCTCGCGATCGGCGTGGGGTGGCTGCTGCTCGCGCGGGAGCGGGCCGGGGCCGAGCGGATGAGCGCCATGTCGGGTCAGGCCTGGGGGCGCATCCTGCCGGAGGAGATGCTGTGGGGCTTTTGGGCGTGGAACATCGTCAAGGCGCCGCTGTATCTGCTGCCGTGGCTGCTGTTCCTGCCGCTGGCGTGGGTTCCGTACTTCGTGCGGCAGATTCCGGCCGGGCGTCGGCCGACCTTCCGGGCGGTCCGCGCGGGGATGGTCGCGGGCTTCGTGGTGCTGTGCCTGATGCCCGGCATGCTGTCGCGCTACGCGCTGCCCGTGCTGCCGCTCGGGGCGATCGTCGTCGGGTGGGTGCTCGGCGAGCACAGGCGGACGGTGTGGAGCGACGGCGTCTGGCGGGCGCTTCTGGCCGTGCCGGCCGCCGGGGTGGCGGGCGTTGCCGTTTGTGTCGTGCTACTGGCCGGGATGGGCCGGCCGGTAGCCGGGGTGGCGCTCGAGGTCTCGGCCGCCACGGTCGCCGCGGCCGTGCTGGCCGTGGCGCTCTGTGCGGGGCTGATCCGGCGCTGGCGTGAGCTTCGGGGCGGCCCGCTGCTGTCGCTCGCCACGGCCGGCGTCGTGGCCGTCAGCATACTGCTGTATACCGGCACTGTCGTTGCCCACGTGGGGGCACACGATGCGCCGAACCGCCGAGCCGCCGCGGCCGTGGCGGAGCATGTGCCGCCCGGAGAGACGGCCCACGTGTACGACCCCGGCTACGAGGCGTTCCTCTTCTACGTCGACCGGCCGGTCGAGTACGTACTGGAACCGGACGAGCTCGGGGCATCGACGCGCTACGTTCTCGTGTCGCGGAAGGCGGCCGAAGCGCCGGCCGTCGGCGGCCGGCTCGAACGAGCGAACCTGCGATTCGTGGACAGCTTCCCCGTGTCCGACGAGCCGGGCGACCGGTTCCGCCTGTACGCTAGCGCGGAAAACGACGAATGACGACGCCGGAGTGACGAGACAAGCCCGAATCCGGAATGAGGCGGCCATGCGGCATCGTCATGCGGACTTCGTCATGGATTCGTCGTTCGGGCTTCCTCATTCGCCATTGTCGGTCCGTCCGCCCCTTCCAGCTCGCTCATCCGCGCCCGCAGCACGAGCAGCACGACGTACCACAGCACGCCGATCCAGCCGAGGGTGCCGAACGCCCGCGCCCACATGCTCAGCCCGCCGAAGAACAGCGGCACCGTGATGACGAAGGCCCACAGGCACATCTTGCCCAGCGGGTGCTTCCGGTGGCGCAGGGCGACCTCGGCCCCCAGCGTCATCGGCAGCAGGAGGACCGTCAGGTAGTACGTCCACACCAGCGGCGAGGCCAGCAGGATGAACGTCATCGCCAGCGAGTAGTCGCAGGCGGTCGTCAGCGGGCCGGTGGGCGGGCCGGCCCGCCAGCAGACCCCGGCCGTGATGCCCGCCGCGATCAGCACCAGCGCCGCGAAGATGATGGTCGACTCCTTGGACGAGAGCGACAGGAAGTTGACGTAGATGGGATCTTCGTCGGCGTACTCGCCCATCGCGTTGAGAGGCCGCGTGAACCGCGTGACGGCGCCCCACAGCGACTGGTTCCGCACGCTATGGGCCTTGCTGTCCCACTGGGTCTTCTCCTTGCCTTCGAGGTAGGGCATGACGATGCGCTCGGCCCAGGCCCGGTTGTCGTTCCACGTCCGCTCGAAGCCGCGGATGAGCCCGGGAATCAGCAGCGTCCAGGCCAGGGCGGCCGCGACGGACAGCAGCATCAGCCGCCAGCGCCGCACGAACAGCAGAGCCCCGACGGCCGCGGCCGGGTAGGCCTTCAGCGCCGCGCAGAGCCCCCAGCCGAGCGCACCCAGCACGCGCCGCCCGCGCGAGGCGAGGTACGCCCCGGCCATGAGCGGCAGCAGCAGGATCAAGCTCGTGTTGCCGTTGTGCAGGTCGTCGACGGCCAGGGGCAGGAAGAAGAACACGGGGATCACGCACTTCCACGGGTCCTCGGGCAGCCAGCGCCCGTGGATGGTCCGCATGGCCAGGAAGACGCACAGCACCCCGCAGCCGACGCTGAGGTAGTAGTAGGTGTACACGTACGCCCCGAAGACCTGGAACAGCCCCAGCGGGGCGGTGTAGATCGCCCAAGCGGGCGGCAGCTTGTAGAAGCCGACCTCTCCCTCGTGGTCCTCGATGGCGACGGCCTCCGCGCCGCGCGGGTCGGCGAGCGTCTTGCCCTCCAGCGCCCGCCGCGCGATGCGATGCCAGCGGGGGTAGTCCTTGTGCGTCGGCGGGGTCTTGACGTTGGAGCGGACCACCAGCCCGCCCTTGACCAGTATCGTGGCCAGGACTACGATCAGCAGGATCGTGTAGACCTTCTTGCGTTTTGTGGCGGCGTCGACCATGGCAAGGGCTTTACCACGCCGCCGCGTCGCAGGCAAGCGCGGGCTCGGTCGCTCGCGGGCGCTTCCCCGCGGGTGAATTCCTCCAACGCACGCACCGCCGGGGCTCTCGGCGCTGGGCGGCCCGGTCCCGGGCGGCTTTGCGGCATGGCGGCATGGCGGCACGGCGCCGAGGGATGGCAGTCCCTCGGCGTACTTGCAGCGGCGCCCCCGGCCGCTCCCAAGCGACCCGGCGGGGCCGGGTCATCGCGCGTAGGCCGCAAACCGTCGCGTGCGGGGGCACGTACAGCGCGGTAGAGTCACGACCATGACAGCAGACCAGGGCGTGTATATCTCGTTCGTCGCGCCGGCGTACAACGAGGTCGAGAACCTCGAGACGTTGCGAGACGAGGTGAAGGCGGCGGCGGATGAGATCGGGCGGAGTTGGGAATTCGTCGTCGTCGACGACGGCAGCACGGACGGTTCGCGAGAGCTTCTGGCGAAGATGCGGGGGGACACGCCGCAGCTCCGAGTGATCCTGATGGACGCCAACAGCGGGCAGACCGCCGCGCTGGAGGCGGGCTTGCGGGCCGCGCGGGGTGCGGTCCTCGCCACGATGGACGCCGACCTCCAGAACGATCCGTCCGAGCTGCCGCGGATGCTGGAGCACGTCGAGAGCGGCGAGTGCGACATGCTCACGGGCTGGCGGAAGAACCGCCGGGACACGGGCCTGCGCCGCTGGATCAGCCGCAACGCCAACCGCTTCCGCAACTGGATGACCGGCGAGTCGATCCACGACGCCGGATGCAGCTTGAAGGTCTTCCGCCGCGAGGTGGCCGAGTCGTTCAAGCTCTTCAACGGGCTGCACCGGTTCCTGCCGACGCTCGCCCGCATGGGCGGGTTCACCGTGAAGGAAATTCCGGTCAACCACCGGCCGCGCGTCGCCGGCGTGGCCAAGTACGGGGTTCGCAATCGGATCAAGGCGATCCGAGACATCATGGCGCTGCGATGGATGCAGTCCCGCGCCATCCGCTACACCACCACGGAGATGGGAGAGCCGCAGGATGACGGAGAAGCTCGCCGAGATGTGGAATGAGCTGGTCAGCAAGCTGGACGCGTGGTTCGTGATGGGTTTCATCGCCCAGTGTGCGTTCGGAATGCGGTTCCTCATTCAGTGGATCGCCAGCGAAAAGGCCGGCAAGAGCGTGGTGCCCGAGGTGTTCTGGTACCTCAGCATCGTGGGCAGTGCCGGCCTGCTCGTGTACGCCGTCAAGCGGGCGGACCCCCTGTTCATCCTGGCCTATTCGCTCAACAGCTTCATCTACATCCGAAACCTGATGCTCATCCATCGCAACCGGCGCCCGACGCCGTCGGCGACGTAATCCTCATCCACGGTGCGCCACCGGCGTCTCCGGCGCCGGTGCCGCGGCGCCGATACGGGCCTGCGGCCGTGCCCGCGGCGCTTGTCTCTCGGAGGGGCGCCCGCTCGATCAGCAGCAGCTCGCGCCGGCGTCCCCGCTTGGCGTAGTTGACCAACTCGGCGCGGTGAACCACCCGACCCGGCAGCGGGCCCATCCGCTCCTCGAGGGCGCGCCAGATGTCCGCCGTGGTCACCAGCATGCCCGGCTTGGCGGAGTTCAGCCACGCGACGGCCCGCTCGGCCCCGTCCGGCTCGTTCACGAAGTCCCGCACGTGCCGGCGCGAGTAGAAATACAGCGACGGCTCGTCGAAGCCCAGCGTTGCCAGCGGGGCCTCGGGGTGATTCTCGCGAATCCGCCGTGCCAGTTCGGGAATCGGTTTGGCCCGCTCGATCTCGGGGCCGGCGAGGCCCGCCAGCAGCAGGTACGCCGCCAGCATGCCCGCCGCGAGCGTGGCCGTGGCGCGGGGATAGCGCTTGGCCGCCACATCCTGGGCGCCGAGCAGGCACGTTGCCGCGAGGACCGCCGCGACGGCAGCGCACGGCCACCGGAAGCCCGGCATCGGCAGCAGCCAGGGCGCCACCGCCAGCGCCACGGCCGCGCCGGCGCCCGCCAGCCGGAGCGTCCACGCGCTGCGGGCCAGCCATTTGACGTCGCGCTCGGCCAGCCGCCCGGCCGCGGCCCGCGCGAGCATCGCGCCGGTCGCCACCGCCAGCCCCGGCCACATGGGCAGGACGTAGTGCGGCAGCTTCGTCGCCACCAGCGAGAAGCCCACGAACACCGGCAGCGCCATGCCCGCCAGCAGGGCGCCGCCGGCGCGTCCGCCGAGCCGCCCGCCGGCCAGCGCCGACACGCCCGCGAAGGAGAAGGCGACCCACGGGAAGAACCCGCCCGCGACCACCGGCAGATAGTACGGCAGGTACAGCAGGTACTCGGCCCCGCCGCCGCCGTGCGACTCCATCGGGCTCGTGGCCCGCCCGATGACGTGCCGCCCGATGCCCTGTGCGATCAGCTCGCCGCCGCTGGCGCGATCGGCCCAGAGCAGCCACACGACGAACGGCACCGCCGCCAGGACGGTCGCGGCGCCCGCGGCGAGGACGGTCCGCCGGCCGAGCGGCGCCCGGCCGCGGGCGAAGACCCACGCCGCGCCGACGACGGCGAGCGGAATCAGGCCCAGCGGGCCCTTGACGAGCATCGCCCCGCTCGCCGCGGCGGCGAAGCCGACCCAGTGGAACCACCGCGCGCGCGCCGTCACGGCCGCCACGTAGCACGCCACGGCCGCCCAGATCAGCGGCATCGCCACACCGTCGGCGGTGGCGAAGTTCGCCATGAACATCGCCAGTGGGCCGGTCGCCATAATGGCCATGGCCGCCAGCCCGGCGCGGCGCCCGAACATCCGCCGCCCGACGTAGTAGGTCAGCAGGCAGGTGGCGGCGATGCCGACGGCCGAGGGCAGCCGGCAGGCCAGAGAAGTCTGCCCCAGCAGGGAGATCGAGGCGGCCAGCAGCCAGTAGACGCCGACGGGCTTGTCGGGGCGCAGCTCGCCGTTGAAGGTGGGGTAGAGGTAGTTGCCCGATTCGAGCATCTCGACGGTCGCCCGGCAGAATCGCGGCTCGTCGCGGTCCCAGAGCGTGGTCCGGGATGCGGTGAACAGGTAGACCGCCAGCACGGCGGCGGCCAGCAGCCCGGCGGCTCGCCAGCCGGGCCCGTCGTCGCGCCCGGCCGGGCCGAGCGAAGTCGCCGAATCGCTCGCGTCGGGCGAGGTCATGGTCGCGTGGTGGGGCGGGTCGTCGGCTTCGCCCGCCGCGGCGGGCTGTAGATGGTCTCGAACCAGTGCTCGAACTGCTCCCAGCCGGCGGTGTCCAGGCCTTTCTCGCGGCAGTAGTCCTCGTACAGCATCATGAAGCCCGCCACGTGCTCGGGGTCGCGATCGATGTGCATGTGCCGCCAGGAAAGCTCCTCGGACGCCTGCTCGTAGCTCTCCCCGCCGACGAGCATCGCCGCGACCACGCCGATGACGCCGGAGCGATCCGCGCCCGAGCGGCAATGAAACAGGATGGGCCGCTCGGCCGTGCGGAGTACCTCGATCACCCCGGCGATGTCCTCCGGGTCCGGGTGCTCGCGGTTGGGCAGGCGGATGCAGACGTAGTTCAGCCCCAGCTCCCCGGCCGCGGCGATCTCCTCCCGCACGGGTTCGCGTTCCTCGTTGCCCCGGAGGTTCAGCACGGTGCGGATGCCGTGCTCGTCGCGCCACTCGCGGAGGTCGGCGGCGCCGGGCTGGGCGGAGCGGTAGACCTGGCCGTCGACGACCGTGTCGAAGTTCTTGCGGACGTACCGCAGGTGCAGCACATAGCCGCCGGCGACGGCCACGAGCCCGCCCACGAGGAGCACAGGCACGAGCCACTTGCGGCGGCGGCGGGTTTTGGCTTCCGATTCCGGCATGGTGCGGGGCCGAGCGCCGCGCCCGCGCGGCGCGACCCTGATCGAGGAGTATAGTGTCTCGGCCGCCGCGAGCCAAACGACGACGGTTCGTTGAAGCATGGCTTCCGCCGATCGGGGCAGGAACGGCCTGTTCAACGGGGCGCCCGGCGAGCCCATGCGCAGACCGTTCCCTCGCGGGCCCCGGACCTGATATGCTCACGGGACCTGCCGGAACCGAACCGCTCCCGTGAAACGATTCAGCCACATTCTGGAAGACGTTTCGATGGGCTTCTGGCGCATGGCGCGTGGCGCGGCCCAATGGCCGCTGCGCTGCCCGGCCGGGCCGGCGCACGGTGTCGGCCTGTTTTCGCCGGAAGGGCACTCGCCGCCCGAGCCGTTCCCGACCGACCGGCCGATCCGCATCGGACTGCTGAACATGCACGGCGGCAAGGGCGCCGGCAACCGTGCCGACCTCGACCGCACGGCCGCCGCGCTCGGGGGGCTGGACGTGATCGGCCTGAACGAGGTCCACGGCCCGAAGGCCGGCCGGCCGGACCAGGCCGCCCGGCTCGGTCGCAAGCTTGGGCTGCCGTGGCTCTTCGCTCCGACGGAGCGGCGTTTCGGGCGGATGAGCTTCGGCAACGGGCTGCTGAGCCGCCTGCCGGCCGTGGCGTGGCAGCGGATTCCCGTCCTCGGGACGAAGAAGCAGCGCAGCTTCCTGCTGGCGCGGTTGGATTGGGGCCGAACCGGGCTGAATGTGCTCGTCACGCACGTGGACCGCCGGCGCGACCGCGTCGAGCAGCTCCGCACGCTGCTGGCCCTGTTCCGCTGCCTGGCCGAGCCCGTCGTGTTGATGGGCGACATGAACACGCCGGACGACGATCCGCGGATTCAGGCCCTGCTGGCCGAGCCGGGCGTGACGGCCGTGCCGGACGTCGGCCAGGCCGGGCGCCAGCGCGTAGACTGGATGGTGGTCCGCGGCTTGCGGGCGACCGCCGGTGAGATGATCGACACGGACTGCTCGGACCACCCGTTGGTCCGGGCCGAGTTGGCGCTGCCGGCTCAAGGCGAGGCCGGCGCGGCCTCCACGCATGCAAAGGATGCCTCCATTGGCTCATAGCACTCACATGATGCGGATTCGCAAGCTGTTTCGCCCCGGCCCGCTGGCGGTTCTTGCGGCGGTCGTTCTGATCGTCTTCGCCGTGGTGTTCTACTTCCGGGCCTACCGGCTGCGGTACTTCGGCGAGATCGAGCCGGGGCGGGTCTACCGGTGCCGGCAGCCGCGGGGGCTCCAGTGGGGGGCGCTGGGACGGTACGGCATCGAGCGGGTCATCTCCTTGCGGACCTACGCGACCGAGCCGGAGATGCTGGAGCGGGAGCGGGCCGAGTGTGCCGAGGCGGGGGCCGAGTTCGTGCACATCCCGATCAGCGAGCTGGTGCCCAGCGAGGAGAAGTTCGTGGAGATCCTGCGGTCGATCCGCACGAGCCCCGGCCCGGTGCTGCTGCACTGCCAGCACGGGCGGGACCGCACGGGCATGACCTTCGCGGCGCACCGCGTGCTGATGCACGAGTGGTCGATCGACCGGGCCATCGAGGAGGAGATGGTCGAGTACGAGGCGGACCTCACGCCGGAGAAGCGCCGGAAGATGGAGGACATCCTCCGGCGGATTCAGGCGAACCGGGACGAGTGGATGGAGCGGACCTCGGGAGAGGCGCCGGGCGAGCAGGCGACGACCCGCCCGTCGGTCTGAATGCCGCGGCCGCCGCGCCGCCCGCGCAGAACAAGGCCCCGCCGCATGGACGGGGCCCTGATGGTGACTCGGGGGATGCGACTTAGCTTCAGTCGCGCCGTCGCCGACGAATCAGCGCCAGCCCGCCCAGGCCGAGCAATACCATCGTGGTCGGCTCGGGCACCTGGCTGAAGAGCTGGTAGAACTCGCTGATGTGAGCCGAGCCGGTTTGGAGGTCGCCGCCGTTGGCGACGATATCCTTCTTGATCCAGATCTTGGCGAGGGGGTCGAACTCCGCCTCGTCGTAGAGCTGCTTGTCGTTGTCCGTCCGGTAGTAGGCGAACTTGTCAGCGATCGAGGGGTTGTCCGGGCTGTTGGGCAGGAACAACTCGGTGTCCTTGCCGTAGACGTTCTCGGATACGCTGACGATACCGCCCTGCTCGGTGCTGGTGCCGGGCAGCGGGTCGGACACGCCGAAGGCGGCCAGCGAGAGCTTGTTGTCCTTGATCAGCCAGCCCTCGGTGAGCTCCGGGTCGACGACCTCGACGCTGAACGTGAGGGTGGTATCCGAGATCTCCTGCCCTCCGGCAGACCAGCCGCCGTTGAACTTCAGGCCCAGCTCGTAGCCGTCGGGCCCCATCCCGGCGAAACGCACGCCCTTGACCTGAATGGCGTCCGCGCCCGGCGCAACGGTGCCTTGCGTCTTGGACGTAGTGACCTCGATGAAACGGATCAGCTTGTCGCCGACCTGAATGCCATCGGCATCAATGACTTCGGAGATACTGTAGCCGTTGTCCGGGTTGTTGTCCGGATTCTCGAAGTCCCAGATGACCGCGCCTTGCGCGGCACCGCCGACGAGTAGAACAGCCGCGACCAATACTGGAAGGACTCCCCTTCGCTTGAGCGTGAGCATGAGTACACCTCTCTTGATACTGTGGTGGGCGAGCCGAGCAAGACGATCGCATGCGCGAGCAACGCACACCTGATCCTTCATTCGAGTCCGGTTGAGCACCGAGCGGACCGGACATTTGAACCACGAGTACTATAGCAGTACATCGGCCCCGCGTCAAGCGAATGATTGACAGTTTACGGGTTCTTAACTGGAATTTCCGCCGCGCCCGGCCGTGAGCGAAATACGTCCGAATCGCCTGTTTTTATGTGTTGGCGCCATCGGCATCACAACGTGCGGCCAGCATTGCGTGTTTGGTGGCTGTGTTTTGTATTGACATAAGCGACAGAGGTTGCCGTGTCGGCGTTTTTTGTTGCATGCCGATTGGCCGTTCGTACACTCGGAGATGTCGGAAGACACTTGTTACCAAGGGCCTTGGCCGGCATTCGCCCATGCCGGCCATCGCAGTCCATGCCGTATCGCTCGCGCCGTAATGCATCCGGCTTGCGGAACAGGCCCGCCGCGGCCGTGCAGGCGGCCTGCCGAGGTGGGCCGGGCGCGGGCTCGCACGAAGGGCATCGCCATGGCAACCGTAACCTACGATGACCGGAGCTTCCTCGTGGACGGCAGCCGCGTGTGGCTGGCCAGCGGCTCGATCCACTACTTCCGCGTGCCGCACGAGCTGTGGCGGGACCGGCTGGTCAAGGCGCGCCGCGCGGGGCTCAACTGCATCAGCACCTACGTCGCGTGGAATGTTCACGAGCCGTCAGAGGGCGAGTGGCGCATGGAGGGGCAGGAGGACGTCGTCGAGTTCGTGCGCACGGCCGGGGAGCTGGGGCTGTACGTGATACTGCGTCCGGGCCCGTACATCTGCGCCGAGTGGGACTTCGGCGGCCTGCCGGGCTGGCTGACGGCGCGCAGCGGCGTGAGCTTCCGTACGAACAACGCCGCCTACACGCACTACTTCGACAAGTACTTCCGCCAGGTGCTCACGCCGCTGGCGGAGCTTCAGGTGCCGCGCGGGGGCAACATCCTGCTGATCCAGAACGAGAACGAGTACACCGACACCACGATGCCGGACCGGCTGCGGTATCTGGAGTTCATCAGCCAGCTCTTCCAGCGGGCCGGGTTCGAGATCCCGATCCTCACGTGCAACCACTGCACGGACCCGCCCGTGCCGGAGGCGATCGAGTGCCTCAACGGCTACGAACGCGAGGTGCGGCAGCTCAAGCATCTCTCGCTTCGACAGCCCAGCGCGCCGCTGCTGTTCACCGAGCATCACGTCGGCTGGTTCGACCGTTGGGGCGGTGAGCATGCCGAGCGCGACCCGCGCGACGTGGCCCGCCGACAGATGGAGATCCTCGGTGCCGGCGGCCAGTACAACGCGTACATGTGGCACGGCGGCACGAACTTCGGCTTCTGGGGCAGCCGCTTGCCGCACGGGGCCGAGGCGTACCAGACCACCAGCTACGACTACGACGCCCCCCTGGCCGAGGGCGGCGGACTGACGGAAAAGTACTATCTCACGCGGCTGGTCAACCTGCTGGCCCACCACATGGGGCGGTTCTTCGCCTCGTGCTTCGTCGAGGAGCCGGGCGTCAACATCCACGACGCCTCGGACGTGCTGAACCTCACCGGCACCGAGGGCAGTTGGGCCGTCGTGACCAACAGCGGGCGAGACGACATCGACCGGGTCCGGGTCTCTCTGCCTCGCGGCCGGGAACTCGACGTGCCGCTGGCGCCCGTCGGCGCCGCGGCCGTGCCGGTCGACCTGGCCCTCAGCGAGGAGATCACGCTCGATTACGCCAACCTGACGCCGCTGGGGCTGTTCGGCGAGAACACCCTGATTCTCCACGGCCCGGCCGGCTGGGAGGCGCGGTTCAGCGTCAACGGGCGCGAGACCGTCGCGGAAGTGCCGGCCAAGGACGAGCCGGAGATCGTCGAATGGCAAGGCCTCCGGGTCGTGCTGGTCAACAGCGACCTGGCGATGCGGACGTGGCCGCTCGAGGAGCACATCCTGTTCGGCCCGGCGTACGTCGGGGAGGACCCGGAGGAGGAGATCGTCCACGCCCGGGGCGCGAAGCAGTACGCCCTGCTGTCGTACGAGGGCAAGCTCTCGCACCGCAAGGTCAAGGAGGCCGGTTCGGCGCGCAAGCCGACGGCGCCGCGGCTGAAGGCGTGGAAGCGCATCAGCGTCTGCACGGAGCCGGCCGACGGCGAGGAGCTGGAGTGGGCCCGGATCTCCGGCCCGAGGGACGTGGACCGCCTCGGCGTGCATTACGGCTACGCGTGGTACCGCATGGAGATCACCACGAAGCGGGCCGGGCAGCGCAAGCTCTTCCTGCCCGAGTGCGAAGACCGCGCGACGCTCTACTTGAACGGGCGGCTGATCGGCACCTGGGGCCGGGGCGAGGGTGCGGTTCGCAAGCCGATCTCGGCGAGCTTCAAGAAGGGCCGCAACGTGCTGGTCGCCCTGGTCGACAACCTCGGTCGCTTCAACGCCGGCTGCCGACTCGGCGAGAGGAAGGGCATCTTCGGCCACGTGTACGACGCCAAGCCGCTGAAGTCGCTCAAGTTCCGCGTCAACGAGCAGGAGAGCTTCCCCAAGCGGCTCATCCCGCGGCAGTACGCCTACCGGGCCGGGGCGCTGGCGGAATGCACCTGCTGGGCGGCAGAGGCATCCGTGCCGCTGACGAAGGTCGCCCCGATCCACCTTTCCTTCACGGACCTGCCGTACCACGTCGCGGTGCTGTGCAACGACAAGCTGCGCGGCTTCTGGCCCGGAGGAGGGCCGAACTTCGGCGACGTGACCTTCGGCTCGGCCCTGAAGAAGGGCAAGAACAAGATCACGCTGATGCTGTGGGGCGAGGAATCGCCCGGCGCCCTCAAGCAGGTCGCCCTGCACACGCTCGCCGAGTCGCTGACCGGCGAGGCGGACTGGTCCTGGCGTGAGTGGACCGTGCCTGAGGAAGGCGGCAAGGTCGTCGGCAAGGACCAGCCCGCGTGGTACGTCACCGGCTTCAAATACGAGCCGAAGGGCGAGCCGCTGTTCCTGCACATCGTCGGGGCGCGCAAGGGCCAGATCTACCTCAACGGGCACGACTGCGGGCGGTTCTGGACGGTCGGCCCGCAGCAGTACTACTACCTGCCCGAGTGCTGGCTCCAGGAGCAGAACGAGCTGCTGATCTTCGAGGAATCCGGCCGCATCCCCGCCAACAGCCGACTCGCCTTCCGGCCCATGGGGCCGTATCGGGAATAGGGGCAGGGGTTTAGCGGGTGGTAGCCGGTGGGCGGGGGTGGGGCAGGGCCGACTTGGCTGGCACCGCCGGGTTCGGTATAACCGCTGATGGACAAGCCGCGGTGGGCGGAGCGCCCGCTCTGGCTGGAGACGGTGACTATGGGACAGATGCAGACGGCGAAGTGGCTCAGAGCCGACTGGCTGGATACGGTCCAATGCATGGATTGCGTTGAGGGGATGTCGGAGCTTCCGTCAGAGTGCATTGACATGGCGGTCACTTCCCCGCCGTACGATGGCATCAGGGACTACAACGGTTTTGCCTATGATCTGCATGCCACAGGCGAGGAGTTGCATCGAGTCCTGAAGAACGGCGGCATTGCTGCGATGGTCATACAGGACCAGACACAGAACTTCGGAAAGACCCTCACTTCCTTTCGGACAATCGTCGATTGGTGCGACAGCATCGGCTTCAAGCTCTTCGAGTGCGTGATCTACCGAAAGAATGGTACGGAGGGGGCATGGTGGCAGCATCGCTTTCGCGTGGATCACGAGTACATCGCGCTGTTCCTGAAGGGTCAACGACCCGCCTACTTCAATAAGGAGCCCCTCAAGATACCCTCCAAGCATGGCGGCAAGGTACTCAGCGGAAGCGGGAATCGGAAGACCGATGGCACAACGGGAGAAACAGTGCGGCGTCCCATCAACGCGATGAAATGTCGGGGCACTGTGTGGGACTACATGATGGCTGGCGACAAGGATCCGGTCAAGCGCAAGCACCCGGCACCATTTCCCGACGCCATTCCTCAGGACCTGATCCAGTGCTTTTGCCCGGAAGAGGGCCTCGTCCTCGATCCATTCTTGGGGTGCGGGTCCACCGCCGTTGCCGCGAAGCGATTGGGTAGGCACTTCCTCGGCTTTGAGATTAGCCCGGATTACTGCGAGTTGGCGGAGAAGAGGCTGAAGCGCGAACTGCCCCGGCTCTTCTAAGGGCTACGTGAGCTTGGCCGGCTCCTCGAGTGTGTATTCGTAGTTGTCTCCGGAAGTCATCGCGAATGACAGCGGGTTCCGGACGACCATAGCCGAGAAGCTCTTGCCGGTCACGGACACCTTTTGGCTCTTCAGGTCTTGCTTGGTGAACTCCCGTAGAACCCAGCCGTGCCACGACCATCGGTCGGACAGGTAGGCCCAGCCGGTCTGCCTGGCCAGTAGCTTCAGGAATCGCTCGGCGCGGGCCTTCGCGGCTCTGTCAAACGCGAGGTACTCCCCGTTGGGCTCCAGGTTGACCACCTCCCCCCGTCCGCCTCGCGTCGTGATAGCCACTCTGTCGCCGCGCTGTCCGCGTACGCTGATGGCGTCCCGCGCCCGCCAGAAGTCATTCATGCCCCGCATCAGACGTGCGATGGTGTAGCTATCCTCGTAGAAGATGGCGTTTAGTGGGCTTCCCGGCTCATCAGCTCGAAGGTACTGAAGCCAATTCAGGCAGTTCTCCGTATAGCCGAACAGGTTCTTGTAGGTGCCATCTGTGAACAGGAGCGGCCCGACTGCGGATGAGGGACATTCTACATTGCGGGCGTGGGCGACCACGGCGAGCAGGAAGTGGACGGTGGCAAAGGGGTATTTCAGTCGGAAGTCATGAAGGCCATCATGTCCCCTTAGGTTGTTTACGGAAAGCGCATTGCGGAACTGGTCCCAGTTGGGTGGCACGTCGTTGCGATTATACAGAAGCATGTGGTGCCCAATGCTTCGTACCTCGGACCTGAATACCTCCATGTCCAGAAACACGCATTGCGAGGGGACAACCGCATGGTCTGCAACAAGTGCTTTACCGTCGTAGAAGCCGCGGACCCGCCAAGCAAATGCGGTGGTCATCAAGAGCCCGCACAGCAGACCATCGCTGTCGGGACTGACCATGCAGTCTTGCTCGGGCTCAACCAACCAAGGGTAGGCCGACAGCACGGCATCGTAGTCAATGCGATCATCTTTTTCTTGAAGTAACTCGAATACGGTGGGGGCCATCTCAGCCCTCCTCCAGCTGGCGGATGAGGTCGGCGAGCCGAAAGTCGAGCGCGGCCGCGAGCTTCACGAGATTGGTCAGCGCTATGTTCCGGGCCCCTCGCTCAATGTCGCCGACATAGCTGCGGTTCATGCCGGCCTTCGCCGCTAGCGCCTCCTGGGTCAGGTCCAGGGCCTCCCTGCGCTCTCGGACCAGGGCGCCAAGTCGTTTCAGGATGTCTGCTTCCGGCGCCACACGGCCGTTCTACTGATGCTGCATCCGAGTGTCGACCGGATCGGAGTGACATCGTATTCCTCGTCTGACCTTCACGGCGCTCTGCCCGTTGCGGATCGCTCTGGGTGGTCCGTAGAATCGCCCCAGGCACAGCAAGGAGCACGCCATGGTCCGGATCGGCCTAGCACTCGCATGGATCGGCCTTCTCGCCCCCGCCGGGCGCGCGGGCGAGGACGACTTCGTCCCGTTTGTCATTCCGTTGGAGATGTCGCCGGAGTCCGAGATTCGCCTGCCCGCCTCGGAGCCGATTCCCCCGGACGGCGAGCGGATCGTCGTGCGCGACGGGCAGTTCCATCGCGGCGGGGAGCGGGTCCGCATCTGGGGCGTCAACCTGTGCTTCGGGGCGAACTTCCCCAGCCATGCCGATGCCGAGAAGGTCGCGGCCCGGCTGGCGGCCTTCGGCATCAACTCCGTGCGGTTCCATCACATGGACTCCTCCGGTTTTCCTCACGGCATCTGGGACCCCGACGAGCCGACGAAGCTCTCGGCCGAGGCCCTCGACCGGCTGGACTACTTCATCGACCAACTCGCCCGGCGCGGCATCTGCTCGAACCTCAACCTGCACGTCTCGCGCACGCACAGCGAGGTGCTCGAGCTGCCCGACCCCGGCACGAAGTACGACAAGATGGTCGGCCTGTTCACTCCGGAACTGATCGCCGCGCAGAAGAGGTACGCCCGCGAACTGCTCACGCGCGTGAACCCATACCGAGAGGTCCGGTATGCCGACGACCCGGCCGTGGCGTTCGTCGAGATCTCCAACGAGGACAGCTTCTTCATGTGGGGCGCGGAGGAGCGTCTCCGCTCGCTGCCCGAGTACTACGCGGACGCACTGCACGCCAAGTGGCACGATTGGCTGCGGGCCAAGTACGGCACGAATGCCGCGATGGCCAAGGCCTGGAGCGTCGGCGCCCGGCCGCTGGGGGAGAACGTGCTGGCGGACGTGCGCGTGGCGCGGACGGACGACCGGCCGGGCTGGTGGCTGGGGGCCCACCACGGCTGCGAGGCGGAGGCGGAGGAGACGGCCGACGGCGTCCGCATCCGCATCGACAAAGCGGATGAGACGGGCTGGCACGTCCAGTTCCTTCACGGAGGACTGGAACTGACCCGCGGCCGGTACTACACGCTCCTCTTCGAGGCCCGCGCCGAACGCCCGCGCGAGATCGGCTACGACGTCGGCCAGGACCACGAGCCGTGGGGGAACCTCGGCCTGCGCCGCACGGCCAAGCTCGGCAAGGAGTGGCGAACGTTTCGGGCCGGCTTCACCGCCGGCGGCTCCGAGGAGGACGCCCGCGTATGCTTCCAGCTCGGCGGAGACGACGCCGATGTCCGGATCCGCAACGTGCGGCTCATGCCCGGCGGGCGCGTCGGCCTCGCGGAGGGCGAATCGCTCGGGGAGGGCAACGTCGCGCTGTTCGCCGAGGGCGAGACGCCTGCCCGCACGACCGACCGCATGGTCTTCCTCGCCGAGACGGAGAAGGCCTTCTACGGCGGCATGCGGTCGTTCCTCCAGGACGACCTCGGCTGCGGGGCGCTCGTGACGGGCACCATCGTCTTCGGCCCGCTCGGCCTGTGGGCGCAGTCGGACATGGACTGGATCGACGCCCACGCCTACTGGCAGCATCCGCGGTTCCCCGGCCGGCCGTGGGACCCCGGCAACTGGCTCGTCGACCGGAAGGCGATGGTGGACCATCCCGCCGAATCGCCGCTGTTCCGCCTGGCGTGCAGCCGGCTGGCGGGCAAGCCGTTCACCGTCAGCGAGTACAACCACCCGGCCCCGAACGACTACCAGGCCGAGTGCGTGCCGATGGTCGCCTCCTACGCGGCGATCCAGGACTGGGACGGCGTGTGGCTGTTCGCCTATTCGCACCGGGCGGATCAGTGGGACCGGGAGCACTTCTCGAGCTTCTTCGACATCCAGGCCAACCCCGCCAAATGGGGCTTCGTGCCGGCGGGGACGATGATTTTCCGCGAGGGCGAATGGGAAGCGCCGGAGCTCCGCCCCGCGCTGGTGGAAGCGGGCGTTCCGGCCGAAGGGCTGCCGGCGGCGCTGGCCCGCCTGCACGCGGCCCACGGGCGGGACCTGTACGCTGCCGTGCAGGACTCGCTGCTTTACGGCGTCGAGTGGGAGACGTTCCTGACCCATCGCGCCCGCGTGTCGCTGGTGCGGGCGCATCGCCCGCCGCGGGTCGAGCAGCCGGACGTGACGTGGAGGGCGGGGGAATCCAGCCAGTACTCAGCCGCGGGCAACACGGCAGTCGTCCGTGTCCGGCGCCACGAGCGCGCTTCTCCGGGCTTCTACGCCGGGGCGCTCTGCACGCTGGACGGCAAGAGCATCGCGGAGAGCAAGAGGATCCTGATCACCGTCTGCGGGCGGTGCGAGAACACGGACATGCGATTCTCGGAGGACCGGCGCACGGTCGGCCGCGAGTGGGGCGAAGCGCCCGTGCGCATCGAGGTGCGGGGCGCCGGGACCTGGCGATTCCCCGAGGGCGCCGCCGCCTGGCGATGCTTCGCCCTCCGCCCGGACGGCTCGCGCGGCGCGGAGGTCGAACTCCAAATGGCGAGCCACCACGTGGAGCCCGGCCTGCTTCTGACCCCCTCGGCCGAAGAGCAACGCTCCATGTGGTACCTGCTCGTGCGCGAGTGAGGCGCCGGCCGGCCGTCAGTCCGTCCACTCGAACACGACCTTCGCGCAGTCGCCGCTGCGGGCCATCTCGTAGGCCTCGGGCGCCTGCTCGATGCCGTAGCGGTGCGTCACCAGCGGCGCCAGCGAGATGCCGTGGGCGACCATGAACCGCACGAGATTGTCGTACTCGCCCGCGTTCATCACGAACGAGCCGTGCAGCGAGAGCTGCGGCCCGGCGATCGCGCCGAGGTTCACGGCCGGCTCCTTGCTGCCCAGGCCGACGCAGGCCGCACTGCCGCCGCGGCGCAGGGCCCGCAGCATCTGGCGCTGCCCGTCGGCGTTGCCGGAGGTCTCGTAGGCCTTGTCCACGCCGCGGGGGTAGTGTTGGCGGACGACCTTCGCCGGCTCGTCGACCTCGTCGATGTCGATCACGAGGTCCGCGCCGTACCGCCGCGCCATCTCCAGCCGCGCCGCCCGCCGCCCGACAGCCACGACCCGTGCGCCGAACGCCTTGCAGAACGCCACGCCGACCAGCCCCAGCGGGCCCAGCCCGACGACCTCGACCACGTCCTCCCCGCACGGGCGGATCTTCCGCAGCGCCGACCACGTCGTGCCCGCCCCGCACGCGATGAACGCCCCGTCCTCGAAGCTCAGCTCCTCCGGCAGCGGCATGCAGTTCCGGGCGTCGGTGAGAACCTTGTCCGCGTGTCCGCCGTCGGCGTGCCAGCCGAAGGCGCGAATCTCCGAGCACCACATCCAGTTGCCCTGCCGGCACTGCTCGCAGAGGCCGCAGGACTGGTAGTGGTACAGCGTCACGCGGTCGCCCGGCTTGACGTGCGTCACGCCCTCGCCCACGGCCGAGACGACCCCGCACGGCTCGTGGCCCTTGGCACGGTCGGGCATGCGGCCGGGCTCGCCGCGGACCATGTGCAGGTCCGACGCGCAGATGCCGCTGATCCGCATGTCCACCACGGCTTGGAAGGGCCCCGGCACGGGGTCGGGGATGTCCACGACGGTGACTTCCTTCGCTCCGGTGTGCTTGACGCAGCGCATGATTCGCTCCCTGGGCTGGGGTTCGCGGGAAGCCGCCATTGTGCGCCGAGCCGACGCGAATGCAAGCCGCCGCTCCCGCGAATCCGCGGCCGTCGAACGGCCGCGGCGTGCTGTCGCCAAGCCAAGTAGAAGTGCGGCTGGCCCGAGGGCGGATAGAAGCCCTGCCCCACATACGATCGCACCATATGCGTGCCGTTGCCTATAATTGCCGCAAAGGCGGCTTACAGCCGGCCGCGTGACCCCCGGGAGCGTGCGTGGCAAGGGCCCGCGCGGCGAGCCCGTGATGACAAGAGCAAGGAGACGAGAGATGAGACAGATCGCTTGGATTGCGCCGATGCTGCTCGGGGTGGCCTTCTTCGCCGCCGGCTGCGGCGGGGAGGATACGCCGGAGACGAGCGAGGAAGCCCGGAAGATGGCCGACGAGAAGCTGGAGGAGATCAAACAGCACGTCAAGGACCAGGACATGGACAAGGCCGAGGAGGCCCTCGAAGAACTCAAGACCAAGCTCGAGGACGCCCCGCCCGAGGCCAAGGAAGCGATGCGGAAGGCCGTGGAGGCGGGCGAGGCGGCGATTCAGGCCGCCAAGTCGGTCGGGGAACAGGGCCGCGAGGCGCTGGAGAACCTCACCGGCGGCGACGAGTAGCCGAGGGGCGGCGCGCCGCGGCAGCGGCGATTCGATTCCAGGCCGGGGCGGAAGCCCGGGCAACAGGGGCCGCTCCGGCCGGAATCCCGGAGGGATGACGCGATTGCCTTCGGATCGACGCGGATATCGGCGGCTTGGCGTCCCCCCGGCCGGGGTTCGCCGGGGAATCGGTCCGCGCCGTGCCGGGGTTGCCACCCCGGCCTGGAATCGTCTCATCCCTACGGGATTGTCGAAGGGCCGCGTGTTGCCGAGGTCGCCGGCGCCAATACCCTCGCTGCCCTTCGGCTCGTCCCGGCCCGGCCGCGGCAGCGGCCGCAGAAGGTAGCCCGGTCCGTCAGGGCCGGGACCGAGGGCCTACCTCGAGTTCGGAGCCCCATCGGGGCGATTGCACGCCGCAGTCGACGGCCAAGGCGGGCTCCATCGCGCGGCCGAGCCGGATGCCGCTCATCTGGCCGGGGGGTGTCCCTTACGGGGTGGCCAGTAGGCCAGGGAGCGAAGAGCGCCGAAGAGGGCAAATCAGAGTGCTGCGAGAACTACAGAGATGAGCGACGTGGCCGTCGAGCCGGCAATCCACACTGTAAAAGGAAGAATAAAAGGAAAAGTAATTTAATCTTTTGGAGTATATAATCTAGAACCTTTCTTCTTGGTAAATGCCAGGGCTAATCCACCTAACCCGCATTATTCATGAGGCCCCGCGCGAAGCAAGGTTGCGACGGTTTTTGG